>NZ_CP038865.1:270000-605000 GCF_004792515.1 Vagococcus xieshaowenii | reverse complement strand
ACAGGAATAACGGTAATCCCCGCGGCTTTAAATTTTTCCATATATTTCCCTGGAGAACCTGCACCAGTTGTTACCACTTTGACACGTTCTTCACAGACTAAATCAACAATATCGTCAACAAAGGGTGACATTAACATGATGTTGACACCAAACGGTTTATCCGTTAATTGTTTAGCTTTCTCAATTTGTTCTTTTACAAATTCTTTTGGTGCATGTCCTGAAGCAATAATACCTAAACCTCCAGCATTAGATACCGCGCTTGCGAGATTAGCTTCTGCAACCCAAGCCATTGCTCCTTGAATAATAGGATAGTCAATTCCCAACATCTGACATAATTTTGAATTTTTCATCTTTTCACCTTCTCATTTTGGTTGTTTGATAAGTATTCGTTCTGTTTCAACCAACTTCTAATACAAATAGACTTATTATGTTACTCATTCGTCAAAATTCATAGCACATTTTCATCATTTATTACTAAAAGCTTTATAGTTACCAAGTCACCTATTTTTGTCTTTGTAATTAAAAAAGCTTAGAAGCAAGTTCTAAGCTAATTGCTTTCATCTGACTATTTAGCTAATTCGCTATCTACGAATTTCACTAAGTCTTCAACTGTATTAAGACCTTCGTCTGTTTCAATTTTCACGTCAAATTCATCTTCAATATCGTTAATAATTTGGAATAAGTCTAAGCTATCTGCTTCTAATTCTTCACGGAAGTTTGTTGTTAATTGTACTTCCTCTTCTTCTTTACCTAATTGATCCACGATAATTTCTTGAATTTTGTTAAAAGTTGCCATTATAATTTCCTCCGATTTATCTTATGTTTTAATTTTTTATATTACAGTTTGACAACTAGGCTACCCCAGGTCAAACCGCCACCAAATCCTGTTAATAGAATTTGTTGTTTACTGTTTAAGGTGAGTATTTCTTTTTCTACAGCTTCTGATAACAAAATAGGTATCGAGGCTGCTGAAGTATTTGCGAAAAATTCCATATTATCTAGAAATTTTTCTCTAGGAAGTTTGGTTTTTTTAGCCATTGCATCTAGTAAACGTTTGTTTGCTTGATGGGCTAATACATAATCAATTGTTTGATTATCAAGTTGTGCCATTGTGTGACAAATATTTTTTGAGACATCTTTCAATGCAAAGTCGAATATTTGACGACCATCCATTTCTAAATACTGATTTCCTAATAGGTCCCCTTTAAAGAATGGACTTTGATTATTAGTAAAGCCAGCCGTTAAACTGTTAGCTCTTGAGCCATCAGATTGAAGATTCTCTGCCAAAATATGTTTGGTTTCAGTGTTTTCTAACAAAACACCGCCAGCTCCATCACCGAATAATACGGCAGTTGAACGGTCTGTCCAATCAATAACTTTTGACATGGTTTCTGCACCAATAACTATACCTCGTTGATAGTTCCCGCTTTGAATTAACTTATCTGCCATACTTAATGCATAGACAAATCCCGAACACGCTGCGGTGATATCCATCGCAAAAGCATTGTTTGCACCAATTAATCCTTGTACTAAACAAGCTGTTGATGGCATTTGATAATCGGGTGTCACTGTAGCAACTAGAATAAAGTCAATTTGATTTGCCTCAATACCACGTTTGGTTAATAACTGTTGCGCAACATTTGCACACAAATCTGACGTATTCTCATCTGTTACCACATGACGCTGTCTGATGCCTGTTCGCTGATAAATCCATTCATCACTCGTCTCAATCATTGTAGCTAATTCATCATTATGAATGATTTTTTCTGGTACATAGTGAGCGCATTGTGTGATACGTGAATAATTCATCTTGACTCTCCTTAATCCTTACCTAATAACTTTTTTTCAAGAAATCATGTAAGTTGCCTAGTCCTTTGATTAAGGCATTTTTTTCATCTTCATTCATATCGGTTAACGCAGCTTGTACCATTTTTTTATGGAAATGAGCATGCACACGATAAAATAAACGTCCACGATTCGTTAGTTTAAGTCTTACAACGCGACGATCTGATTCACACCGAACGCGTTCAACATAACCCTTTTTTTCCAAATTATTAATCGCAACAGTTAGCGTCCCGACTGTGACGGATAATCGTTTGGCAACCTCTGAAGATGTACGTTCATTATGAAGTCCAATCGCTTCAATTGTGTGCATCTCTTTGATTGATATATCGTCAAATTGACTTTTACGTAATTCAGATTCCTCAATGGTTAAGATGTCATTAAAGACAGCCACTAAAGCGGAATTGATTAAATCAAGATCTGTTCCCATTTGAAACTCCTTCATGAATTTTTTCAAATTAGTTTGAAAATCAAATACTTTGATAATCAAATGATTTGATAGTCAAAGTATATTAGAATAAAAAATAAAATGCAAGGTTTTTTCGTTGTTTTTTTTTTAATACTGATTTTTTTTATATATAGTATCTAAAAAAGCTTTATTTCATACGTTTTTATCAATTTAAAAAAAACAAATAATCTAATCATTATTCATCAGATTATTTGTTTTTTGGATTAGTTATTCATTTTTTTGTTAATCTGTTTTTCAATACATGAACCAAATATACCATTTCGTTAGTTCTCAAATTGGCCGCATTTATACGTATACTTTGAGCATTATCGGTTAATAAAAAACTAGGAAAAACTAATATTTTTTCTTTAAGTAGAAATTCCCAATCGTTGACATTTAGTCTTTCTCCCTCATATGTTAGCCATAAATAATACCCACCTTTTGGCATTTCACAGCGGAACATTGTCCCTAATTCAGACTGAATTAACCGATGCAAAAACGTAACTTTTTGGTACAAATTTTGCCTTAATTGATCGACCAATACGGGGAAATCTGCTGACATCATTAATTGGCTAACAAGCATTTGCGGAAACACCGACAAAGGTTGCTCCCAATCTTCTCTAATTTTCACTAATGCATCTAACACCCGCTGTGGGGCGTTCACCCACCCTAATTGAATCGTTTTCCCCAATACTTTAGTAAGTGAGCCAACATAAATCACATTTTCGCTTGATAATTTTTTTAGTAGGGATTCCTTATTAGTTTTGTAACTTAATAACCCATAGACATCATCTTCTACTATAATCACTTGATATTTTTCGCATAACGCAATGAGCGCTTTTTTTCGCTCTAAGCTCATACTAATAGTCGTTGGATTTTGAAAAGATGGCGTAACAAACAACATCTTTATCGCATTATTTTTTATCATTTTCTCAAGATAAGATAAATTAATGCCATCTTCTTCCATTGGTATCCCAATCGTTTTGATCCCTAAGTTCTCAAACATCGGTAATGAATAAAAATAAGATGGACTTTCAATTGCTACGATATCACCTGTTTTTAATAACGCATTGATAATAAAAAATAAACTTTGTTGTCCCCCAGCGGTTAATAATAGCTCATTGACGTTCATTTGATAATCTAACTGTTGGTCAATAAATTCTACTAGCATATGACGTAACGACGCAATACCAAATGCTTCTGTCTCTACACCTGCTTGTAAAAAATCATGCCATTTCATTTCTTTCAAATTAAACGGTGGAATCATGGTTTGAGGTAATTCACCAGTATAACCGTCGATGATCGTTTCTTCATAACATGTCAATTGGTGTTGTAACGCTTTTTTATATAAATAACTTGGGCTTGTTTCTTCTTCATCAGCTTTTAAAAACCTTCGCCAATTCATCACATAACGACTCTTCACATCAAATTCATGACTAACTAAGGTACCACTTCCCCGCTTCTTAGTCACTATGCCTTCAGCTGCTAATTCATCATACGCCCGAATTATCGTGGAGCGATTGACTTGCAATTGCTCCGACAAGTGACGTTCTGATGGTAAACGATCTCCTGGAATAAGTTCACCTGTCATTATTTTTTGTTTGATAGCTGTGACTAATTGTTGATATAAGGGAACCGAACTTGTTCTTAATACTTGCCACTCCATACACACACCTCACGATTAATTGGATGGGTCCAATATACCCCTACTGGATGTTTTGTGCAAGAGATTTATGTTTTATAATACAGAAAAAGATGTAAATGAAAGAAGGTTCAAGTATGATACCAAACGTTTTAACCATTGCTGGTTCTGATTCAAGCGGAGGAGCTGGCTTACAAGCAGATTTAAAAACATTTCAAGAATACGGTGTCTATGGCTTTAATGCTATTACAAGCATTGTTACGATGGATCCATCCGATAACTGGTCACATCACGTCACACCACTAGCGACCACATTAGTTGAACAACAATTGACAACCATTTTTGCAGGAAAAAACATAACAGCATTAAAAACTGG
Organism: Vagococcus xieshaowenii; assembly: GCF_004792515.1. Taxonomy (NCBI): domain Bacteria; kingdom Bacillati; phylum Bacillota; class Bacilli; order Lactobacillales; family Enterococcaceae; genus Vagococcus; species Vagococcus xieshaowenii. The sequence goes on along the minus strand of NZ_CP038865.1, from coordinate 600,692 downwards.
TATGTTAGGTGATATAGAAACAATTGATTTAACCGCCCACTACATTAAGCAGTTCGATGTGCCTTATGTCGTAATAGACCCTGTAATGGCTTGCAAAGGTACCACAGAATTATTACAACCTGAGAATGTCTTACGTTTAAAAGATCAGCTATTACCGCTTGCAACCGTCGTAACACCTAATTTATTAGAGGCAAAATTTTTAGCTGAAGTTGAGGATATCACCACATTAGACGAAATGAAAGAAGCCGCTAAAAAGATCATTGCGCTTGGAGCAAAAAACGTGGTCATCAAAGGTGGTAAACAGTTCGATTCACAAGAAGCGATAGACTTATTTTATGATGGAGAAACTTTTGTAACTTTAACAAGTCCTAAAATAGAAACTCATCACAATCACGGTGCTGGTTGTACCTTTGCCGCAGCAACAACGGCTGGCTTAGCCAAAGGTCTTTCTCCTTTAGAAGCTGTCAGTTTAGCTAAAGACTTCGTGACAAGTGCTATTCAACACGGTGTCACAATTAATTCTTATGTTGGACACATCTGGCATGGCGCGTACTTCCACGCTGACGAACGTTTACAAGTGGAGGATAAGTGATGGTCAAAAAAATCTTAACAATTGCCGGCTCTGATGCCGGTGGTGGTGCTGGTATACAAGCAGATTTAAAAACATTTGAAGAATTTAACCTCTTTGGTATCAGTACGATCACCGGTATTTTATCGGTGGATCCAACAACCAATCAGCATGAGCTTTTTCAAATTCCATTAGACGTTATCAGTAACCAACTAACTACCGCACTATCAGGTAGAGACATCCGTGTTATCAAAACAGGACTTTTAGGACTACCTGAATTAATTGATTTAATCGTGAAAAATATCGAACGTTTACCACATCTACAATTAGTCGTTGATCCAGTTGCTGCTGTTAAAAGCACCCAAAACTTGTTACAACGTTCATTATTAACACGTATGATAAAACAATTATTCCCATTAGCGACGATTGTAACGCCCAATTTATTGGAAGCTGAGCTCCTAGCTAATCAACGTATTGAAACAATTGAAGAAATGAAAGAAGCGGCTAAAATCATTCATGAGTTAGGACCCAAAGCGGTCGTTATAAAAGGTGGTACCCGTTTATCAGGTGAAGAAGCCCTCGACTTACTGTTTGATGGTAAACAGTTTATACTTTTTCACTCACCTAAACTATCCGTGGAAACTAATCACGGCGCTGGCTGTTCCTTTTCGGCTGCTATTGCGGCCAATTTAGCAAATAATAATGATTTAATCACTTCTGTTAAAGTAGCAAAAGAATTCGTTCATGCTGCGATTAACGAGGGGGTTTATTTAAATAAAAAAACAGGATATGTTTGGCATGGCGCATACCGACATTCACTAAAAGGAGGCGTAACATATGACATCATCTCATCATAATAAATGGTCGATTCGACTTATTATTTTAATTGGCGTTTTTGCAAGCCTTGTAACGATTGCTACGAGCATTAGAATCCCTTTACCTGCTTTAGTCGGCAGCCCGTTTGTTCACTTTGGTAGTAGCGTCTTTTTATTAGCTACTTTATTACTTGGCTTTATCCCCGGTGCACTCGTCGGCTCAATTGGTTTTGCTATCTTTGATATTCTAAACGGATTTGCTGCAGAAGCACCCTACTTTGTGCTGGAAAGTTTTATTGTTGCTGGAATTGTGACCGCTGTTTTTAAATTATTTCATCCATCAACACTAAATTATCTTTATGCAACCATTGCGGGGGCCCTTGCAAAAATAGCGATGACTTTTATGAAAAATATCGTGATGAGCCTATTATTAGGTGCTTCTTTTAATGTGAGTGTAACAAGTAGCATTGGGTCACTATATATTACGATCATCAATGCTTTAACCAGCATCATATTCGTAAGCATCATGTATCCAATATTAAAAAAGATCATAAAAAAACGCTAGAAAATTAATTCTAGCGTTTTTCTTTAGCGGTTAAATAGTATCACCGTTAAAAATTGAATTCTTCACAATTACATAATCTACTTTACGAATCGCTTCTAAATCGCGTCCACCTGCATAAGAGATAGAAGATTGTAAATCTTGTTGCATTTCGTTTAACGTATCAGCTAAAGAACCTTTATGGTTTACCCAAATTTTCTTACCTTCAACGTTTTTCTTTTCACCTTTTTGGAATTCTGAAGCTGATCCGAAATACTCCTTCTTCACAACACCATCTACTACAATCGTTTCACCAGGTGATTCTTCGTGACCAGCAAATAGTGAACCAATCATCACCATGCTTGCTCCAAAGCGGATAGATTTGGCAATATCACCATGTGTACGAATGCCACCATCTGCAATAATTGGTTTACGTGCTGCTTTACTACAACGACGAACGGCCGCTAATTGCCAACCACCTGTTCCAAAACCAGTCTTGATCTTCGTAATACATACTTTACCAGGTCCGATTCCTACTTTCGTCGCATCAGCTCCAGCATTTTCTAATTCGCGTACAGCTTCTGGTGTGCCGACATTTCCTGCAATAACAAAAGTTTCAGGTAATTTTTCTTTAATATATTTAATCATTGAGATCACTGAATCCGAATGTCCATGTGCAATATCTATGGTAATAAATTCAGGTTTTAAATCTGTTTCTACTAATTCATTAATAAAGTCATATTCATAATCTTTTACACCCACACTAATTGAAGCAATTAATCCTTTTTCGTGCATTCTCTTAATAAATGGTGCACGTTTATCCTCTTCAAAACGATGCATAATGTAAAAATAACCATTAGCTGCTAACCATTCTGAAATAGTCTCATCTACAATTGTCTGCATATTTGCAGGTACAACTGGCATTTTGAATGTATGCTGGCCTAGTGTCACGGTTGTGTCACATTCTGAACGGCTATTCACGATACATTTGTTTGGAACCAATTGAATATCCTCATAATCGAAAATTTTCATATTGATAACTCCCTTTATTATTTATTAGATAAAACCGAACATTAAAAACAATTTATCTTTAAAATGTTTTTCTATCCTTAATAAATTTACACTATTTAGTAAATAAAATCAAGAAGAATTCGTTTTATAACAAAATAATACATAATAATGATATTAAATGATTACCTTAACTTTTAATAAAGTTACAAAACAATTAAAACGGTTACATCTATTTATTAGTTTTTTTAATAATCGTTTTACAAAAATAATAATGAGTGGTAATATGCATCTATATTATTGTTTTGGAGGAATTATGATGGATATTACAAACATCGCGATTGGTAAACGCTACAAATGTAGCAGTCCTTTATTTAATCAAGAATTCACTGGGATTGTTGAAAAAGTTTATGATCTTTCTGCATTAGTTGAAGTTGAAAGCTGTGAAGAAAAAGACATTGAAAAATCCGAAGACTTAAATAAGAGATTAGTAGTACCTATATCGAGTATATGCGAATAAAAAATGAGGGACGAAATTTATCGTCCCTCATTTTTTATTTTGTACAGACAAAGAACCAACGAGCTGATTCATCAGTAGGAATGTCGTCTTCAAAATCTGCATAGGTTTCAATTGAACTAAAGTTAGCATTTTCTAGCATTGTATAGTAATTTTCAATTGAATACGTTCTTTCTCGGTGTAATTCATCAAAGCGTAAAAATGATGCTTCATCTTTAACGAAGAACGTCAAGAAATGTTCAATAGTATTTTCTTTTTCACCAGGAAAACTATCCCATAAAAAGGCGAACTCTTCCGTCTGGTAATGATAAGAATAGTCGGGGAAAACTTCATTGACTTGATGTAATGAATGCACATCAAAAATGAATTTACCTCCTTCTTCTAATGCATTATAAACCGTATCAAATACTTGCTGAACCGCTTGTCTATCAGGCATGTAACAAATCGAATCAGAAAAACATGTCACCGCATCATAAGTTCCCACTTCGGATAAATCCATCATATCGCCTTGAACGAATTGAATATCTAATGTTTCTTCCTCTTGCGCCACTCGCGCACTAGCCACCATTAACATTTCTTCTGATAAGTCTAACGCTGTCACATCATAACCTGCTTTAGCAAACTCTACTGCTAACGCGCCTGTTCCACAAGCTAACTCTAGTACTTGTTTCGTTTCAGGATTCAAGTGACGTTTAGAAAAATCTAACCATTCTTCGTAAAGCGTTGTATCCATTACTTCATCATAGACAAAGGCAAAATTTTCATACGTCATCTTATGCAACCCATTCAGTGATATCAACTAAAGGCGCATCTGACCATAATTTTTCTAAATTATAAAAGTCACGTTCTTCTCCGTGGAAGACATGAACAATCACATCGCCTAAGTCGATTAATACCCACTTACCTTTATCTTTTCCTTCTACACGGCCAATTTCAACACCGGCTTCATGTGCTTTTGACACAATTTCAGAGGCAATAGCTGCTACTTGTTTCTCTGAATTACCATGACAAATCACGAAATAATCTGCTAATAGAGAAATACCTCGTACGTCTAAGGCCATAATATCCTCTGCTCTTTTATCGTCTGCTGCAAGAACTGTTTGTTCTAATAATGTTTCACTTGTAATCATAAATTCCTCCTGATGCTTACTTAGATAAATGCGCCACCCATACATTGTATGTTTCAATCGTTTTTGGATAAATCGGCACACCTTTTTCGACTAAATAAGTCAATGTTTTTTGTGTTTCATAAGCGACTGCTTCTACTAAATCAGTTCGTGCTTTTTGGCGAGCTTCTTCAACGCCTGGAAAATCACGACCTTCTTCAATATAATCAGCCACGTAAATAATTTGTTCTAATAAACTCATGTTTGCAGAACCTGTTGTATGATGGCGTACTGCATTTAATATATCTGAATCAGCTATTCCTAATTCATCATGAATAATATCCGCGCCAACTAAGCCATGCCAAATTTCATTGCCAAATTGTGAGATAGCCTCAGGATATAGCTGCTTGTCAATATAAGATTGAAAATCGGTATCTGGTCGTTCTTTACAGTAATCATGAACAAGTGCGGCTATACTAGCTTTTTCGATGTCTTCACCATATTGCTCTGCTAAAGCTATCGCGGCTTTTTCAACTCCTAGCACATGAACAAAACGTTTCTCACTCATTTGTGCATGAACACGTTCTAATAATTCTTCTCTTGTTAAACTAAGATAACGACCACTATACTTCATCTCGATACAAGCCTTCTTTCCTTATATAGTCGATAACAGACGTTGGGAGCATAAAATTCACACTACAATCCGTTGCAATATTGTGACGAATCGTTGTTGAACTAATATCCATTTGAGGAATATCTACCCAAATTAACGGGTAATCACTCTGTACTTCATAACCCGGTCGACGTACTGCCACAAATTGAACCATTTGTTGTAACTCCTCAATATGATACCAATTAGGCAGATCTTCCACCATATCGCCACCAATAATAAAAAAGTAATCAACCTCAGGATGACGTTTTTGTAGTTCCATCATCGTATCAAACGTATAGCTCTTTTGATCCCGTTCAAGTTCGATTGTTTCGATTCCTATATGTGGGAAATCAGTAACTGCTGACGTTAGCATCGCCACACGATGCTTACTATCTAGCGTTTTTTTTCCTTCTTTATGAGGGGGAATGTTCGTTGGCATCAAATAAACTTCATCCAATCCTAACTGGTGATGAACTTGATCAATCATCATCAAATGCGCATAATGGACAGGATTAAAGCTACCGCCCAATATACCCACACGTTTTCTTTGATTTATCGTACTCACTTCTACCTTCACTTGCGTTAAAGGTTCAGAAAATAATTGATTGAAACGATGCATAACAATCACTCCTATTATCTCATTTTATTCACTAATACTGAAAATTGTTGGTATTTTTCTCGGCTAGATGCTTTATAGACCACTAATACACGACCGATAATTTGAACCACGTTTGCTCCAAGTGCTTTTTCAATCACTGCAGCAACATCTTCAGCCACTTCATCTGTGTTTTGTAGTAAGTTAATTTTTATTAATTCTCTTTTTTCTAATGCTTCATCAATTTGAGCTAACATTGGATTGTTTAGCCCACCTTTACCTATTTGAAAAATTGGGTTTAAGTGATGTGCTTGACTGCGTAAGAAACGCTTTTGTTTACCTTTTAAATAGACCATCTATATTTTTCCTCTTCTCTAAATCAATGCTTTACGAACAACAACTGCTACACCTTTAGGCGCATAACCAGCCACAACAGCTTTACCTTTGACAGAAATCCAACCTAGGCCTGAAAAGACAATATCAGTTGAACCATCAATAGAAAATTCGTAACGAACTAATTCTGGGAATTCAGCCACGTCCTCTTGATGTGGAGGGGTTAATAAACCACCTACATGTTTCTCGTAAAAAGCATCAGCTTTTTCTAATTTGGTACGGTGTAAATCTAAATTATTTTCGATATAAACTGTGAATGAATTACGTTCCCCTTTAATGAAATCAAAACGTGCTAATCCACCTAAGAACAGTGTTTGTTCAGGATTTAATTGATACGTTTTGGGTTTGATTTCTTTGTTTGGACTCGTAATTTTTAAATCTTTTTTGCTTAAATAATGCGCCATTTGATGTTGATGAATAATTCCTGGTGTATCGACCAAGAAATGACCATCATCTAATGGAATCTCAATTTTATCTAACGTAGTTCCTGGAAATTGAGACGTTGTAATTAATTCTTGAACGCCTGCTGTTGCTTTGATAATGCCGTTAATAATCGTTGATTTACCAACGTTAGTTACCCCAACTACGTACACGTCTTTACCATCACGGTATTCTTCAATCTTCGCTAATAGCTCAGCCATTTCTGCTGGTTTTTTACCACTTGTTAAATGCACATCAACCGGTCGTAACCCAACTTCATGGGCACGTTCTCGCATCCATTGTGTTAACTTTCCACGTTTTAATGACTTAGGTAGAATATCTACTTTGTTACCCACTAATAAAACAGGATTATTTCCAACGAAACGATGCAATCCTGGGATTAAGCTCCCATTAAAGTCAAAGATATCCACTACATTAACAATCAATGCATCTTCGTTACCGATAGAATTAAGTAAACGTAAGAAATCATCATCTGTTAAACTAATATCTTGGATTTCATTATAATGTCTTAATCTAAAACAACGCTGACAGTAAACATCACCTGTTTCTAAGCCTTTATCTAGTGCTGATTGAGGGGTATATCCCAACTCATCTTTGTTTTCGGTTTGAATGGTTGCGCCACACCCAATACATTTAATCTCTTCTAATAATTCTTCGCTCATCCTAAATCACTTCTCCACTTCATATCTTGATGTTGTTTCGCTAATGATTTCATGACCACTTTTTCCATTGCACGATTCAACTGTGTCTTCCACGAGTCAGTATTCACGATGGGTTTGACTAAAATAGAGCGTACACCTGCTCCATTTGAAGCTCTGACATCTGTCATTACCTGATCGCCTACCATGACAACTTCATGTGCTGTTAATCCTAATTTTTCAACGCCTTCTTTAATCCCTTTACTAAAAGGTTTCATCGCATTGGCAACAAAATCAAGTTGCAACGATTCTAACGCTTTTTGGACACGTTCTGGATTATTATTCGACACGACTATGACGTTGATACCTGCTTGATTCATCGTCGCAATCCATTGACGTAATTCATCCGTACCTTCAGGGTTATTCCACGCAATTAAGGTATTATCCAAATCGGTTAAAATACCTTTAATTTGATGTTTAGCTAATTGTTCCGGTGTTAGTTGGTAAATGGCTTCCAACATCCAGGTCGGTTTATGTTTAGAAAACATGAAATCTCCTTTCAAACAAGCCATGCTTGTTAGCTATGTTTTAACTTTAATTATAGCTTATTCAAGTTATTTTTTCATTAATTTGGGACAATCAATAGCCATAAAAAAAGTTGTGATCCCGTTGGTCACAACTTCATCTGTCCCAATTGATAAACTGCTATAAGTCTAAATATTTTTCAATAATTTCCCATGCTTGTTCTTTGCCTTGCTTGGTTTCAGATGAGAACATTACAAAATCATCTTCAGGTTGGAATCCTAACCCTTTTTTAACCAACGATTCGTGTTTGTTCCATTTTCCTCGTGGGATCTTATCAATTTTTGTTGCGACAACAATGGTTGGAATATCGTAGTATTTCAAAAATTCATACATTTGAATGTCTTCTTTGCTTGGCGCATGTCGACTGTCAACGACCACAATTCCTGCACGCAATTCTTCACGTTGTGTAAAGTACGTTTCAATCATTGGTCCCCATTTAGCTTTTTCCGTCTTAGAAACCTTCGCGTAACCATAGCCTGGTACATCCACAAAATGAAATTTATTCTCAATTAAGTAAAAGTTCAAGGTTTGCGTTTTTCCTGGTTTACTTGAGGTTCTTGCTAAATTTTTACGATTGATTAACGTATTGATAAATGATGATTTCCCTACGTTCGAACGTCCAGCTAAAGCAATTTCTGGTAATCCTGTATCGGGATATTGCTTAGGTGCCACGGCACTAATTAAAATTTCTGCTTGATTCACTTGCATTTAAATTCACCTCATCTACTTCATAAAAAAAGTTGGAAGTCCTATGGTAGCGTTCATTTATTTTGAGCGCATTCCTTTATGGCCTTCCAACAATCAACTGTCTATAACGTTTACTCAGCTGCTTTTTCAGAAGCTTCGTTTTTTAACACTAACAATGGTTCAGCTAAATCTTCAACTGTTGCTTTGGTCACAACAACTTTTTCGACATCTTCACGATGTGGAATCTCAAACATGATATCCATCATAACATTCTCCATAATTGAGCGTAAGCCACGCGCTCCTGTATTACGTTCGATTGCCTGATTAGCAATTGATTTTAATGCGTCTTCTTCAATTTCTAATTCTACTCCATCGATGTCAAATAATTTTTTGTACTGTTTAACTAAGGCATTTTTGGGTTCGGTTAACACACGAACTAAGTCGTCTTCTGTTAACTTCTCTAACGCTGCCATCACAGGTAAACGCCCGATAAATTCAGGGATTAAACCGAATTTCAATAAATCTTCTGGAATAATCTCTTGCATTAAACTTTGGTTCTCATCTAATTTCTTAGATGATGTGCCAAAACCGATTACTTTATCCCCTAATCGCTCTTTTACCATCGTTTCAATACCGTCAAATGCCCCACCTACGATAAATAATATATTTGTCGTATCGATTTGAATGAACTCTTGTTGTGGGTGCTTACGTCCACCTTGTGGCGGTACACTTGCAACCGTTCCTTCTAGAATCTTCAATAAAGCTTGTTGCACACCTTCACCTGAAACATCACGTGTAATTGAGACATTTTCACTCTTACGAGCAATTTTATCAATCTCATCAATATAAATAATCCCACGTTCTGCGCGTTCCACATTGAAGTCCGCTGCTTGTAACAGTTTTAATAAAATGTTTTCAACGTCTTCCCCAACGTATCCTGCTTCAGTTAAACTTGTGGCATCAGCAATAGCAAACGGTACATCTAATGTTTTAGCTAATGATTGTGCAATAAATGTTTTACCAGATCCAGTTGGACCAATTAAACAAATATTACTTTTTTGTAGTTCAATATCATCATTTTCTTCTGTATCCATTGCTGTGATACGTTTGTAGTGATTATAAACGGCTACCGAAAGAACTTTCTTAGCACGCGTTTGACCAATCACATAGTTATTTAAAAAGTCCAAAATTTCATTTGGTTTTGGTACTTCTAAAAATTCTTGGACTGATGCTTCATATAATTCTTCATCCATTATATTTTTGCATAATTCAATACATTCATTACAAATATATACACCGGGACCAGCGACAATTTTACGTACCTCATCTTGTGGCTTTCCACAAAAAGAACAGCGTACTGTATTGTTCCCATCCATTGTTTCATCATACATATTTTTCCTGGCCTCCTCACCTTACTCTTCAATTTAGTCTATCATAAAATGAGCTAGAATAAAATGATTTACTTTACTCTTAAAGAAAAAGAAAAGAGTAAAGGAACGAATGCCTTCACTCTTTTACTTGATAATGAATTAAGCTTCTTTAGCTGTTTCAGTAATAACGTCTAAAGCTTTTTTCAATACGATATCATGTTTTAACATTTCAGGTGTTAAAGCTTTACGGATAGCATCTTCTTCCATACCGTAAGTTGCTGATAATGTTTTGATTTCATTGTTAATATCTTCTTCTGTTACTTCAGTAGCTTCAGCAGCAGCAACTGCTTCGATTACTAAGCTTGTTTTCACACGTTTGTCAGCATCAGCTTCAAATTGTTTGTGTAAGTCTGCTTCAGTTGTACCAGTGATTTGGTAGTATAACTCAGGAGAGATCCCTTGACGTTGCATGTTTCCTAAGTACTCATCCATTGCACGGTGAACTTCGTCATGTACCATTACGTGTGGTAATTCAACGATTTCAGCATTAGCAACTGCTTGTTCGATTGCTAATTCTTCAACTTTTTCTTTAGCAGCTTTTTCTTTAGCTTCAACTAATGAAGCACGTACTTTTTCTTTGTATTCAGCAAATGTTTCAACTTCTTCATCTGCATCTTTAGCGAATTCATCGTCTAATTCTGGTAATTCTTTAGCTTTAACTTCGTGTACTGTTACTTCAAATACAGCGTCAGCTCCAGCTAAATCTTCTGAATGATACTCTTCAGGGAAAGTCACTTTCACTTCAACAGCATCGCCAGCTTTAGCGCCGATTAATTGTTCTTCAAATCCAGGGATGAATGTGTTTGAACCTAATTCTAATGATTGGTTTTCTGCAGTTCCGCCATCAAACGCAACGCCATCTTTCATTCCTTTGTAGTCGATAACAACTGTATCGCCAGCTTCAGCAGCATCATCTTCTTTTAAGACTAATTCTGCTAATGATTGACGTTTTTCTTCGATAGTTGCGTCAACTTCTTCTTCTGTTACTTCACGGTCTTGTTTTTCAACTGTTAAGTTTTTGTATTCACCTAATTTAACTTCAGGTTTTACAGTTACTTCAGCAGTGATTTCCCAAGCGCCTTCAGCTTCCATTTTTTCAACGTTAACTTGTGGTTGAGCAACTGGCTCAATTCCAGCTTCTTGTACCGCTGCATCGTATGCTGCTGGTAACAAAGCGTTTAATGTATCTTCATATAACGCTGCTTCTCCGTACATTTTGTTGAACATTTGACGAGAAATTTTTCCTTTACGGAATCCTGGTACTGAGATATTTCTTTTCACTTTATTAAAAGTTTTTGTTAATTCTGGTTGGATTAATTCTTGGCTAATTTCAAATGATAATACTCCATCATTTGTGCCTTTTTTTTCCCATTTGGCTGTCATGTATATAGTCCCTCCACATAGTAATTTATTCGTTTACATACCTTCAAATTATACAATATTAATAATTAAAAGTAAACGATAATTAATAATTCGTTATTAGCTTATTTTTTTAAACCCATTTTTTCAATAATTATATTAAATACATCTAGTTCTTCTACATCCTCTTCTAACTGTTGATCAATCGGTAAACGTACCACACCATTATACGGAGCTAATGTCACACTTAACCAATTTTCAATTGATTGAATCTCTTGTTGTGCAAGAGGATAAAGAATATTAAAGAAGCGTCGTTGATCAGCTAACAGTTGGTTTAATACATTAGGTTGTTCCCCAACTAGTTTATTTAATATAGCTGATACTTGTAAATAAGTCGTTTCTCTGCCTAATACTTCCAACTCTTTTGGTGACACTTCTTGCCATTCATCTTTATAATTTAGAATCTTCACATGTTGTTCAACCTTTAGTAACGTCAACATATTCAATAATTGATTACGAAGCATTAGCGAATGATTAGCATCTGCTAGTACTTGTGTTACTAATTTAAGAAATGACTCATACGGTAGTTGATTTAACTGCTCCAAAAACGACGTGATCTCATGCGGTTCAGGATACCATGATGATAATTTCCCAATACTTTTTTGAACTTTAGCTCCTTCGAAACGAACGGTTTGCTCTTCCATTTGATTTAACAACACCATAAGTTCTTCTTTACTAGTTCCCTGAGCATAAACTTCAATAAATAAACGCGCACGTTGAAACTTTTTCAAACCAACTAACGCCTCAATATAAAGACGCAATGAATCATTATCTGTTAAATAATCATTCAAGCGTTCTTCCATAACAGTTTCAGCTAGCGCATACTCATTTAATACCAACGCAGACTTAACTAACCAACGATTGGCTTCTAATTGATTTTCTAAGTTATACGCTAATTGAAAATGATTTAAGGCTTCATTAAATCGCTCTTCCTCAAAAGCAATCTGCCCTAATGTCATATGATGTTGATAATTCTCAGGCATTTCAATTATTCCTTTATTCATCATGCTAACTCCTTTGTGTATCATCGTTCGTATTTAGTTAATATTTAAGGAGCTATGACCTGTTAGTCTTAGCTCCTTAAATTAATTATGCATCTAATAATTCAAAAATTTCCATCGCAACGAAGTCGATATCGTCAAATTGATAAACTTCTTGTGAGCCTGATTCAGTCAACTCAAACGTACTAGTCGTTGGATCGTAATTAACTAAGCATTTTTCAACACCTTCGTTTTCAAAACGACGAGTTTGTACTTCTGTTTCAGTTGTTTCTGTCATAGCATCCAAGCGTTTAAGAATGGCTACTAGTTTTGAACTTTTCATAAGGCAAGCCTCCTTTAATTTCGCTTCCTGTTACATTGTATCAAAAAGTTGTTTAATATGCATTGATAATAACAGAATTTATCAAAGTTTTCTATAATTAATCTAAATTAAACGCTCTCGTCCCACCATAATTTAATTAATGACTGTGTCCCATTATTTTCATAGCCTTGAGCTGCCAGTTGTTCATACAACTCTTTAGCCAATGTTGTAGCTGGTAGTGTAAGATTCATTTTCTCAGCTTCATCTAGTGCAATTTTTAAATCTTTAATAAAATGCTTCACGAAAAATCCTGGTGTGAAGTCTTCTTTAAGAATACGTGGTGAATAGTTGGTTAATGACCAATTTGCAGCACTACCGCCACCAACTGTTGCTATCACTTTTTCTAAATCTAAGTCCGCTGCCTTAGCATAGACTAATAATTCGGTCATCCCTGTCATTGTTCCTGCAATCATGATTTGATTGGCCATCTTCGTGTGTTGACCTTTACCAGCTGTCCCTTGTAAATTGATTGTTTTAGCAAACAACTCAAAAATCGGTTGGATTTGTTGATAAACGTCTTCTTCTCCACCTACCATGATAGTTAGCGTGCCATTTTTGGCACCTAGATCGCCACCTGATACTGGTGCATCCAAACTGTAGGCACCACGCTCTTTAGCTGTTTGAGCAATGCGTTGAGCTAACGTTGGTGTACTTGTTGTCATATCTATCAAAATTTTACCTGTGACATCCGTTGCAAAAACGCCTGATTCTCCATAATAAATTTCTTCCACATCTTGTGGGTAGCCGACCATTGAAAAAACTAACGACGACATCTCAGCTACTTCTTTTGGCGTATCTGCCCATGTAGCCCCTAGTGATACTAATTTATCTGTTTTTGATTTCGTACGATTGTAAACAATTAATTCATGTCCTGCATTCATTAGATGTTTAACAATTGAAGCACCCATAACACCTGTGCCGATAAAGCCAATTTTCATAATTTATAGCCCCCTTTATTACCTCTATCATACCTATAAATTTGCAAAAAAAAAAGAACTAAGAATTATATTTTCTTAGTTCTTTTGATAACTTTCATAGTACGTGCAACCAGTTTTTTTGGTCTTAACAACGGCTCTTGTGTTGCCACCAATTGATTGTTGTAAGTTTCAATAAGTTCTTCATAAAAATCCATCACTTTTTTTCCAAAAGTTTGACTTGAAATCTCTTGTAACTTCCCTTCAAAAAAATGTGGCGAATGATCTAATACTTGCTCTTGATAAACCATAAATTTTTCAGCAAATGATTCAGCAGAAGATAATAATAATCCCATCTCTTTGTTTTCAATCAGTTGGTTTAAATACGCATTCTCTTTAGCAATAATCGGTGTTTTAGCGGCTAAAGCCTCAATATAAGTCAGTCCTTGTGATTCTGAAGTAGACAATGATACAAAATAATCGGCTAAACGGTAATACTGATTAACCTCTTGATTAGCGACTTCACCAACAAATGTCACATAAGACGATAATGACAACTCGATAACTCTATCTTCTAACGCTTGTCGATAAGGCCCATCTCCTACTATGATCAAATGGTAGTGAGTATCTTTTTCTATTATGTGAGCCATGCCTTCGATAATTGCTTGTATATTTTTTTCATAAGACAAACGACTTAACGACAACAAAATCTTCGTGTCGTCCGAAATTCCCAATTGCTGACGAGTTAATACGTCATCCTTACTCTGATCAGAAAATTGTTGTAAATCGATACCTGTTGGAATAATCGCCATAGGCACTTCTATGTCATACTCATGCAACTTGTTCTCAACACGATGACTGGGACAGATTACACCATCTAAATGTTGACAAAATTTACGTGTCATCAAACGCACGTGTTGTGGCTTAACGATAATCCCTTTTGCAATGTAATGTAGATAGTCTTCATACATCGTATGATACGTATGAACAATCGGAATGTTTAACTTTTTAGCAACAAATTTCCCTAATATTCCTACGCCAAATTCTGTTTGCGTATGTACTAGCTCTAATTCATGATACTTGGCTGCTTCATACGCATGAATCATTCCCCTAATAACCATTCGTCTATCTTTAAAAGAAATAAATGGAATACTAGGCAAACGAACAATATTCTCTTCTTTTTTTTGCACCTGTGGATCTGTTGTTGTAAAAATAATCACTTCATGACCCGATGCTTCTAATTCATTTTTTAGTGTTCTAATTGATGTAGACACACCACTTATTTGTGGAAAATATGTATCGGTAAAAATCCCCACTTTCATACCAAACCCTCGCAATCATTTTTTAAACCTTTTATCTCCGTCTATAATACCAATTTATTAAGACTAATATACCATATTTCTCAAATAAATCATCAGACTAGCGGTGTATTATTGATTACAAAATCAGAATATGAACATGCATCAATCAAAAAAAACTCGAAAATCATAAAGATTTTCGAGTTTAAGCTTTATTATTTAGTATATTCTTCAACTAACGCAACAACTTCTTCAGCTGTGTCACAATCATTGATTGCTTTGTTAGCTAATTCAGCCATCTTAGTTGAATCTAAACGTTTCATTAAGCTACGTGTTTTTAAGATGCTTGTTGCACTCATTGAGAACTCATCTAATCCTAAACCTACTAGTAAAGGAACAGCTGTTTGATCGCCAGCCATCTCACCACACATACCAGCCCATTTACCTTCAGCATGTGCTGAATCGATTACGTGTTTGATTAAACGTAAGATTGATGGGTTATATGGTTGATATAGGTAAGAAACGCGTTCGTTCATACGGTCTGCCGCCATAGTATATTGGATTAAATCGTTTGTTCCTACTGAGAAGAAGTCAACTTCTTTCGCAAATTTATCAGCAATAACAGCTGCTGCAGGGATTTCAATCATGATACCCACTTGGATATCATCTGCAATCACGACACCATCAGCGATTAATTTAGCTTTTTCTTCTTCAAGCATTGCTTTAGCAGCACGGAACTCTTTTAATGTTGCTACCATTGGGAACATAATACGTAATTGACCGTATACAGATGCACGTAATAAAGCACGTAATTGTGTTCTAAACATATCATCTTCTACTAATGAAATACGTAATGCACGGTAACCTAAGAATGGGTTCATTTCGTGTGGTAATGGTAAGTAAGGTAATTCTTTATCTCCACCAATATCCATTGTACGAACCACAACTGGTTTACCATTCATGCCTTCTAATACCGCTTTGTATGCTTCAAATTGAGCATCTTCAGATGGTAATTCAGGAGAATCCATGTATAAGAATTCTGTACGGTACAAACCAACTGCTTCACCACCATTATTGTTAACACCTTCTAAATCTTTAGGTGTTCCAATATTAGCAGCTAACTCAAAATGCTTACCATCAGCCGTAACTGTTTTAGCATCTTTTAATTTATCCCATTCAGCTTTCAATGCAGCATAATCTGCTCCAGCTTTGTTAACAGTTGCTTGTTCTTCTTCTGTTGGTTCAACAATAACCTCACCAGTAATACCATTAACAGCTAATAGTTGTCCTTCAACTACTGAATCAGTAATTGACATTGTTCCTACTACTGCAGGAATTTCTAATGAACGAGCCATAATAGCTGAGTGAGATGTTCTACCACCAATGTTTGTCACAAAAGCTTTAACAAAACGACGATCTAATTGTGCTGTATCACTTGGTGTTAAGTCATGAGCAATCACGATAACCTCTTCATCAATCATTGATGGATTTGGTAATTTAACATTTAATAAGTGACTAATCACACGTTTTGTAACGTCTTTAATGTCTGCCGCACGTTCTTGCATATATGGATTATCTTCCATAGATTCGAACATCATGATAAACATATCTGTTACTTCTTTTAATGCTGATTCAGCATTAACTTTGTTGTCGTTAATGTTTGATTCAACAGCGCTAACCATCTCAGGGTCAGCTAAAACCATTAAATGAGCATCAAAAACTTGCGCTTCTTCTTCACCTAATGTTGTTGCAGCTTTATCACGAATAGCAGTGATTTCTTCAGTCGCTTTAGCTAAAGCAGCTTTTAAGCGATTAACTTCGCCTTCAGAATCTTCTACTGTTTGTTTAGTAAAAGATAAGTCTGGCTCGATTAACATATATGCTTTTGCAACAGCTACGCCATCACTCGCTCCGATACCTTTTAACATATTAGACATTATTCAGATAAACCTTCTTTTTGCATTGCTTCAGTAATAGCAGCGATTGCTTCTACTTCGTCAGCACCTTCAGCAGTAATAGCGATATCAGCACCTTGGCCAACACCTAAAGACATAACGCCCATGATAGATTTTAAGTTTACTGATTTACCTTTGTACTCTAAGTTGATATCAGAAGTGAATTTGCTTGCAGCTTGAACTAATAAAGTAGCTGGACGAGCGTGGATTCCTGTATCAGCGATAATGTTAAATTCTTTTCTTTCCATAATTGATCGTTCTCCTTTGTCTTAAACAAATTTTTTTTGGGGACTTTTTTAAATAAGCTTAAAAATATCCCTTTCAACTGTTAACATTACCATTTTTTTCAATTCCTTACAACTTTTTTATCACAATTAATTCGCTTTCATCATATACAGCAGGACGGTAGAAATACTCCTTATGTATTTTTTAACCTTTTGTTCCCCTATTTTTTGACAAAAGGGTTAATTCTTGAATTATATAACGAAACTCAGTATAATTATTTCAAAGGTCAAAAAAGGTCAGTAAAATAATTGACCTTTAGTTTATTAAAAAGGAAGTGACACTTATGCTTTGCCAAAATTGTAAACAAAATCAAGCAACCATTACTCTTTCTATTATGACAGGTAATCAAACCAACAAAGTATATCTATGTCAAAAATGTTATCGTCAATTAAATCAAGGGCCTAATCAACCTATGTCCACTAATATGGCACAAGATCCTTATGGTTTTAGTTCTATAGATGATTGGTATCGAGCATTATCTCAGCAATTCAATCAAGGCAATATTAGACAAATACCACCCACTCAAGGACAAGGACCTAGCCAGCCACCACAAGGACCCGGACAAGCTCAAAGTCTACTTGCTGAATACGGTTTAAATTTAACCGAAGAAGCTAGACAAGGGCGTATCGATCCAGTTATTGGTCGAGATGAAGAAATCACTCGCGTCATCGAAATACTAAATAGAAGAACCAAAAATAATCCTGTATTAATTGGTGAACCTGGTGTAGGTAAAACTGCCGTAGTAGAAGGATTAGCCTTAAAAATAGTCAACAACGATGTCCCTCAAAAACTTCAGGATAAAGAAGTTATCCAATTAGATGTCGTCTCACTTGTTCAAGGAACAGGCATTCGCGGGCAATTCGAAGAACGAATGAAACAATTGATGGATGAAGTCGAAGCCAATCAACAAATTATTTTGTTCATCGATGAAATCCATGAAATCGTTGGTGCCGGTTCAGCTGGTGATGGCAATATGGATGCTGGGAATATTTTAAAACCCGCATTGGCACGAGGTAAACTTCAATTAGTTGGTGCAACAACATTAGCTGAGTACCGAATCATTGAAAAAGACGCAGCTTTAGAACGTCGCTTACAACCTGTACAAGTTGATGAACCAACTGTAGAAGAAACACTTGAAATATTAAAAGGGATTCAAACACGTTATGAGGATTATCACCACGTCAAATATGATGATGAAGCAATCAGTGCGGCGGTAAATCTTTCAAGCCGATATATTCAAGATCGCTTCTTACCAGATAAAGCCATCGACTTATTAGATGAAGCTGGCTCTAAAAAGAATTTAACCATTCAAATGTTAGACCCAGAATTGTTAGAACGACGATTAGAACAAGCCATCGAGCAAAAAAATATTGCGTCTAAAGAAGAAGATTTTGAAAAAGCCGCTTACTATCGTGATCAAATTACCCACTTAGAAAAATTAAAAGAAAATCAAGTAGCTGAGGAAGACATGCCGACTGTTACCGAAAAGGACATGGAAGCCATTGTCGAACAAAAAACCGGCATTCCCGTGGGTGAACTAAAAGAAAAAGAACAAAACCAATTAAAACACTTATCTGAAGCATTACAACACCATGTTATCGGTCAAGACGAAGCCATCGATAAAGTAGCAAAAGCGATACGACGTAATCGAATTGGGTTAAATAAAAAGAATCGTCCGATTGGCTCGTTCTTATTTGTAGGACCGACTGGTGTTGGAAAAACAGAGTTAGCTAAACAATTAGCTTACGAGTTATTTGGCTCTGCGGATGCTATGATCCGTTTAGATATGAGTGAATACATGGATAAACACAGCACCGCCAAATTAATCGGTTCTCCTCCTGGTTATGTTGGCTATCAAGAAGCCGGACAATTAACCGAAAAAGTAAGACGTTCGCCTTATAGCTTAGTCTTACTAGACGAAATTGAAAAAGCTCATCCAGATGTTTTACACATCTTTTTACAAATACTAGACGATGGTCGTTTAACTGATTCTCAAGGTAGAACTGTCAGCTTTAAAGATACGATTATCATCATGACGAGTAACGCTGGGACAGGGGCTGTTGAAGCCAACGTCGGGTTTGGCGCGGCACTATCAGGAACTACTCACTCTGTTCTATCACAACTTGGCGATTTCTTTAAACCTGAATTTCTAAATCGTTTTGACGGTATCATTGAATTCTCCGCTCTTTCTAAAGAAAACCTATTAAACATAGTTGATTTAATGATTGATGATGTTAATCAAATGTTAAGTACACAACATTTACACATCGAGGTACCACAAACAGTTAAAGAAAAACTTGTTGACTTAGGATACAACCCACAAATGGGTGCTCGACCATTACGACGAGTAATTCAAGAACAGCTAGAAGATAACTTAGCACAAGTTTTTCTTGATGAGCCTAATAAGACACAATACGAAGCCTATCTTGATGATCAGCATCACATCTATGTTCGTGCTATTCGTTAACTAAAAAAGAACGTAAGTCAAAAAACTTGCGTTCTTTTTTATATTTGATGAGTTTTAGTTTATTAATATCTTAAAAAATTGTAAAATATAAGTATAAAGGTAGATAAAGGAGTGACACATATGAAATTAATCGACGTAACCAACAGTTATGCAAAATTAGTCAATAGTCAACTATCAAATACTGACAGCTTACTAGTCAAAGTCTACACGTTAGGAAAAACTAACATCATTTATTCCGAAGCTCGTAAGCATAAAGAAGTTGTCATCCAAAACAAACAAAGAAAAATAAAAGACAATGAAATTGAATTCGTACTAGATCGTCTTGTACCCAATCATGAAACTATCGAAAAATTAGACATGATTCGTACCGATAAGTTAGTAGAAATAACCTTTCCACTATAAAATAAGACCTCGCTAATGATTAATAGCGAGGTCTTATTTTATAGTGGTAGAACAAATTATTTATGTTTTACTTTCCCTGTCCATCCTGCAAAACCTTCTTTTAAGATATAAATATCTGTATAACCTTGTTTTCTTAAGAAGTTTGCAATACGAACACTCATTGTTTTACTTTGATCATATAATAATACCGGACGATCTTTTCTTAACCCAACATAACTTTGTTTAAACGTTGAATAAGGTAAATTACGTGCACCTAAAATATGGCTAGCACGATACACATCACTTTCACGTAAATCAATTAACTGTCCTGTTCTGAAATGCTCTTTAAATTCATCTTGTGAAACAAGTTTAGCTGATTTTTTTGCCATAAATTTAAAGTATAATTCTCTACCGATCATGCCTAATAAAACGAGTAATAATATAATTGTTAAATAATTCACTGATGTTCCTCTTTTCTATTTCTCTTCATTAAATGTTAACGCTAGTGATGCTGCACCTATAATACCCGCATCATTACCTAATACTGCCAATTTAATCGCGGTACTTTCACGGACTTGTTTAAACGTAAATTGATCAAAATATTGTTGGATTTTCTCACGCAAGAATTCACCTGCAGCAGAAACACCACCACCAATCACGATATCTGATGGGTTTAACATATTACCAATATGAGCACATGCTAATCCTAGATAGAAACAAACCTTATCTACAACCATTTCAGCAAATGGATCTTGTGCTTTTGCTTGATCGAACACTAATTTACTTGTTACTTCTTGTCCATCATCAATCATTGACTTCAGTACTGATTCACCCGCAAATTCTTCTGATAAATGACGCGCTAATCGTACGACACCTGTTGCACTGGCAACTGTTTCTAAACAACCACGCTTACCACAGGTACAGTCAAAACCATTTGGATCCACAGTAATATGACCAATTTCTCCCGCCGCTCCTGCAACACCGTGTAACAAATGACCTTCAGCGATAATACCGCCACCCACACCCGTTCCTAGCGTCATGAAAGCGACATCAGGGTTATTATTTCCTGCACCCATCCAACGTTCACCAAGGGCTGCAACGTTTGCATCATTGTCTAGAACAAATGGAATTCCTAATGCTGATTCGATTTGTTCACGAATTAACTGCTCTGTTTTCCAGTTCAAATTATACGCACCAACAACCGATCCTTTAGCGATATTCACCGCTCCTGGCGTTCCCATACCGATACCAATAAACTGTTCAG
The DNA here is from genome assembly GCF_004792515.1 of Vagococcus xieshaowenii. NCBI lineage: Bacteria > Bacillati > Bacillota > Bacilli > Lactobacillales > Enterococcaceae > Vagococcus > Vagococcus xieshaowenii. The sequence goes on along the minus strand of NZ_CP038865.1, from coordinate 579,371 downwards.
CCGTCATATCATATAACGCTAAACGATGCTTAATTGTTTCAATAATATCAGGAACAATTTTTGTGCCTTCTTCTGCGATATTTGTTTCTATGCTCCATTTTTGTTGAACTTCTCCTTCAGGTGTCAAAATACCAAATTTAATGGTCGTACCACCTAAATCTATCCCAATTAATTTTTTTTCCAACGGTTACTCCTCCTTGCTCTGTTGCATGCCTAATTCATGCTCATATTCACGTCTTAATACACGATGAGCTGCTAAGAATTCTTCTTCCTCAAGCATTTGTCCATCATGTAAATCAATTAATTCCATTTCCATTAATTCAATATCATACAGACGCTTCCCTGTATAAAGATAACTCCCAAAACGTTTTAATAACTGTTGTACATCATAAAGCGTTCTCATCTTCACACTTCCTTTATTATACAGATTGCTTGCGCTTTTTTGTAGTCTTTTCAAAAAAATTATAAATACATTCCGTATTTTTTTAGCGAATACATTATCATCGCGACAATTAACAAAACAAATCCTAAACCACATACAATTCTACGATGAATGTTATCATCTCGTGTGGCACTAAAGCGATTAGTTAATAACTTAGGTGCTGAAAAAACAAAACCTAACAATAACCCACTAATTAAGCCTCCAATATGTCCCAACATATCAATATTACTTGCAAACATATTAAACAATAAATTAATACCTGCTAACGTCAGCATATTTTTTGCCATGTATTGAATTTTAGGATTATGTGGGAAAATACGACCTAACGCGATAAAGGCACCAAATATACCAAACAAGGACGTACTCGCTCCAGCAGAAATTGAACCTGGACTGGCAAAAGCAAAACTAAACACATTCCCACCGATTCCGGCTAATAAGTAGAAACAAAAGAAGCGCCAATGACCCATAATGCCTTCTAAATCGCGACCTGCAAAATATAAGAAAACAGAATTAAACAGTAAATGTGTAAGCCCAATATGAATAAAAATCGGCGTTAAAAAGCGCCAATATTCATGATATAAAATAATGCTATGCGCATTTAACGCGCCAAATTCATATAGCATCCCCACATGTTGTGTCCCATTCAATCCTAACCCTCTAAACATGCCAACAAATGTCATCACAAGAAACACCATGATTTGAATCGCTAAAAACAACATCGTAACCCATGACTCATTCTTTATACTACGCCAATTTATATTTTTTAATTTCTCCAATCTAAAACCACCTCTCTATCCTCAATATTATACCATTATCCCCACTGATAACCATTAAAGATTTATTAAAGCTAACTCGACTTTTTACATAGACATTCTTCCTTTTTCTGTTAGAATGAGGATTAACTATTTTTATCATACAACGTTTGAGGAGGAATCTTGATGTTTACGAATGATTATATCCACCAGTTTCCTAAAGCCGAGCTACATTGTCATTTAGACGGCTCTATTCGCCCCAAAACGCTTCAACAAATCGCGCGACAAGACCAACTACCCATTGAAGATGACCTATTAGTCATCACACAAAAAATGCAAGCTCCCACAAGTTGTGAGCACCTTGTCGATTATTTAAAAAGTTTTGATTACGTACTTCCCTACTTGCAAACCGAATTAGCACTAGAAACCGCTGCATTTGACGTGATGGAACAAGCCGCACAAGATGGTATTCTCTATATCGAAATCAGATTCGCCCCTAGCCTATCAACCAAAAAAGGACTAAGCATTACACAAGTCGTTGAAGCAGTTGCTAAAGGCGTTGCCAAAGCCGAAAAAGCATTCTCGATAACAGGGAATTTATTAATCAGCGGTATGAGAAACGAAGAACTTATTGACTTAGAAGAACATTTTAAACTAGCCCTTGAGACACGTCATACTAAAATAGTCGGAATTGATCTTGCCGGGCCAGAATTAGATGGTTACGTTCCTACGTATCAACAAACTTTGTCTGTCTTAACTAACGATTATCCCGTACAATTAACGCTTCATGCAGGGGAATGCGGCTGTGTAGCAAACGTATATCAAGCAATCGAAGCAGGCGCCAAACGAATTGGGCACGGGATTGCCTTAAAAGGGGACGTGCAAGCACAACGTTATTGTGCCGAACAAAATATTTGTATCGAAAGTTGTCCTACTAGCAATATCCAAACAAGAGCCATTAAAGATATCCACGATTATCCACTGAAAGAATGGCTAAGTAATCAAGTCGTTTTTTGCCTAAATACTGATAACAAAACCGTCTCTAATACGACACTTACCAAAGAATATTGTCTTTTGAAAGATGAATTATCCCTCACCAAAGAAGAATTTATCCACTTAAACAAACAAGCCGTTATTCACTCGTTTGCTATAGATGAGGTAAAAGAACAACTACTACACGCCATAGAGACCTTTACTTACAACAAAAAATAACCAATAGGCGACGTTTTCTTCTTAGAAGAAAGCGTCGCCTATTTGACTATAAAAAAAGCCCAACCCCTTGATATATAAGGGATTGAGCTAGTCAGTTCAATAATTATTGAGCTACTGGGTATACAGATACTTGTTTTTTGTCGCGTCCTTTGCGTTCGAAGCGTACAACTCCGTCGACTTTAGCGTATAAAGTATCGTCTCCGCCACGTCCAACGTTAGCACCAGGATAAATCTTAGTTCCGCGTTGACGGTAAAGGATAGAACCACCTGTTACAGTTTGTCCATCAGCTCTTTTAGCTCCAAGACGTTTTGATTCTGAATCACGTCCGTTGGCTGTAGAACCACCACCTTTTTTGTGGGCGAAGAATTGTAAATTCATTGTTAACATAGTATGCACCTCCTGTGGTATTAATTAACTTGAATCATCATAAACTGATTATATTCATTTTGGATATCTTGTAAACCTAATAAAAGATTTTCTAATAAGAGTTGAGAAATCTCAAGTTCTTTATCCGACAAATCTTCTTTTAGCGTCACATACAAATAGCCTTCATTGTCGTTATCCATATCAACTAAAGGTTCCACTTGGCTAAGTTTCGCAATACCATTTACAGTTGAAAAAGTTAAGGCAGACACAGCCGCACACACAATATCACTGCCATATGGACCTGATCCAGCATGACCTGAAATTTCAAAAGCTTCAATTGCTTGATTCTCTTTATTTCGTTTAAATGTTCCTTTAATCATTAGGCTAACCTCTTATCAATGAATTAAGCGTTGATAGCGTCGATCATCACTTTAGTGTATGGTTGACGGTGACCTTGTTTACGGTGAGTGTGTTTTTTAGGTTTGTATTTGAAAGTCACAACTTTCTTTTGTTTTCCTTGTTTTTCAACAGTTCCTTCAACAGTTGCGCCAGCAATTGTTGGAGCTCCAACTTTAGTAGTTTCTCCACCAACTAAGACAACTTCATCAAATACAACTTTTTCGCCAGCTTCAACGTCTAATTTTTCAACGTAGATTGCTTGACCCACTTCAACTTTGTATTGTTTACCACCTGTTTTAACGATTGCGTACATGCTCGTAAGCACCTCCTTATATTTACTTAGACTCGCCATCATAAGTGACCATGGTCTTAGAACTTACTCTGTGCGGTTGTAGTTGTGGTGCCACAATTACAACATTAGAATTGTACCAAAAAAAAAGAGAATGGTCAACCCATCCTCCTTGATAAAATCCTTAATAAATGAAAAACCCTGTTAAATCTGCTTCTTGAATCAATTCTGAATCTAAAATCTTTCCTAACGTTGTGGCCATAAAGTGAGTCGCGTACATCTTTCCTTCACCTAACCAACCATCAACATAACCTAAAAATGTATACATTAGATAATTCATTAACACACTCTTAGGAACACTTAGTTCAGGAGCGTTAATTTTAGTACGGTAGTCATTGATACATCTGAATAAATTGTCTTCAAACTCCGAGCGATAAGCAAGTGCTGCTTTATCTTTTAACAAAGTTAATAATAATTCTGGCTGTGCTTCTACATGATTCAAAAAGTTATTTAGTGAAAATTTTGAGATGCCGTGCTCATCTTGAATCAATGAATCTGTTAATAAGTCCTCGATAAATTGCGTCATCATTTCATCAGTAAAGACGCTCTTATCTTTAAAATGAAGATAAAAAGTCCCTCTAGTAACCGATGCTTTTGTTGTTAAATCTTTCACATTAATTTCATTAATGTTTTTGTTAGATAATAACTCCAAAAAAGCCTCTTTTAATTTCTTTCTCGTTTTCAAAATTCTCGGATCTACTTTTGATTCTACAACAGTCATGTTAACGTTTCACTCCTTGTAATAACCCCTATAACAAGTTTCCACTTCTCCCTATATAATAGTAAGTTTATACTTTTTTTGTTTTCTTGTCTATAATACATACGATATTTGTTGAGATTATTTCAAAAAAATATTTATTTAAAAATGGTTGACATAATTAACTAAGTTCTCTATAATTAAGTTTGTTGCTTGAGACATGTCACAGTAGCTCAGCAGGATAGAGCATCCGCCTTCTAAGCGGACGGTCGGGGGTTCGAATCCCTCCTGTGACGCTAATAAACGCTAGAAACTTTTTGTTTCTAGCGTTTTTTTGTGTCTAGTCACACCATACTCTCTCAAAAATTTCTAATGAAAATATAAATTGACTATCTTAATTATTGACGACTATACTAAATAGGTATACTCAAGAAAGGATGGTTATATGAATCAATCAATTTCTACAAAACTCACTTTTTTAATGTCCCTTGTTTGTGGGATTTCAATTGCTTGTCTTTATTATATTCAACCGCTAGAGCAATTAATCGCCCATGACTTAAAGATTGCAGGGGCAACTATTGGGATGGCTCCGATGCTTAGCCAAATGGGGTACGCATTGGGTCTGTTATTTATCGTTCCTTTAGGAGATAAATTAATTCGCAAGAAGTTAATTATCACCATGCTTCTTATGGTATCATGCGTGCAATTATTGATTGCCAAAACACAACAGGCACCACTTCTGTTAGCGCTGATGCTATTAATAGGGATTACCGCTATTATCCCCCAAATCATTATTCCCTTTGCTGGTGAATTAGCCAGTGATAAAGAACGAGGCAAAGTGTTAGGTGTTGTAACAGGTGGATTGCTCGTTGGTATTTTGCTTTCAAGAACTTATAGCGGGATTATCGGTTCTCTCTTTGGTTGGCGCGCTGTTTACTTATCTGGCGTCGTTTTAAGTCTACTGCTGATCGTCTTAGTCTACTTAAGCTTCCCAACCAATAAACCGCATCAATCAACAGGTTATTTCGCACTCATTCGCTCACTGCCTCATCTATTTGTCTCTCAAAAAAAATTGCAAAAAAGTGCCATCAACGGCTTTTTAATGTTTGGCTCGTTCAATATTTTTTGGTCAACGCTGATTTTTTATATGAGTAGTGAGACGTATCATCTAGGCTCAAAAGAAGTTGGTTATATGGGACTTGTAGGCGTTGTAGGTGCTTTAGCGTCAGTCTTCATGGGAAGTATTGTGGATAAAAAAGGTGCCATGTTTGGCGTTAATTTAGGCACAACTAGCGTCGTCTTATCCTTTATATTACTGTGGTTAACGGGTAGCAAGTTAGCCCTTCTAGTGATTGGCACGATTTTATTAGACTTTGGCGTACAAAGTGCGCAAGTCTCTAACCAAACCGTGGTCCAAGGACTAAGCAATGAATTTCGTAGTCGCAATAACACTGTCTTTATGTTCTTCTACTTCATCGGTGGCGCAACAGGTTCGTTCCTTGGCACTTTAGCGTGGCATACAGCCCAATGGTCAGGTGTGTGTCTATTAGGACTTGTCTTTGCGGTACTTGCGCTTGTGAGTCAATATCTATTCAAAAACATATAAATACAAAATTATACGATGTTATTCTTGACTGATATTTGACATTAATTTCTTAAGAATACCTTAATTATCTTAAGAAACTTTGTAATTTGTTAATTTAACTGATATTATATATACATACGAAAAATATTTCTTATGCAACATTTTGATATATTTTAATGAAGTTTACTCACACTGGCGTAGCTTTAGGGCTACAAGGATGTAATAGTCGGTAGGGATTGCATTGTTTAAATGAGAAATAATCAAAACTAGTAATAGTATGGAACAACCTTAAATAGTGAATATTGAATAGTTAGATAGCCTTCTCTTTTATTAGAGAGGGCTATCGTCTATTATAGCGATAAAATAGTTTAATCATAAAAAAGTAGCTGTGACAAATTTTGTCACAGCTACTTTCTTTTCTATAAGTCGATATTTTCTTTATCTTTGGTAATTAACAACACGCCATCCCCTAATGGAATTAAGCTACTTGTTAAGTCTGGATGTTCCAATACGGTATCGAACAATAGATTTAACTTACGATAGATCGTGCGTTGGTTACGGGGAATTTCTTCGATTGGTTGTAAGATAGTCCCAGCTTGTAAGACATCATCAATCATAATCACGCCACCAACTTCTAGACAGTCTAATAAATACGGTAAGAACTCGATGTATTTAGACTTTGCGCTGTCCATAAAGATAAAATCATACTTCTTATCTAAGGTTGGCAAAATATCTTTGGCATCTCCTTCTAATAACGTGATTTTACCTTCTAATCCTAGCGCCTTGTAATTAGCACGCGCTTTACGAATCATCACATCAAAGCGATCAATCGTCGTCACATGTCCATCTTCTGCGACATACTCACTCATCAAACTACTTGAAAAACCAATCGCTGCGCCAATTTCTAATATTTCTTTAGGTTTTAATTGTTTTAATAAAAACTGTAAGAAAACCACTGTTTCGTGTGGAATAATTGGCACATCATTTTCATTAGCTACTCGTTGTATTTCTCTTAAAGGACCTGTGAGTTGTTTTTGTCTTGTTCTCATAAAATCAACAATTTCTTGTTTGACTACAGGTCTATGCATCATGGGATTACGCAAATCCATTCATCCTCTCATTAGTTAGTGCTTCATCTATTATACGTAACTCAAATTTAGATAGCAAACATAAAAAAGAAACTAGCCAAAAAAACAGCTAGTTTCCTTATTAGAATAACGATTCATTGTGTCGATTGTGTGACGTTACTATTCTTTACATACCAACAATCCATCTCATAAGGCGAGTGAGCACCCATCGCAAACGGGATTTGAGTGAAGCCAAAGTATTCAAACAGTCGATTGGCTTTGTTTAACTTATGATGCGTCTCAATATAAAGTGTTTCAAAGTGCTGCGAAGCATCTTGCATAATAACGGACAGTAACTTCGCCCCGATACCTCGCCCTCGTCTATTGGGTTTGACATATAGGTGTTGAATTTCTCCAACGACTCGGTTGTCTTCATCTAATGGACGATACCCACCAATCCCAACTAATTGACGACCTTTCTCTACCACCCAAAAACCATACCCCTCTTTGTCGATTTTGGGCCAAAAATCTTCACTTGCATTTAAAAGTTCCTCATTAAAGCGTGTCTCTACATAGCCTACTTCACTCACATGGTCCTGTATCAATTGTTCCACAGCATCCCGATCATTCAGCGTAACTGGTCGTATTAACATCGTTTATCAAGTCCTTTCTCTTTTTATCATCATAACATGTTGGGATTAGAAGAGCGACTATTTAGGTAAACAAAAAACCAACCACCGAAGTAGTTGGTTTCTAATATTAGTTTAATAAGGCTTTGACAGTACTATTAACTAGGTTACCGTCAGCTTTACCTTTCACTTTAGGCATTACTGCCCCCATAACTTTTCCAAAATCCGCTTTTGACGTTGCTCCTGTTGCGTTAATCGCTTCTAAAACAATCGCACGAATCTCTTCCTCAGTTAATTGTTGAGGTAAATAAGCTTCAACTATCTTAAGTTCACCAGTTACTTTATCAACCAAATCTTGACGATCTGCTTGGCCGAACTCTTCAATCGAATCACGACGTTGTTTCGCTTCACGCGCTAAAACTGTTAACTCCTCATCGGGCGTTAACTCGCGACCTTCTTTGATTTGTTCGTTTTGTAATGATGACTTAATCATTCTTAATGTAGTCAACTTATCGCGATCTTTCGCTTTCATTGCCACTTTAATATCTTGATTTAAGTTGTCTAATAGAGACATACTTTATCAGCTCCAATCAGAAGATTAAAACTTCTTACGTTTTCTAGCTGCTTCAGATTTTTTCTTACGTTTAACACTTGGTTTTTCGTAAAATTCACGTTTACGGTATTCTTGCAAAGTACCTGTTTTAGAAACGGAACGTTTGAAGCGACGAAGAGCATCATCAAGGCTTTCATTTTTCTTAACTACTGTTTTTGACATTTAATTCCCCTCCCTCCGAGCTTAAAAAGTAACCGTTTTTCATTAATGACTAATAAAAACTGTCCTTTAACTATTATAGCGAAATGGTGTTTTAACGTCAACAATATTATTGAATATCTTGTAATTTATTCGTACATTCCGCACATTTGCCAAAGATTTCAAAGCGATGTCCTTGAATTTGCGCACCGACTAGTTGTTCTTTAAAGAAATCCATCGGACACATATCAATTGCTTGTGTAGCGCCACAGCTCGTACAAATGAAATGGTGATGGTGGTGATGATGACCGTCAGGATTACAATGGAATCTAAATCTTTTTTCCCCTTCAAATTCGGTTTCTTCCAATATGTGAAGATCTGTAAAGTCTTTTAAGTTACGGTAAATAGTGTCGTAACTAATGCCTTCATAACCATCGTTCATGTATTCATATACATCTTTAGCAGATAAATACTTATTTTGCGTCTCTAAAAAAACCAACATGGCTTGACGACGTTCTGTGTATTTGAAACCCGCTTTTTTCATGATTTCTAACGCTTTTTCAATCTTTTTTTCTTTCATAAAGCAACCTTCCTTTTCCCTACTACATCTATGCTATAATAAGATGAATCCAAATGCAAGAAGGGAACTGTTCTAATGTCAATACAAAAACAATCGATTTATATCATTTCCGATAGCGCAGGTGAGACTGCTTCTAACCTAGCCAATGCTGCCACTGCACAGTACGGAGACGTTGAATTTAATCTCGTTAAAAATATTTTTATCACTGAATTTAGTGATTTAACTGAGATTTTAGCCAATGCTAAAAAACAAAACGCGATGGTGATCCATACGTTAATTACTGATGAATTTATTGCCTATGTTAATGATTTTTGTAAAGAAAATAAACTATTTTGTTTGGATATTCTTTCGCCACTCGTTAGCGAAATTCAACAGCGAACACACGTCAATCCGACCAAATTAATTGGCGCTGCCCATACGTTAAACAAAGAATATTTCAAGCGCATGGATGCAATGGAATTTGCCGTAACCTATGATGACGGCAAAGACCCTAAAGGCTTCCTAGAAGCAGATATTGTCTTGTTAGGTGTCTCTAGAACATCGAAAACACCACTAAGCTTGTTCTTAGCCAATAAAAATATTAAAGTCGCTAACTTACCGATTGTCCCGCAATCAACCTTACCAAAAGAAATTTGGCAAGTCGATCCTAAAAAAATCGTTGGTCTAACAAATGATCCAAGTATTCTTAACAAAATTAGACAACAACGAATGATTGCTTACGGATTAGATCCTGATACTGCTTATTCTGATATTAATAACATTAATCAAGAACTAGACTATGCCCAAAAATTATACGACATGATTGGCTGTATTGTAATCAATGTTGCCAATCGTTCCATCGAAGAAACTTCTTCTATGATTTTACATTTATTAGAAATTGACGAATGCGGTTATTTCGGCGAATAAAATAAACAGGTTGCCAAGTAAGGCAACCTGTTTTTGTACGTATATAGCTTCATTACTTTGTCGATAAATTTAATAACTCTTTCGCATGTTGTTTAGACAAGTCTGTGATCACTTCACCGGCCAACATTCTTGCCACTTCATCAACACGTTGCTCTTTCGATAATGGATAGACCGTTGTTTGCGTACGTTCATCGACGATATGTTTCTCAATGAAATAATGATGATCCGCTGAAGCAGCTACTTGAGGTAAATGGGTAATACATAATACTTGTGAGTCCGTTGCAATTTGATGAATCTTATTAGCAATTGCTTGCGCAACTCGACCACTCACCCCTGTGTCTACCTCATCAAAAATAATACTCGTAATTCCCTGAGATTCAGAGAAAATACTCTTCATTCCTAACATGACACGTGATAACTCACCACCTGAAGCAACTTTTGTTAATGGCTTAGGTTCTTCTCCAGGGTTTGTACTAATATAGAAGGTCACCAAGTCACTTCCCAATTCATACGGTTTTACAGGTTCTACCACGACGTTAAAAATAGTTTTGTCTAAGTATAAATCTTTTAACTGTGACACAATTGCCTCTTCAAGAATCGTTGCCTTGGCTGTTCTAATCGTTGTCAATTGATGCGATAACACTTGTACATTAGCCGTTGCTTCAGCTAGTTCTTGCTCGAGACGTTCTTGTTTTGCTCCGCTAAACATTGACTCTTCTAATTCTTTTACCACGTTATCATAGTGTTCTAAAATACTTTCTTCAGAATCACCATATTTACGCTTCATTTGGCGAATAGTATTCAAGCGTTCTTCTACATGATTTAATCGTTTCTCATCCATCTCCATGCCACTTAATTCACTTTGAATCGTACGCGCAGCTTCTTCTAATTGATAATAACTAGAAGCGACTTCGTCATACAACGTTTTGAAATCTTCGGTCAAATCACTAATCGTTTCAAGTTCAGACATGGCTTGACCAATATTAGATAAGCTATTCATCTCATCATTTTGAATAAACTGGTAGCTCATATTTAAGGCATCGGTAATTTTTTGATGATTGACTAACATTTGACGTTCTTCTAGAAGTTTCTGTTCTTCCCCTACACTAATTTCAGCCGTTTCAATTTCCTCACGTTGAAAATTCAACATGTCCATTCGTTGAACAAATTCTTTTTCATTTGTTTCTAATTGACGAATTTGACGAGATAACGTCTGTTGTTGGTGAAACACTTCTTGATACTCCATCAATATAGGATGAATCTCTTGTATGGCAAATTGATCCAAATAACCGATATGACGCTCCGAATTCATAAGCGACTGATGCTCATGTTGACCATGAATATCTACTAAAAATTGACCAATCTGTTTTAGCGCCGTTGTATTCACTAGCTGATTATTCACTCGGCAAATGTTTTTACCACTTCTAAAAATAGTTCTCGAAATAATAACGGTTTGATCGTCCATCTCAATCCCTAATTGTTCAAGTGCTTCCTTAACATCTGGTAAAACACGTTCATTCACAAAAAACTGACCTTCTAAAACCGATTTTTCTTCTGCGTGTCGAATAAAATCGGCAGAACCACGTCCACCAACTAATAACCCAACAGCGTCAATAATAATCGATTTTCCAGCCCCTGTTTCGCCCGTTAAGACCGTCATACCTTTTTCAAAAGACAATCGTAAATCTGAAATAATCGCAAAATTTTTAATGACTAGTTCTTCTAACATTCATCCACCTACTTTAGCTATCTATTCTCTATAGTGAGTGATGTGCCTCATCAACGATTTGTTTCACCCACGTTTCTAACGCTAAGCTATCTTTTTTATCCACTTCATCAACTGCTTTTAAGTAAACAATAAATTCAATGTTTCCTTCGCCACCTTTGATTGGTGAGTAGTTCATCGCTTCAACTTGGAAGCCTTCTTCTTGCATGAAATATGTCATCTCGTATAGAACCATTTGATGGACATCTGGGTCACGGACAATACCGTTTTTCCCTACTAATTCACGCCCTGCTTCAAATTGTGGCTTAACAAGTGCCATTACATGACCGTTGGGTTGAATGATCGTTTTTAAGACTGGCAAAATTAATTTTAATGAAATAAACGACACATCAATCGTTGCAATTTCTGGTAAGCCTTGTTCAAAATCTTCTGGCTTAGAATAGCGGAAGTTAGTTTTTTCCATTACAACAACACGTTCGTCTTGACGTAATTTCCATGCTAATTGATTGTGTCCCACATCTAAAGCATAACTTAATTTCGCCCCATTTTGTAAGGCTACATCGGTAAATCCACCTGTTGAAGCACCAATATCTAACACTGTTTTGTCATTAAAGTCCATATCAAATACTTCAATTGCTTTTTCTAATTTAAGGCCACCACGCGAAACATAGCGTAAGCCTTTCCCTTTTAATTGTAATTCAGTTATTTCAGGAATTTTCACCCCTGGTTTGTCCATGCGTTCATTGTTTTGGTCATAAACCATGCCGGCCATTACTAAACGTTTTGCTTGTTCACGTGTTTCAGCAAGACCTTGATTGACGACCAAGACATCTACTCGTTCTTTTTTCATGTTTTCACCTTAATTTATTTATTAGTTCGACTAAAAGCGCTGTATCCACTTCTGGTTGATTTACCTTGATTGCTTCTAGTGAGGCAAGCGCATCATGAATATGTTCATTTAATTTTTCTTTCGCTGCTTCCATGCCTAGAATCGATGTATAGGTACTTTTATTCAACGCTTCATCTGAGCCGACTTTTTTCCCTATAACTGCTTCATCCCCAATAACATCTAAAATATCATCTTTGATTTGGAAGGCAATGCCAAATTGTTCAGCATAGTGAGATAGGTGACGCCTGGTTGCTTCATCAGCTTGTGCTAGTAAAGCGGCACTATTAACAGCAAACATAATCAACGCACCTGTTTTACGACGATGAATAGAAGCTAAATGATCCAATGTAATCTCTTGGTTCTCCGCTTCAATGTCACCCACTTGTCCACCAATCATTCCAGCTGAACCAGCATGAAGTGCTAGTTCTTGCATGATTGCGACTTTCACGTCTGGTTCGATGTTTGCTTGTGTAACTAAATGAAAAGCTTCCGTTAATAGCCCGTCACCTGCCAAAATAGCCATTCCTTCGCCGTAAACTTTATGGTTAGTTGGTTTCCCTCGGCGTAAGTCATCATTATCCATGGCAGGTAAATCATCATGAATCAAGGAATACGTATGAATCATTTCTAAGGCACCAGCCACTTGATAATGGGCGTCTTCAATCGGTTGCTTCAACATATCAAGAGTAGCAAGTAATAACATCGGACGTATTCTTTTGCCACCAGCTTCTAGTGAATAAGTCATCGCTTGTGCTAACGTTGCTTCTTCTGCATATTTTCTTACAAAACCTAACATCATCTCTTCTACTTTAGGTAAATGATTAACTGAAAAGTTTGCAAAGGTCTTAGGCATTTAAGCTCTCACTCTCTTGAAACACTACTTCTTGACCTTCTTCATTCATAATCTTAGTTAACATCTCTTCAGCATCTGCTAATTTCTTTTGACAATATTGACTCAAACCAATGCCTTCTTTAAAGCTTCCTAATGCTTGTTCTAAAGGAATATCCCCTTGCTCAAGTTCTCTAACGATTACTTCTAATTGATTTAACGCCTCTTCAAATGTAGGCTCTGCTTTTTTTGTTGCCATTTTCTACTCCTTTATATACTCTATTGATTTGACTTCTGCCAGTGCTTTACCATCCGTAAAGTTAATGGTAATCTCTTGATGTTCACTTAGTTGTTGGGCTGAATGAATGATCCCTGACTCATCAGTGACATATCCATACCCACGTTTCATAATATTTAATGGACTTAACATATCCAGTGCTTGCATTCCTTTAGCTAATTCCATTTTGCTTTTATCAAGTTTGAGTATCATGCTACGCATCAATCGCTCTTTTAAAAAGTTCAACTGTTGCTGTGATTGTTCAACTTCTTGACTTGGATTTACTAATTGCAAACGCTGCGTTAATTCCGATAGTTGCTGTTCTTGCTTTTGTATCGTCGCGGTCATTTGTTGATTAAATCGCTGACTAATACTATCTAGTTTTATTTCTAAACTTTCATACAAACGTTGTGGTTGTCTGAAAATATACGAATCCTGAGATTTATGCAATCGTTCTTTTTTATGACGTAATAAAGTACGAAATGCTTTCATTAATTGATGTTCTTTTTCTCGGATTTTTAACAATTCATCGGTCAAATTAGGAACCGATAATTCTGCAGCTGCTGTTGGTGTTGCCGCTCTAACATCTGCTACAAAATCTGCAATGGTGATATCTGTTTCATGACCGACTGAAGAAATAATCGGCGTCTTAGCCGCAAAAATGGCTCGTGCCACGATTTCTTCATTGAACGGCCACAAATCTTCAATTGAACCGCCCCCACGTGCCACAATCATGGTATCAAAATTGCCGATGTCATCGGCTTTTTGAATATTCGCTACAATATTTTGTGCAGCCTTTGTCCCTTGAACTAACGTTGGAAAAATAACCAATTCAGCAATAGGGTAACGACGCTTCACTGTCGTCATAATATCACGTATAACAGCTCCACTTGGACTAGTAATAACGGCAATTCGTTTAGGAAACTTAACTAAAGGCTTTTTAGGCGCATTAAATAATCCTTCTTTAGATAATTTTTCTTTCATCTCCTCAAACGCTTGGTACAAAGCCCCTACACCATCTGGTTCCATATGTTCAATAGTTATTTGATATTGACCCGTCGCTTCATAAAGCGTGATCCGACCAATAACTAAAACCTTCATACCTTCTTTAGGCTCAAATTTTAATTTTGCATAGGCACCTTTAAACATAACGGCTGATATCTTCGCATTTGCATCTTTGATTGAAAAATATTGATGGGCATTCGGTCTAGCTCTAAAGTTAGACAACTCTCCTGTTAAAAAAACTCTTTCTAAATAAGGATCTTGTTCAAATTTATATTTTATATATCTCGTTAAGGCTGTTACTGACAAATATTGTTGTGTCATAATCCTCTCCACCCACATTCACTTAATTAATCATATGGTATTTCCTCATTCACTATGTCTTATTTTACCATAAAATCATTGAGCATCCTACAATGGAAAGCGACGAAACATTTGTTGTTTCTCATCAATCATCTGTTTCTTTTTCGGCCTTAACATAAAAATCAAACATCTTCTAATTTAACACCGTTTTTACTATTTGTCGACAAATACTTTCTGAAAAGCATCTGTTTTATGACATTTCTTCATAATATATCGTCGTATACAAAAAAGGAGCTATGACAATAATTTGTCATAGCTCCTTAATGCCGAATAAACGGCGTTTCAATCTAACTATTCTTTTTCACTATCTAATTGGTTCATCACGTTTGATAATACACCATTAACGAATTTAGGTGATTTGTGATCACAATACATTTTAGCAAGTTCAATTGCTTCATTTAATGCTACACGACTTGGTGTTTCTTCGTTTAACATTTCATAAATAGCAATTCGCATAATAATTAAATCTGTTTTAGCTACACGAGCGATATTCCATCCCTTTAAATGTTCTTCAATTTTACGATCAATTTCCGCTTGATGCTCAATGACACCTGATACTAATTGATCTAGATATTCCGGAATAAACATACCTGTCTCTTCATCAAATAATGATTGATTCCCGATTTCTAAAGCATAACTAATAGCATCTTCTTTGGTAATTTCTTGTTGAAAATCAAATGGATATAGCGCTTGAAGAGCTTTCTCTCTGATTTGACGACGAGTTAACTCCACACTATTCCTCCTCTTCTTCTTCCATACTTAGTAATTCTTCTAATGATGGTGTCGCTAATTTTTCAGTGACTAATCCCACAACGTGAACATTGACTTCTAACAATTCAATATCCGTCATATTTAACACTTGTTGTTTCACAATTTCTTGTAGCTGTAGGGCTACTTTAGGAACTGAAACACCATAGGCTAAATAGCAATATAAGTCTACTGAGATTCCTTCATCTAAAACATTTAACGTTACACCTTTACGATGTGATTCTTTTCCTAAAAGTGAGGTAACATTTGCTGCTAAATTGCCACGCATTCCTTGAACGCCTTCAACTTTAGCTGCGGCAATACCGATAATCACTTCTAAAACTTCAGGTGCAATAACAATATCCCCACCTGTATTTTCATTTAGGTTTTCTAAAATTAAATCCGTATTTTGTCCCATGTTACTGATCCCCTTTCAGTTGATACGTATTAAGCACGTGAAGTATATGAACCATCGACAGTGTTAACCACTAATTTATCACCAGCGTTAACAAAGAATGGCACGTTTACAACTAAGCCAGTTTCCATCACAGCAGGTTTTGAACCACCTGAAGCAGTATCTCCTTTGATACCTGGTTCAGTTTCTTTTACTTCTAAAACAACTGTATTTGGTAAGTCAACACCGATTGTTTCATTACCATACATGATAATGTTACACATGCTGTTTTCTAATAAATAGTTCAATTCATCTTTGATGACTTCTGTTGGTAATTCGATTTGTTCATAGTTTTCAGTATCCATGAAGACATGGCTATCACCTGACTCATATAGATATTGCATTTTACGATTGTCGATTTGCGCTTTAGCAATTTTTTCTCCACCACGGAAAGTTTTTTCTTGAACACTACCGGTACGTAGATTTTTTAATTTGGTACGAACAAAGGCTGCTCCTTTACCAGGTTTCACGTGTTGGAAATCCATTACACGCCAAATGCCTCCATCTACTTCTACAGTTAAACCTGTTTTTAAATCGTTTACTGAAATCATTGTTTTCCTCCTAAATTATACTAAAGCATCTTATAAAATAATTAACTCTCTTGGTGAATGGGTTAATATTTCAACGCCTGTTTCTGTTACTAAAAGATCATCTTCGATACGTACGCCACCAATACCTGGGAAGTACAATCCTGGTTCATTCGAAATAATGTTGCCTGGAACAAAAGCTTTTTCAGCCAAACGAGAAACGTTTGGACCTTCATGAATTTCTAGACCAATACCATGACCTGTTGAGTGACCGAATGCTTCTGCGACTCCTTTAGTAGCGAAGTAATCACGTGCCACTGCATCTAATTGAACGCCTGTCATACCTGGTTTGGCTGCTGCTGTAACCATTAATTGAGCGTCTAGAACCATTTGATGAATATCTTTTAATTGTTGACCTGGGTCACCAATGGCAAACGTACGGGTCATATCTGAAACGTACCCTTCATAATAACATCCAAAATCTAAAGTAATCAAGTCACCTTGCTCAATTATTTTATTACTTGCCACACCGTGAGGCATTGCTGAACGAACTCCGCTAGCTACAATCGTTTCAAATGACACACTTGTAGCGCCTAATGAACGCATAAAGAAATCCACTTCATTGGCTACTTGAATTTCACTCATACCAGGTTTGATATAATCAAGAATATGCGCATAGGCTTTATCTGCAATACCACAGGCAGCCTTCACAATTTCGATTTCTGAACTTTCTTTAACTTCACGTAGCTCTTCTATCATCCCTTGAACAGGCACCATATCACATGATAAAAGTTCTGAAACAACGTCATGTGTAAAGTAAGACATATGAACTTCTTCAAATGCCATGTTTGATAGGTTTTCTTTTTTGACAATATTTTCTACTTCATCATAAATAGGACCGCTATGTTGAACAATCGTGTAACCTTCGCATTGCGTGCTTGCTTGTTCAGTATAACGGAAGTCCGTTACAAAGTAGGCATTATCTAACGTGATAACCGCTAAACCAGAAGTGCCAGTAAATCCTGAAACATATCTTAAATTATACGAACTTGTGACAAGAAAAGCGTCTAAGTTTGCTTCTTTCATTTTGTTTCTAAGCTTATTTATACGATGAATCATATTATGACCTTCTTTCTAGAAACTATATCAATGCTATTATATCAAAAAAAAGCCCATAATAAAACCATTCTTGTCTAGCTTTTTGATAAAAATAAAACACTCCAACTCTTTTAGCTGAAGTGTATTCTCTATTTTTTCTTTTTAAAGGTATTCTTTAGTCCACGCTTTAGAACATCCATAAAACTTAATGAATGAACCATGCGATCCGCTGGAATATAAACATTCATCGCACGTAATGCTTTTTTAGGATGTTTAGATGAGAAGGTATACATCCCATTCTTTTTCGTTTGGATGGCATAACGCGGAATCCACTTACCTTTAAACATGACAGAAGCCGCGACATAGTCCACTTCTTCCCAAGGGATTTGGATAAATTTACTCACATCTCGGTCATGATAAAATTCAAATCCTTTATCCCCAATCATAATTTTGCCATAATCGGTTAACCCGGTATAAGCCGTTGCGTCTGTGACTAAGTCAACTTTTGTATTAAGTGATTGTACCATGATCTTGCCTCGATTCTATTTGTTCATTTTCATCATTGTAGCATAGTCTATTTATTAAAAAAAGCTCGAGAAACTCTCGAGCTTTTTACTAATTATTATAGTAATCCTACTACGTGTCCTAAAATACCTACTACGAACAATCCTAAGATAATTACGATTGGAGATACTTTTTTCTTCAATAACCACATACAGAATAATGTTAATAATAATGGTGCTAAACCTGGAATTAATTGATCCAAGTTTTGTTGTAATGTTGTAACTTTTTCAGCTGATAATGATAAACCACTGTTTACTTGTTCAAACGCAGCTTTCATACCTTCTGCTCCAGAAGGTAATTTATCCCACTCGATATAAGCACCTTGGTCTAATTTAACTTTAGAAACAACTGGTTGGAATTGAATAGAAACCCAACGTTGTACTAACGCTGCCAGTACGAACATCCCTAAGATTGACGCACCTTTTGTTACATCTTGTAATAAACCACCTGATAAATCTTCAGTGATTTTGCTACCTGCTTTGTAACCAAATTCTTGTGTATACCACATGAATGCCCAACGAATTAAGTTCCATAAGACGAAGAAAAGAATAGGTCCTAAGATGTTACCACCCATTGCAAGTGACGCTCCTAAAGCACCTAACATAGGACGTACTGTAAACCAGAAGACTGGATCACCAATACCAGCTAAAGGTCCCATCATACCAACCTTAACCCCTTGGATAGCTACGTCATCAACGTCAGCTCCGTTTGCACGTTCTTCTTCTAAGGCTAATGTTACACCTAAGATTGGAGATGCGATATATGGATGTGTATTAAAGAATTCTAAGTGACGTTTTAATGCCGCTTTTTGATCTTCTTTGTTTGTGTATAATTTTTTGATTGCTGGGATCATTGAGTAAACCCAACCACCATTTTGCATACGTTCATAGTTCCAAGAACCTTGAATGAATGTAGAACGCCATGCAACAGCTAATCGATCTTTTTTACTTAATTGAATTTTTTCTGCCATTTGTTTTGTCCTCCTTCAAGGTTTAATAGTCGTTTAAGATATCGCCTAGTGGATCACCAGTGTTGCTGCCACCGTTGTTGTTTGAAGAACCACCTGTTTTAGATAAGTGTAAGTAGATTAATGCTAATGCAACACCTAATACACCTAAACCGATTAAAGTGATTTCTGATAAAGCTGCTACCACAAATCCGATAGCAAAGAATGGCCATGTTTCTTTAGTTGCCATCATGTTGATTACTAATGCGTAACCTACTGCTACTACCATACCACCACCGATAGCCATACCATCTGTTAACCAAGCTGGCATTGACTCTAAGAAACCTTGAACAGTTGTTGCTGGGATGAATAATAACGCTGCCGCTGGAATAGCAATACGAACACCTTGCATTGCTACAGCAACCATGTGCCATAATTCAATTTTTCTCATGTTTCCTTCTTCAGCTGCTTTATCCATCATATGAACGATAGGAACAGCTAATGTACGAACGATCATTGTTAAGAATAAACCTGCAACAGCTAAAGGAATCGCAACAGCAATCGCTGCAGGAACACCTTTAACGCCTTGTCCACCTAATACTAAAATAATTGCTGACGCTACAGATGCTAACGCTGCATCGGGTGCTACTGCTGCCCCAATGTTAGCCCAACCTAACGCGATCATTTGTAATGTTCCACCTAGAACAATACCTGCTTCTAAATTGCCTGTTACTAAACCGATTAACGTACATGCTACTAACGGTTGATGGAATTGGAACTCATCTAAAATTCCTTCCATACCAGCTAGAAAGGCAACTAATACAACTAAAATCATTGATAATACACTCATGATAAGCCTCCTATTGTGTTAAATATTTTTATGCGTTTGCTAATTCATTTTTAGCTTTTTTAATTAAATCATCCATGCTTGCACGTGAGTCATTTGGTACTTTACGTACATCAAATTTAACGCCTTTAGCCGCTAATTTTTCAAATGATTCAACGTCTTCGTTGTTCATAGATAATACTTTGTTTACTACTACTTTACCAACTGAATGAGCCATTGAACCAACGTTAACTTCTTTAATGTCTACGCCGCCTTCAACTGCTTTTAATACGTCTTCAGGGTTTTCGAATAATAGTAATGCTTTTGTAGCACCAAAACGAGGATCTTTAGCAACTTCAATCATTTTATTGATTGGAATAACGTTTGCTTTTACACCTGGAGGTGCTGCTTGTTCAATTAATTTTTTACGTAAATCGTCTTTAGATACTGAATCTGAAACAACGATAATACGATTTGGGCCAGTTGCTTTTGTCCATGCCGTTGCAACTTGTCCATGTAATAAACGAGAATCGATACGTGCTAATACGTAATCAATTTCACCATTTCCTAAAACTGTTCCTTCTGGAATAGCCCCTTGAGGAGCAGCTTCTACAGCTGTTGCAGTTTCAGATACTGGTTCTAATTCTTCAGGTTTAGCTTTCACACCATCTTTAGCAACGCCAACAATTTGTGTTGCGATTTCGTGAGCTGATTCCATTGAGAAACGTGATGCATAAGCTTCAATCACCATTGGTAAGTTTAACCCACTAACGATTGCCCATTTATCCTCTTTACCAGCTAATAAATGGTTTGCTTGGTTAAATGGAGTGCCTCCCCATAAGTCAACTAAAAATAGAATGCTCTCGCTATCATCAAAAGATGCAATCGCTTCTTCCATTTTAGCTCTAACGTCATCAGGACCTTCACTTGGCATTAACGTCACAGCTGCAACGTTTTGTTGTTCACCAAAAATCATTGAACCTGATTGTAAAATACCTTGTGCAAATTCACCATGACTTGCCAAAATAATTCCTACCATCTGTTTTCTCCCTCCTAATCATTTGTCTACAAATGTATAAATATTTCTTGTGGCGTTTGAACTAATTTGAAAAAAATTAAAATAATTTCTTTTTACTAATTAAATCCATTAATTGTAACTTAGAATCAGAAAAAACTTTACGAACTTCAAGTTCAATTCCTTTGGTCGTAAGATATTCAAAGGAACGAATATCTTCTTCATTAACAGCAACCGCATTGGTTAACATTTTTTTCCCTTGAGAAAAACTCATCCCACCTATATTAACAGATGGAAACACCACGCCTTTCTTTACTGCGCACACAACTTCTTGTGGATTGGTAAAGAGTAACATGACTTTAGAAGAAAAAAACAACGGATCAAAATAAATATCTATCAATTTAGCAGGCGTAATAACGTTCACATAAACCCCTGGAGGTGCTGCTTGTTCAAGCATCACTTTTCTAACAGGATTTTTGGTCACTTCTTCAGCCACAACTAAAATGCGTTCAATATTAAATTTTTTCACCCAAACCGTCGCTACTTGACCATGAATCAATCGATCATCGATTCTTACAAATTGAATATCCATTTTTCTCGTCCTTTGCTGACAAAAATAAAATCAAATTAATTCATACACTCTTATAGTAAAGCAATTTACGTGCCAACTTTTCTGTGTTATCTACAAAACCTATAGATAAAGTATTCTCTACTCAGCAATAAAAAAAACGACACACTTAAAAAAGTGTGTCGTTTTTGTGTGTTGGTGATTAAAGTGTTTCAAGCTCAATACTTAGTGTGTTTTTAATGTTTTCAAATATATAAAACACTTCTTCTTCACTAATTACTACATTAAAGGTCTGTTCGATTTCTTTCACTTCAAATTCTATGATTTGAAATAATTTTGTTTCTTTCGCTTCGCTTAATAGTGTGTCATCAACACTAAGGAACTCATTTCTTATGCCTCTTTCTAAAGTTCCAGCTAAATGAGAAATCACATTGATAAACGATAAATACTCAGTTACAGGTTGTCTAAGGATTTTTTCGCATACTTTTTCTGTAAAGTCCCAAAAAATAGGCAACACTTTATGAGGATTAATAAACGTATAATAGTCAGATAAATAATCCAAACACAGTTGTTGGGTTTGTTCTTTGGTTAATGGCTGATTTTCATTCGTTAGTGTGTCATTTACAAGCAATTCACGAATGGAATGAATTGCTTTTCCTGTTAGTAAAGCATCCAGTGAATAAAATGGAACGTTTATTTTAGGATCAACAATTCCTGTAATCGCCAATAATTGGTATTCTTTTTGTATTTCTTTAATTCGTTCTTTCATGTTTAACACAGAAATAGGAATAACTGATAAATTTTGCGTCTCAACATCTTCAAGATTTTCCAAAATTAAAGCTTTCATTCGCTCGGCTGCACCTTTTCCTGAGGCACATATCGCTATTATGGCCTTTGATGTTGGCCCTAACTTATCCGAAGTTCTTTGAATATTATTTACACGTTGTTCTGCTGGTTTTTGACCATATCCATTAAAACGTAACAAGGCTTGATACAATGATTCTAAATCAGTATCTAATAAATCAGTTTTTCTAGCAGTCTCTAATACTAGTGATGTGGTCACCATATCAAGGGTTTTAACTTGGACATTTAACTCTTCAGAAAGTTCTTCTCCAAATGTTAATAATGACCCCATATCTACTAACAAAATTAAGCCACTACTATATTGAATTGTTGAAGCAACCTCGATAATTTTTTGATAGGCTTTTTTAGGCGCCATATCTAGTGGCATATCGACTGCAGCAATATTATGGTTTCCAAATAATTGTTTGGCTACTTGTACCATACTAGAAGCCGTTGAATCCCCGTGCGCTGCCACAATAATACCAATTTTACCGCCATGATAATTTTCTTTTAAGGAGACAATCAATAGCGTCAAGTAATCAATTTCATCTGAAGGTAAGGTCATCTGGTACTTGTTAGCTATTAGCTCTCTAATAGTTAGCGCAACTTGGTATTCTTTTGGATGTTTAGTCACTAACTCACGAATGCCATCATTACTTTCTAGCGTTTCGCCTTCTTGTCCTTCACTTGCTCTTCTTAAGTAAGCACTAATATGCAAACTTAACGCGTAGATAAAATTAATTTGAAAAGGATATTCTAACTCGGTAGAAGCAATCTGATGAATTTCCTTAGTTAACTCGACCAATTCTGGATCGACTAGTTCAACTAAATGGTCACTCGATTCAGGTATCAACCCATGATTTTGATAAAAAGAAGATAAATGCATATTAATTTCTGACATAATCGTTTCTTTAATTTTCTCATGAGAAACCCCTACACCTTGAAGCATTTTAGTTTTCTCACCAATTACTTCATACAAATCGTAAGGAAGATCATAGGTATCTACCAACGGACTATTAATCACTTCGCTATTAGGAGAAATAATCATATTAGCAGATAGTAATTGTGTTAACTCAGCTGATAATTGACGATTATTGGCAATTTCTGATAAGCCTCTTTTTACTTCTAAAGGCAACTGTTCTAAATCAATCGATAATTCATTATTTTCAACATTATTAAGGAATGATCGTGCACAAATTAATTGGACATTAGATTTTAATTGTCCCACATTACCAAATGTCACACTCCCAATCAATGATTTCATCACATCCGATGTTAAAGAAATATTTTTACCAATACGCTGTGCTTCTATTCCAAACATTTGCACCGCTAAATCAACTTTTTCACGTGGTGTACGTTCTTCAAAACTCGGTAGTTTAATATTAATTGGAATTCTACGGACAAATGTATTTAATAAAGCAGATGACGGATCCTCCGTTGTTGCACAAATAATACGGACATTTGCCTTTTGATTTTTTAATGTCTCACCTAAGCGATTATATAAGCCATGATCCATGAAATAAAAAATCATTTCTTGACCTTCTGGTGGCAATCGATGAATTTCATCTAAGAAGAGCATACTTTCATTAGCCTCTTGAATTAAACCATCTTTATTCTTATTAGCTCCAGTAAACGCTCCTTCAACATACCCAAACAAATGACTCATCAATAACTCTGAATTATGGGCATAATCTGCACAATTAAAGACGACTAATTTTTTTTCATCATCAATCACTTGATTTTCTTTTGCATATTCAAACATAGCTTTAGCAAAAAATGATTTACCCGACCCAGTTGCTCCAGTGATTAGACAATTCAAACCATTTGGTGGATATAAAATAGCTGCCTTTGCTTGTTCAATAGGTAACTTTAAACTTTGATTACCACCAATTAACGTATCAAATACATCTAATTTCTTATTTATTTTTGAAACCTCTTCCAATTCATTAGATGAAGATAGTTCCGCTAAATCAGTCGTTAAATTAGCAATATAGCATACCGGACGGCCTCTACCTTTTATTACCAATCCCTCCCTCACCAACTGATTTAAATCTCTACTCGCATTAGCACGTTGAATATTTAATGCCTGTTCAACATCAGATGCTGTTATTCCACGATTCTCTTCCAAATCTTGACGCGTAAAATGGGAGGTCTTTTCAAGAACATACTTATATATTTTATCTGATCTCTTCATTATTATATCCCTCTTTCCATTGTCACAAATCCAACACACTATAACACACTGCTTTATTAGAAGTCAATTTTTTACATATGTGTTCCAATTACAAAAAAAGACTAATTCTATAAAGAATTAGTCTTTAAACTTGCACGGCTATGTCCTACTCTCACAGGGGGAAACCCCCAACTACCATCGGCGCTAAGAAACTTAACTTCTGTGTTCGACATGGGAACAGGTGTATCCTTCTTGCCATCATTACCGCACATATGCTTATGACCCGTACGGGACTCGAACCCGTGTTACCGCCGTGAAAGGGCGGTGTCTTAACCGCTTGACCAACGGGCCAATAAAAAAAAGCGTGGCAACGTCCTACTCTCACAGGGGGAAACCCCCAACTACCATCGGCGCTAAGAAGCTTAACTTCTGTGTTCGACATGGGAACAGGTGTATCCTTCTCGCTATCGCCACCACACTTTTTATATTCGAATGAATTCCTTCACTCAAAACTGGATTGAAACAAAACTTGACGCTCCGAAATACAATTTTTTGGTTAAGTCCTCGACCGATTAGTATTGGTCCGCTGAATGCATCGCTGCACTTACACTTCCAACCTATCTACCTGATCGTCTCTCAGGGGTCTTACTTTCTTAAAGAAATGGGAAATCTCATCTTGAGGGGGGCTTCACGCTTAGATGCTTTCAGCGTTTATCCCTTCCACACGTAGCTACCCAGCTATGCCCTTGGCAGAACAACTGGTACACCAGCGGTGTGTCCATCCCGGTCCTCTCGTACTAAGGACAGCTCCTCTCAAATTTCCAACGCCCGCGACGGATAGGGACCGAACTGTCTCACGACGTTCTGAACCCAGCTCGCGTGCCGCTTTAATGGGCGAACAGCCCAACCCTTGGGACCGACTACAGCCCCAGGATGCGACGAGCCGACATCGAGGTGCCAAACCTCCCCGTCGATGTGGACTCTTGGGGGAGATAAGCCTGTTATCCCCAGGGTAGCTTTTATCCGTTGAGCGATGGCCCTTCCATGCGGAACCACCGGATCACTAAGCCCGACTTTCGTCCCTGCTCGACTTGTAGGTCTCGCAGTCAAGCTCCCTTCTGCCTTTGCACTCTTCGAATGATTTCCAACCATTCTGAGGGAACCTTTGGGCGCCTCCGTTACCTTTTAGGAGGCGACCGCCCCAGTCAAACTGCCCATCTGACTCTGTCTCCCGCCACGATTAGTGGCGCGGGTTAGAATGGTCATAACACAAGGGTAGTATCCCACCATTGCCTCCTTCGATACTGGCGTACCGAGCTCTACGGCTCCTACCTATCCTGTACATGTGGTACAAACATTCAAAATCAAACTACAGTAAAGCTCCATGGGGTCTTTCCGTCCTGTCGCGGGTAACCTGCATCTTCACAGGTACTAAAATTTCACCGAGTCTCTCGTTGAGACAGTGCCCAAATCGTTACGCCTTTCGTGCGGGTCGGAACTTACCCGACAAGGAATTTCGCTACCTTAGGACCGTTATAGTTACGGCCGCCGTTTACTGGGGCTTCAATTCTGAGCTTCGCTATTGCTAACCCATCCTCTTAACCTTCCAGCACCGGGCAGGCGTCAGCCCCTATACGTCATCTTTCGATTTTGCAGAGACCTGTGTTTTTGATAAACAGTCGCTTGGGCCTATTCACTGCGGCTGAACTTGCGTTCAGCACCCCTTCTCCCGAAGTTACGGGGTCATTTTGCCGAGTTCCTTAACGAGAGTTCACTCGCTCACCTTAGGATACTCTCCTCGACTACCTGTGTCGGTTTGCGGTACGGGCAGTTAGTCTCTCACTAGAAGTTTTTCTTGGCAGTGTGATATCAGTGACTTCGGTACTATTACTTCCCTCCCCATCACAGCTTGTCCTTATAGTGATAAGCATTTAACTCATCTCAAGACTCACTGCTTGGCCAGACTCTTCCAATCGTCTGGTTCACCTAACCTCCTGCGTCACTCCCTTGCTCAAACAATTCTAACTGGTACAGGAATATCAACCTGTTGTCCATCGCCTACGCCTGTCGGCCTCGGCTTAGGTCCCGACTAACCCTGGGAGGACGAGCCTTCCCCAGGAAACCTTAGTCATACGGTGGACGGGATTCTCACCCGTCTTTCGCTACTCATACCGGCATTCTCACTTCTAAGCGCTCCAGTAGTCCTCACGATCTACCTTCAACGCCCTTAGAACGCTCTCCTACCACTACACCCTAAGGTGTAATCCACAGCTTCGGTAGTATGTTTAGCCCCGGTAAATTTTCGGCGCAGGGTCACTCGACTAGTGAGCTATTACGCACTCTTTAAATGGTGGCTGCTTCTAAGCCAACATCCTAGTTGTTTATGCAACCCCACATCCTTTTCCACTTAACATACATTTTGGGACCTTAGCTGGTGGTCTGGGCTGTTTCCCTTTCGACTACGGATCTTATCACTCGCAGTCTGACTCCCGGATATGAATGAATGGCATTCGGAGTTTATCTGAATTCGGTAACCCGGGATGGGCCCCTAGTCCAAACAGTGCTCTACCTCCATCATTCTTAAGTCCGAGGCTAGCCCTAAAGCTATTTCGGAGAGAACCAGCTATCTCCAAGTTCGATTGGAATTTCTCCGCTACCCACACCTCATCCCCGCACTTTTCAACGTGCGTGGGTTCGGTCCTCCAGTGCGTTTTACCGCACCTTCAACCTGGACATGGGTAGATCACATGGTTTCGGGTCTACGACTACATACTATGACGCCCTATTCAGACTCGCTTTCGCTACGGCTCCGACTCTTCATCTTAACCTCGCATGCAATCGTAACTCGCCGGTTCATTCTACAAAAGGCACGCTATCACCCATTAACGGGCTCTAACTTGTTGTAGGCACACGGTTTCAGGTTCTATTTCACTCCCCTCCCGGGGTGCTTTTCACCTTTCCCTCACGGTACTGGTTCACTATCGGTCACTAGAGAGTATTTAGCCTTGGGAGATGGTCCTCCCGGATTCCGACGGAATTTCACGTGTTCCGCCGTACTCAGGATACTCATAGGTGTGTGACTAGTTTCGTTTACGGGGCTTTCACCCTCTTTGGCTGACCTTTCCAAGTCAATTCAACTACTACTCACAGCTACCACAGCTGAGTCCTACAACCCCAACAAGCAAGCTTGTTGGTTTGGGCTGTTTCCGTTTCGCTCGCCGCTACTAAGGAAATCGATTTTTCTTTCTCTTCCTGCAGGTACTTAGATGTTTCAGTTCTCTGCGTCTCACCCTCGCTAACCTATGTATTCAGTTAGGAGTAACAGCCTATTAAAGCTGCTGGGTTGCCCCATTCGGAAATCTCTGGATCATAGCTTACGTACAGCTCCCCAAAGCTTATCGGAGTTAGTCCCGTCCTTCATCGTCTTCTAGTGCCAAGGCATCCACCGTGCGCCCTTATTCACTTAACCTTATTTGCTACCACTTATGTGCTAGACTCTTGATTTCTACCAACTAGCGATAGTCAGCTCCATCAATCCTATGTTTTAGCTATTGAACTTTGTTTATTAACTCGTTTCAACGCGGTGTTTTCGGTTTGTTTACATTTTGTTTCAATATCCAGTTTTCAATGAACGAATGTTTGAGAGTAAACCTCTCAAAACTGAGCAATGAATAAGTCAACCTGTGTATTCCGTAATATTCCTTAGAAAGGAGGTGATCCAGCCGCACCTTCCGATACGGCTACCTTGTTACGACTTCACCCCAGTTATCTATCCCACCTTAGGCGGCTGGCTCCCGAAGGTTACCTCACCGACTTTGGGTGTTACAAACTCCCGTGGTGTGACGGGCGGTGTGTACAAGGCCCGGGAACGTATTCACCGCGGCGTTCTGATCCGCGATTACTAGCGATTCCGGCTTCATGTAGGCGAGTTGCAGCCTACAATCCGAACTGAGAACAGCTTTAAGAGATTAGCTTGACCTCGCGGTCTCGCGACTCGTTGTACTGTCCATTGTAGCACGTGTGTAGCCCAGGTCATAAGGGGCATGATGATTTGACGTCATCCCCACCTTCCTCCGGTTTGTCACCGGCAGTCTTGCTAGAGTGCCCAACTTAATGATGGCAACTAACAATAAGGGTTGCGCTCGTTGCGGGACTTAACCCAACATCTCACGACACGAGCTGACGACAACCATGCACCACCTGTCACTTTGTCCCCGAAGGGAAAGTTCTATCTCTAGAATGGTCAAAGGATGTCAAGACCTGGTAAGGTTCTTCGCGTTGCTTCGAATTAAACCACATGCTCCACCGCTTGTGCGGGCCCCCGTCAATTCCTTTGAGTTTCAGTCTTGCGACCGTACTCCCCAGGCGGAGTGCTTAATGCGTTAGCTGCAGCACTGAAGGGCGGAAACCCTCCAACACTTAGCACTCATCGTTTACGGCGTGGACTACCAGGGTATCTAATCCTGTTTGCTCCCCACGCTTTCGAGCCTCAGCGTCAGTTACAGACCAGAGAGTCGCCTTCGCCACTGGTGTTCCTCCATATATCTACGCATTTCACCGCTACACATGGAATTCCACTCTCCTCTTCTGCACTCAAGTTCCCCAGTTTCCAATGACCTTCCTCGGTTGAGCCGAGGGCTTTCACATCAGACTTAAAGAACCGCCTGCGCTCGCTTTACGCCCAATAAATCCGGACAACGCTTGCCACCTACGTATTACCGCGGCTGCTGGCACGTAGTTAGCCGTGGCTTTCTGGTTAGATACCGTCAAGGCGTGAACAGTTACTCTCACGCTTGTTCTTCTCTAACAACAGAGTTTTACGATCCGAAAACCTTCTTCACTCACGCGGCGTTGCTCGGTCAGACTTTCGTCCATTGCCGAAGATTCCCTACTGCTGCCTCCCGTAGGAGTCTGGGCCGTGTCTCAGTCCCAGTGTGGCCGATCACCCTCTCAGGTCGGCTATGCATCACGGTCTTGGTGAGCCATTACCTCACCAACTAACTAATGCAGCGCGGGTCTATCCATCAGCGACACCCGAAAGCGTCTTTCATCATTCGATCATGCGATCAAAAGAGATATGCGGTATTAGCACCTGTTTCCAAGTGTTATCCCCCACTGATGGGCAAGTTACCCACGTGTTACTCACCCGTCCGCCACTCTTTTTCTTTCGGTGGAGCAAGCTCCGGTGAAAGAAAAAGCGTTCGACTTGCATGTATTAGGCACGCCGCCAGCGTTCGTCCTGAGCCAGGATCAAACTCTCAATAAAAGTTTTGATAACATCCGAAGATGTCGCTCATTTATGTTTGCTAGCGAATTACTTCACTAAAATTTAAAAATTGTTGGTTTTGTTTTACACTTTGTAAAACACCCTACACATTTGGTTTGTCTTATTCATTGTTCAGTTTTCAAAGGTCTACATAAAAGTTTTTTTAACTTGTCGTTGTCTTTTTGTGACAACTCCATAAGTTTATCATAGCTAGTTGACTTTGTCAACAACTTTTTTAAAACTTTTTATTTTGTTTGTTGTTTGAAGAACTTTCGTTCCTGACAACTTCTAAATCTTACCACGCATAGTTGACTTAGTCAACAGTTTTTTGAAATTTATTTAAAACTTCTTACTCGATAAGTTAAAGTGTGTTATCTGAGACAACTTTTATATAATACTTCTTATCTGTCGACTTTGCAAGTCTTTTTTAAAAAAAAAAAAGAAACACAACCTTATACTGGTTATGTTCCTTAATTTTTATTCTGTTTCTACTATTAACTCTTTAAATAAGCCATATACAAACTCCGAGGGTTCAAACGGCTGTAAATCATTGATACCTTCACCTAGACCAACTAATTTAACTGGTAATTTCAATTCATTTCGAATAGCTAATACCATTCCACCTTTTGCTGTTCCGTCCAGTTTTGTTAAAACTAAGCCCGTAACGTCTGTGGTTTCTTTAAATTGTTTTGCTTGTACCATCGCATTTTGTCCAGTTGTTGCATCTACCACTAAAAGAACCTCATGAGGCGCATCTGGAACTTCTCGTTGAATAATACGTTTGATTTTTTCTAATTCTTTCATTAAGTGATCTTTATTCTGTAAACGTCCAGCAGTATCTACTAATAACACATCTGCGTCTTCTTCTTTAGCGCGCTTTACAGCATCAAACACAACAGATGCAGGATCTCCTCCTGCTTGTCCATATACAACATCGACTTGAGCACGATCTCCCCAAACAATTAATTGATCAATTGCTCCTGCACGGAAAGTATCTGCTGCAGCTAACAACACTTTCTTGCCTTCTTCACGGTATTGATTGGCTAATTTACCAATTGAGGTTGTTTTACCAACGCCATTAACCCCAACAAATAAAATAATGCTCAAGCCTTCTGATTGCAAATTAATCTCGTTATGCTCCTCTAAGCCGTTTTCTTCATAAATACTCACCAGTTTTTCAACGATGACATTTTGAACTTCTTCAGATTTCTTTGCATTTTTTAATTTAACTTCTTGTCTTAATTCTTCTGTGATACGCATTGCTGTTTCAAAACCAACATCTGCTGTAATTAATGTTTCTTCTAAGTCTTCAAAAAAGTCTTCGTCAACTTTTCTGAAATTCGCCATCAATTCATTCATCATTTGGCCAAAGGTTTTTCTCGTTTTTTCTAACCCTTTGTCCATTTTTTCTTGCGTCTGTGTGACTGGTTCTGGCGTTTCATTTTTAAAGACGTTTTTTAACTTATCGAAAATACCCATTTATTCCTCCTACTTTTATGCCTCTAAAACAAATTTGTTAATAGCGTATGCCACTCCGTGTTCGTCATTTGTTTTTGTTTCAAATTGGGCAATTTGTTTAATTTGATCCGTAGCGTTCCCCATGGCAACACCTATTCCTGCGTAGTCAATCATTGAAAAATCATTTTCTTCATCACCTAAAGCCATCATCTCTGATGGAGAAATATTCAATATATCTCCTAATTGAGCCATGCCAGCAGCTTTAGAAACAGTTTTGTCAACGAATTCAAATAAATTTGCACCTGAACGTACGATGTTGTAGCGTTCAAAGTACTCTGAAGGAATAGTTTTCATTTGTTGTGTTAAATATTCAGGGTTCACGTCAGTACAAACCATTTTATTAACTTTATCAGATTCTGAAAATTCTTCAATTCTTTTTTCTTTAAAAGCTAAGACTTTATTAACTTGATGATAGATAGATGGATGATTATTTGATACAGGTGTTGCACGATATACCGTACCTCTTGACACAACATCTAGCGTTAAATCTAGTGATTGAGATAATTGATAAATATCTTTCACATGCGTACCGTTTAATAATGTTTCTGATAAAACTTCACCGTCATGATTGCTTTGAATCAAGCCACCATTTAATGTAATGGAATAATCTCCTTCATCCATTAAACCAAGTTCTTCTAATAAAGGTAAGACCGATTTTAATGGTCGACCTGTACACAACATTACTTTTACACCTTTTGCTTTTGCCGCTGTAATTGCTTGTTTGTTTTCTTCACTAACCTGTTTTTCTGAATTTAATAATGTGCCATCTAAATCAATTGCAATTAATTTAATCACGTTGTCTCTCCTTTGTCTTAAGCTTCTAGGGCCGTATCATTACTTAGTTCTTCTAATTTAACTGAAACAATACTTGAAACCCCTGATTCTTGCATGGTCACGCCATACAATACATCCGCTGATTCCATTGTACCTTTTCGATGAGTAATTACAATAAACTGTGTGTCTTTTTCAAATAAACTTAGATACTGACCAAATCGTGTAACATTTGCTTCATCTAGTGCTGCTTCTACTTCATCAAGGACACAGAATGGAACGGGTCTTACTTGAATAATTGAAAATAATAACGCGATAGCTGTTAATGCACGTTCACCACCAGATAACAAACTTAAATTTTGTAGTTTTTTGCCTGGAGGTTGTGCCACAATATCAATACCGGTTGTTAATAAATTATCAGGATCTGTCAAGACCAAGTCGGCATGACCGCCTCCAAACATTTTAGGAAACGTCTCTCTAAACTTCGCCTGAATACCGATAAATATTTCTTCAAATCTAACTTTTACCGTTTCATCCATTTCATTCATCGTTTGGAACAAGGAATCTTTGGCTGTTAATAGATCGTCACGTTGAACAGTTAAGAAATCAAAGCGTTCTTTTACTTGCTCATATTGCATGATGGCTTCCATATTAATTGGACCTAACGCTTCAATCTCAAGTTTTAGAGCTTTAACTTCTTCGCGAGCTTCTTGAGTCATCTCTTCTTCAAATAGATAATGCTCTTTCGCCCATTCATATGTCATCTGATAATCTTCTTGTAAATATTTCAGACTACGATCTAGGTAACTACCACTCATCGAAACAGTTACTTCTACTTCAGACTTTGTTTCATATAACTGACGTAAGGATTCATTAACTTGAACAGCCGCTTGTTCTTCTTCGTTTAATTGTTGCTGTGTTTCATCTCGGTTTACTTTCAAGCGCGACATTTCAGCTTGGATAGTCTCTTTTTCGTTAGCTAATTGAAGCATTTGTTGTTCTAATTGTTTAGGGTCTAGTTTATCCAATTGTTCACGATTCACTAATAGCGCTAAACGTTCTTCTATGCCTCTTAACTCACGACGCAAATCACCTAATGATTGTTGACGTTCAAGCATTGTTTCTTCTTGATGAGCTACTTTTTGTTTCAAAATGGCTAATTCACTCATTTGTTCATGGTACAGCACTTGATATTCATTTCGTTTTGCTTCAATTGACGTTGCTTCACTAGTAACTGACTTAAGTAATGTATCAAGTTCTGTCATTTTAGCTGTTAAATGTTCAAGTTCTTTGGTTAGATTCGCTTTGCTATCTTCATATTCTTCAAAAAATAAAGTAACATCTTTGGTTTCAAATTCAAATCCTTCTTTTTCACGTTGAAGGTTTTCCCATTCTTTTTCCACCATTAATACTTCATTGGCTAATGATTGCTCTTTAAAACGTGCTTCTTCACCATCTTGTCGTTTTACTGCTAATAATTCTTTTAATTCTGCGGTTTCTTCTAGCAAACGTTCAACACGGTGTTGATGTTTAGTCAACATGTTTTCCATATCTGCTATCTGGGTGGTTAAGGTTTCCAACTCGCCAGATACTGCTAGTAAACTACCTTTTTTACCACTTTGCACAGCACCACCGGTCATTGAACCTCCTGGATTCATCAAATCTCCTTCGAGTGACACAACACGGTATTGATAGTTTAATGCTTTAGCTAAGTTATTAGCACTTTCTAAACTTTCTGCAATTAATGTAGTCCCCAATAAGTTCTCGACTACTTGTCGAATTTTATCATCGCATTTTACTAATTGACTAGCAATCCCTACAAAACCTGGCTGTGAGACAATTCGATCATATTGCATTGCATTAATCGTACGAGGTTTAATCGTAGTTATCGGCAAGAATGTCGCACGACCTAAACGCCTTTGTTTCAGATAATTAATCGCTTGACGACCTGCTTTTTCATCCTCCACAATGACACTTTGGGCGTTCCCACCTAAAACTGTATCTATTGCTGTTACTAGTTCTGTTGGAACTTTCACTAATTCTGCAACCGCTCCTACAATACCTGGTAGCTGTTTCTTTTGTTTTAATATTGCTCGAACCCCTTGATAAAATCCGGAATAATTCTCTTGTAAATCTTTCAAGGTAGATTGACGAGAAATAGCTTGTTGCAATAAACTTTTACCGTTTTGCAAACTAACTTGTTGGGTCTGTAACTGCTCTTGAGAAAATTGATACTTACGTTCAACCAAAGCGTATTCTTCAAGTAATTCTTTTAGCATTGCTTGATGTTTCACCAACAGGTTATTTTGTGCTTCTTTACGTTCGGCAAGTTGTTGTTCATTAGACAACATACGTTCACGACGTCCTAAAACATTTTGATGGCGAGAAGATTCTAATTCATACTGACGCTCCAAATGTTTCAAATCATTTTTTACGTTTACTTGTTCTTGCATCACTTCAACATATTCATTACGAATATCTTCTACTTGTTCTTCACTTGTTTGGCTAAACCGTTCTAATAACCCCTTTGTTTCGGTCACTTTTTGATTTTGTAATTGTTTAGCTTTGATACTTTCTTCAATGTTATGTGAGATTTTTTCGATTTCTTTTAACAATAGCCTCTCACGTTCTTTTAGTCCTTCGATATTCATTTGATAATCAGTCGCTAATTTTTCTGTATTTTGCGAGCGCTCAAAAATCAAGTTTTTCTGACCTTCTGTTTTTTCAAACTGTTCCGTCACTTCCACTAATTTTTGTTGGGTCTGATCTAACAAAAAGGTGTAATTTTCACGTTCTTGTCGCAAACCTTGTACGGCTGCTTCGTGTTCTGTTTTTTGTTCAGATAATTGCTTAACTGATTGGTCAATATTTGCCATCTCAAGCTTAGCTTGTTCCCATTGCAATTTATAGGTCTCAATATCTTGAACCGTTATCGCCACATCCATTTGTGTCAAACGTTCTTTCAACACTTGATACGTTTGAGCTGTCTGACTTTGACGGAATAGCGGTTCGATCTGACTTTCTAATTCATAAATAATATCTTGTACACGATTTAGATTATCTTCTGTTTCAAATAATTTGTTTTCAGCTTGTGTTTTTCTTTGCTTATACTTCAATACACCGGCTGCTTCTTCAAATACTCCACGACGATCTTCTGGTTTACTATTAAAAATCGCTTCAACTTTCCCCTGTGAGATAATTGAAAAAGATTCTTTCCCCAGACCAGAATCCGTGAACAACTCTGTAATATCTTTCAAACGACAGCTTTGTTTGTTAATAAAAAAATCGCTATCTCCACTTCGATTCAAACGTCGTGTAACACTAACTTCACTAAAATCAATTGGTAATTCATGATGCTCATTATCTAGTACTAGTGTCACTTCTGCCATATTTAAGGCTTTTCTTTTGGAGGTACCTGAAAAAATAACATCAGGCATTTTTCCTCCACGTAGATTTTTAGCGGATTGTTCCCCTAATACCCAGCGAATCGCATCTGTAATATTACTTTTTCCACTTCCGTTTGGCCCAACAACTGCGGTTAGCCCTTGGTTAAATTCAATCGTCGTTCGTTCTGCAAACGACTTGAATCCTGAAATTTCTATTCTCTTTAAAAACACGAGTCATTGACTCCTTTCAACAGATTACTTTTGAGTTGACTCCTGTGCGGATAAGTTAAGAATGGCTTGATGTGCTGCTTCTTGCTCAGCACTTTTCTTAGATTTCCCTTTTCCTTGGCCAATCACTTCATCATTTAATTTCACGGCAACATAAAATTCGCGCTCATGCGCGGGTCCTTCTTCTTTTACTAATTCATAGCTGATTAAAACATCACCGTTTTTTTGTAATATTTCTTGTAAATTGGTCTTATGATCCATCTCATGTAAAAAAACACCCGCTTCGATTTTTGGGAAAACGACGATTGCTAAAAAGTTTTTAACAGCTTCTAATCCTTGATCTAATAGTAAGGCTCCTAAAAAGGCTTCAAATAGATCACATAATAACGCTGGACGTTGACGCCCGTTAGAATTTTCTTCACCTTTACCTAGACGAATGTATTGATCAAATCCACATTCTTGCGCGAATTTAGCTAAACTTTCTTCACGAACAATAGTGGCACGAATCTTTGTTAATTTACCTTCTGGAAAATCCGGATACCAATTAAACAAAAATTCAGATATCAATAATTCTAGCGTTGCATCTCCTAAAAACTCTAATCGTTCATAATCACTTTGTTTCAAATTGCGATGCTCATTTACATAAGATGAATGAGTAAATGCTTGTTCTAATAACATACTCTCCGTAAAAGTAATGTGATACTTCTCTCTTAGCGTACTAATTAGTTTTTCATTCATGACATCCTGTCCTTTTCTATAAAATTACATACTCTTTCATTATACTTCTTTTCTAGTATTTTTGAAATAATTCTCTCTATATTAAGCATAAAAAAAGGAAAGCATAAGCTTTCCTTTCTTATAAATTATTTTCTAGCGTCTTCACTTACACCAACTTTAGCCCATAAATCATAGTTGTTATTAGACCAATCTAAACCTGTTACACGTTGGTTAACTGGTAATACTTCATTACGGTATAATGTTGGAATAACAAACGCTTCTTCTTTAGCATATTCTTGCCATGCAGAGAACGCTGCTTTACGTTTTTCTGGATCAAATGAGTCAGCTGAATCAATAGCTTCTAATAATTTATCGTTTTCTTCACTAGAGAAGCGAGTATAGTTATATTGTGCTACACGGCTATATAAACCAGATGGTGATGGGTCAGTACCTGTTCCCCAAGCTGCTTGGTAAACATCAATCTCTTTATCATCATTTTGTAGTTTATCGTAGAATGATTGGAAGTCGATTAAGCGACCTGTTGATAATTCAACATTTAAACCAATTGATTTCCATTCTTGCACATAGTAATCTGCCAATGGTTGAGCTGTTTCGCCACCATCCATTGATGCAAATTTAATTACTAGTGGTTTACCGTCTTTATCTTCTACAAAGCCATCTTTATCTGTGTCTTTATATCCAGCATCGGCTAGTAATTTCTTTGCTTTATCTTTATCTTCTTTATATCCTTCAATTGCTGTATCATGGAATCCGCCAAATACTGGTGGAATCAATGTTGAAGCATTGGTACGTAAACCATTGTAGAATTTCTCGCCTACTTGATCGTTATTAATCGCGTAGCCCATTGCTTGACGTAGTGCTTTATCCGCCATTTTAGCATTTGGATCTGTGGCAACTTCTTTCTTTTCATCATCCCATTTACCTAATTTAAATCCGATATATGTATATGATAATTCTTGTCGGCCTAAGTTTTCATAGCCTTCAATTTTTTCATATGATGGGAAAGTATCTGTTGGCATTGATAACATAAAGTCATATTTTTTGGCTTTTAAAGCTTCAACTGATGAAGCAGACGGTACCGCTGTAAAGACGATTTTATCTAATCCAGCTGTGTCTTCGTAGTAGAATTCATTTGGAACATACTCTACAGCCTCACCCGCTACGATTTTAGACATTTTGTATGGTCCTAATGTTACTGGATTTTTACGTACTTCTGGTGCAGATTCTAAATCTTTAATCGCAATGTCTTTTAATTGATGTTTTGGTGCAGCATATGACCATACACCTCCACCTGCTTGTAACATACCTGGATTTACTTCTTTATAGGTAATTTCGACTGTTTTGTCGTCAACTTTCTTAATTCCTGAAATAGTATCGGCTTTTCCATCATGATATTCTTCCATACCGACGATTCTTGTCATTGTATCATCATAACGTACACCTGTGTAATCTTTGTGTCCAATGATTTCGTATGGATAAATAATATCATCTGCTGTTAATGGTTCTCCATCTGACCATTTAGCATCTTTTTCTATAGTAATTGTTGCTTTTTTAGCCTCTTGATCTAATGCTAAACCAGCGATACCATCATTCGTAATAACAAAGTCCTCATCAGTAGAGAATAACGATTGATGAGATGGCTCCATGAATCTAGCATCATAGGCATCTTGATATAACTCCCATAAAAACAAACCTTTAAATTGTGTATCCATTACAACGCCAACTTCTAATGTCTGTCCATCGATAGCATCTGCTTCATTTGCTACTGAAATTGGTAAAACACTTTGCGCTTGCGCATCTTTGTCTTTTTCTTTATCCGCGCCTTTATCTGTACTCCCACAAGCTGCTAAAGCTAGTGTTGATAGTGTCACAATTGATACGTAACCTAAAATGTTCTTTTTCTTCATATTAAATCTCCCCCTATTGCCTATTCAATTGAATGATTAAAATTCGATAAGACAATCTTACCTTATTCTCATAATATATTCAATAGGTAAAATGAGATTTTTTTAATCTTTTTCTTATTTTAATTTAAACAAGATATAAAACCTTGTAATAGCAATGATCCGAAACATAAATCAATCAATAGATTTCTATTTAAGTACAATAAATATAGTGATATTTATCAATATTTTTATCGATTCTAATTGAAAAACAGCCTTTAAATGAGATAACTCTAATAAATATTATATTTTTATAAAAAAAGAGCTAGAAACCTTATTGGCTTCTAGCTCTTATTAGTAACTATTATTTAGTTTCACGGTGTTCCAATTTCCGAAAAACAGTAACACTTTTTAAGCGTTTATTTATTGATTTAACAACATTTTCGCATAAATAACTAATCACTTCAAATTGCTATTCGAGGTCAAAAGGGAGTCAAAAAGCACGTCAAAAAATAGAGCAAGCGAATTATTAACACTCATTAGATTGAGTGTTTTTTATTTACTCTACTTTACTCTATCCTAATCTATTTAAACGTTCCCCAGTAATCAGAACGCTTACCGTTCTTAACATTTCCGGTTGCCATGTAGCCATAACCATTACCACGTTTTTGACGGATCCAAATATACTTGCCATCATTTAGATAAGCATTATATTTGATTGCTTGGCCTTTAGCAATATTAGCAATCAGTTTACCATTTCCCGAATAATCAGCTGTCAGTGGTAATTGTTGACCCAAAATAAATGTTCCGTTCTCAGCTACCCATTTAGCAGTTGCTGGAGTTGTCGGCTTACTTGTAGAAGCCTTTTTGTACTCTTTAACGGTGTCTTTACGTGTGGTGATATAAAGACCTGATTTAAGCTTGAATCCTGGATATTTGCCACTATATTCAATACCCACCACAGTTAAAATAGTTCCCTTCTTACATTTCTCTTTCTTATTTTTAAGACCAACTTCTTTATACGCCCAATCTTCTTTAATCAATTCAATTTGAGCAAACTTAGTTGTGTGATAGTTGTTAATGTTGAAATCGTTTGAACCAGTGTTGCCACCTGTTGAACCACCCGTTATCCCATTTTCAACATCTTTCTTGAATTGAGCTTTACTGATGCCCCACTTAGCTAAGTATTTGTATGGATCAACATGGTCTGTTCCGTTGTTTGGTTGGTGTTGACGCGCGTAATCATGGGTAATAATTCCAGTGTTTCCACTATCACCTTTGATAGGAAGTCCTGCTTCTTTAGCTAATTGGCGAAGTAAATCAACATAGATTTTATAATCTTTATCAAATTCAGCTTGCGTTTTATGACTTTCGATTAATTCAACCGCAGCATATCCCCAAGCATTCCAACCACCGCCAACATCATAGAAACCTCGATTGACTTCTGCTATTTGGATGATACGACCATTGCCTACCACATGACTAAAGAAAGCCTCTGGTTTATTGTTAACTTGATTATCCGCCTCGTTTTGAGCTGTAGAATTTGGGTTTCCCGTACTGTGTGCATGAATTTGGCCATAAGGAGTCACTCCAACTTGTGGTAACCCCGCTCTAATTTTTCTTTCAATCTTTACCATAATTAATTTCCCCTTTCATTTACCAAAAATAAAAAGAGCAGCCATTTAGCTACCCTTGATTTAATTCATCTTTTACATTCTTATTAATTTCTGCCACTGCTGATTCAATCAATGTATCAATTTCATGTTCAGTCACTGTAATCCCTTGTTCAGCCAAGAATTTAATGGCCATGTCTTTTGCTTTATTAAACTTACTTGGCACTTCTTCATTCCGTGCAATCTGCTCAACGGCATCAACTGCAATCATCACGCTTGCTTCTTTCGCCTGGATAGTAGCAATCACTCCCTTTTGATTTAAATAAGAAGTAATTTTCTTTGCTACTACACCACAAATTGACGTGATAATTACCGCTAATAAATTTAATACTGCTCCCTGTAAAGCTTCCATACTACATTCCCCCTAGTTTAATTTTTCATGAATTTTGTCTACGGTAGATTTTATTGCTTGCATATCACTAACTGCCGAAGTTAAATCTTCAATCATTTTCTGGTACCTTTTTTCTCGTTCATCATTCTTCTTCATAACCCAAACGAGCAATAGTACAAAAAGTACAGCAAACGAAATATTTCCTGCATTGTTAAATACCAACTCTGTTATTTCATTCATACGTCACCTCGTCATCTAAAAATTAAAGAGGAGCGTTCAATTGAACAGCCCTCTCGCAAACCCTACACTTCCACTTCTAAATCAGCTAAAATTTCTTTTACTTCTTCACGAATTAAAGCTGGCACTTCTTCCAATGTTTTTTTACCTTTAATGATTAACGTTGCGTAAATAACTGCCATGGTCGTTACCTCCTTTCTCAGTAAATAAAAAGCAATCTTATGACGCATTTTCTGCATCCAAGATTGCTTGCACTTCTTCTCTAATGTTTTCCGGAATTTCCTCAATTGTTTTCTGTCCTTTCTTAATTAAAGCGACATAAATACTTACCATTCTTAATTGCCTCCTAGTACCATTTCATAAATATCAGTAACTGCCAGTTGCATATCTAATACTTCTTTATCC
Organism: Vagococcus xieshaowenii; assembly: GCF_004792515.1. NCBI lineage: Bacteria > Bacillati > Bacillota > Bacilli > Lactobacillales > Enterococcaceae > Vagococcus > Vagococcus xieshaowenii. The sequence goes on along the minus strand of NZ_CP038865.1, from coordinate 538,352 downwards.
GTTTTTTGCAACGTAGCTTTAGTTTCTGCTAACTCTGATTTCAATGCTTCATTTTCTTTTTTTAACAGCTCAACATCTGAAAGTTGCTCTTCAACACCCAAACTATCATAATCTGTTGTCCAACCGAACGGAATCTCTTCGTTTTCTAAAATAAATTTTTGTTCAATGCTACCATCTTCAAGTTTTCTATAAATTGTAATCATATTTTCCACTCCTATCCGATAAGCCAGTTGCTACTTAATGTGATCCACGTGTCCACGCCCATATCAACAAACCCACTGTCTCTATAACGACTAACTTTAATTGCTCCAGTGTAGTCAACTGTTAGGTTAAATTCAAAGTTACTACTTGCTTGGTTTACCGTATCCTTCATACCTTTTGGCGCATATTCTTTTGGGATAGTTCCTACTGTAATCGATGAACCTGCTTTAATTATTGAACTGTTTTTAATTGCTCCTTGTAACTCAACACTTCTACCAACGATGAGTAATCTCGGCGCTTGCCCATCTGAAAATTTGGTAAATCCAGTTTCTAGTGTAGGGGTGATAACTTTTAATCCACCAATTTCTTCAAAGTTAGCGTTAATCGTTTCAGCCCCGTTTTGCATACCGCGATAAATTTTTTCCATTCTTTCTACCTCATTTCATTTTTATTATCATTGACTTATTACCATCAATGATTAAGTAGTGTTTATTTTCAACCAGTTCTGCTTTCTGATTGTTCATGTGATACTGAATCGCTACTTCGAATGATTGACTACTTGTAGTTTTATTAGTAGCTAAAACTTCTATTCTTATAGGTTCTGTCCCACCGAATTGTCCGCTTGTATCGAACCCATCTAACTCAATACCGATTGAATCTGTGGAAAAATAAATACCCTCAATTTCGTTAATTGAAGGTATGGTTATTACGCCATTAGTTGTGACTGAAACTGAATTAGACTTACTACTAACGTCCGCCCCGTCAGTTTCAGTCACCTCAAACTTATAGGACGTGCCTGCAAGTAATCCGTTTAAAGTGTGTGTGAGGGTATCAACTGTAGCGATAAGTATATCGTTTTGATAAATGTTGTAGCTCATAAGCTACACCCCTTTTTTCCAACCTAATGTAACGCTTGTAGCAGTCACGTTTGTTGCTGTTAATTCAGTTGGTACTTTAATAACTGGTGTAATAGTCAATGCACACGTTGCAGTTTTACCATTTGACGTTGAAGCAGTAATAGTTGCTGAACCACTTAATAAAGCAGTAATTAAACCTGTGTTAGATACTGTTGCAACTTTTTCATCACTTGACGTCCATGTAATTGTTTTGTCCGTAGCGTCTTCTGGTGTGATAGTAGCGGTTAATTGGAACGTTTCACCTTTCTTAATGGATTGTTCTGTTGCATTAAGTGTGATTGATTCTACAGCAATCGTACCTGTTGTAAATTCAACGACATTCGATTTGCCACTTTCGTCTACTCCATCAAATTCTGTGACGTGAAAGGTGTATTTCGTGTTAGGTTGTAAATCTGTAATAGTTGCTGTTAACTCTGTGACTTCTTTTAAAAACACATCATCTTGATAAATTTTGTATGATATTGCCATTTTTTACCCTCTTTCCCAAAAAAGACCAACAGATGTGTCTGATAATCCTTTTATTTGTAAATTTTTTGGTGCATTAATATTGTTATCGAATGAACCGCTAATGATTGTCGTGCTATTAACTGTAAAGCATAAGACGTTTTCCTCTTGGATAATCAAAAGTGTATTTTTGTTCACAACGATGATTTCTCCAATTAGTGTGAACGCTTCAGGCATTTCTACAGTGGTTAATTGTCTGTCGTGAGTTACATAGGTGGGAACTTCTGTAATAGTATCACCACCAAATGTCTCGCTTGTATCTAAACCATTAGCTTCTGTGCCGATAGAATTCTTATAAGCAGTCACGCTTACTTCTGGTTGATACTCTGAATCATGAGCTATCATAAATTTAAACCCGCTTGGTACTCGCCAATAAATAGCGTTATCAGAATAATCTAAGCGTCGTTTAAGTGTTGTAAAGGTGATATTCGTAATATCAGAGTATCTAGCGTCGATTACCTCATCGATATCTGTGTTGCCAGCAATTTGTTCATCATAACGCTGATTCAATTCATTAAACTTCTCTTCTACTTCTGTCTGGCGTTCTCCTGTTTGATGAGAAAAATCAACCGCCTCTTGAGCAATTGTTGCACCGATTTCTATCCCTTGTACCATTGCTTCACGTGTATCAATTCCATACATCTTATTAGCGATAGCGTTACTTCTAACGATTACACGTCCATCTACTTTATTTCTGTCATAGTCATCTGGAAAATTATTTGGTGTAGGATCTTTGTACTCAACGTTTGCTTTGTTCAACTTCTTCACCACCTTCTAGTAATTGTAATCTCGTTTCAAAGTCAGCATTAAGCATGTATTGGTTATCATTGACTGTTGCTTGATTTTGATTGATTAGATATTGTGTTTGTCTAAATTCATCAAACAAATTTTGTGTTTGTATTAAACTTGCTATTGTTTCAGCTGAAGGAATTGTCCCAACAATATCGTTCAAACTGTCCATAATTTCTTGAATCTGTGAGCTGACTTGTGTACTTCCAACATTCACTAATTCATTTAACTCTAGCACTTGATTCTGGGTATTTTGAATCGTTGAACTTAAGCCTTGAACATAATTTGATTGCTCACTAGCCAAGCTCAATGCAGCTTTAGCTTGTGATAGAATTTTTTGATTGTATTGTTCTTGTGTTAGAAACTTGTCGCCAATCGACAGACTAGACTTAGTCACATCGTTAATATCAATCGACTGGCTAACTACCCTTATTTGTTCGTTTAGACCCATCAACGGATTAATCGCTTGATACTTCCAACCACATTGGAAACTGTCAACTAGCATAAGTGGTGAAAGATCAATCGCATCTACTTGATATTGAGTTAATGCAGTTTTTTGCGTTTTTAAGAAGTCATTCCCTTTAGTTTTTAAGGTATCCGCTTTATTGACGTCATCCCACACCTGAACGCCAACCTTTAACCCAAACTGCTTTATTTTCGTTTCGTCACGTAAATAAGGACTGCCATTGTTAACGTCGGATATGGTAATTCTAGGCTGTGACGCGTCGGTGTTATCGTCATCTTTTTCGATACGTGCACCAAGTGGTTTCAGCACTGTAATGATGTCTGACGGATCCACAGCTCTACTAATAGACATCAAATTCTTTGTTAATTCAATCGACTGATTGCCGACTTCTCCAACTTCCACTAAGTAATCAAGATAGCGAACGCCATTCTCATATCTAATCTGAAGCTCTCCGCCTAATCTATCAATCAACTTGTCTTTGATTGTGTCATAAGTTGATTGATCATCAGCAGTGTATCTGTAGACGTTATCAGTTGAATTAGTCACATTCACCCTACCAACTTTAAATTGCTTGTAAGACTCCACCTGTCCATTGTGAACATCAATTAACTTTTTAAAAAATTGCTCTGGTGACATATTCTGCCATTTTCCCCATTGTTGATATGAGTCATGTAAGAATCCAAGTTCACCTTCGCAAGTGATTGTTTTGCTGGTTAAACCGTCCGAACTTGTGCCATCTTCTTCGTAAAGTACACGTCCTTTGAAAATTGATTGGTTCAACTTAGTATTAATCACTTCAATTAGTGAGGTGAACGATTTTAATTCTGAATAATTAGCATGATTCTGATAAATAGAAAAAACAAAGCTATCGATTGAATCGACTGCTTTGTTTATTTTCGCATCATCTAATTTTTGAGAGTTGACTAACGGAGAGTGTATTTCTGTTGAACTATCTGAATTAGCTTGTTTCAAAATTACGCTGTACATTATATCAACTCCTTATACCATAATATCTCAAGCGTTCCATTACCTTTAACTGTCATTTTATTAATGCCTGGCACCAGTTGGAATTGGTGTGACTTAGTAATCCCTAACCCTATTTCAAACTGTCGACCATCTTTGATAATGGTCATGTTGCTAGAAGTTTTCAATTCTGGTCTAGCGCTCTGAGTTCCCAAGTTATACAAAACTATTTCATTAGCTCCCTTAATTTCAAACTTGGTATGCTGTGCAATATCAAATTCAAAGTCAAATGTATCCCAAATATCATTGCCTTCAGCAAGTGCTGAGATTCGGAATGGATAACACTGCCAGGCTATCGTTAAGATGCCACTTGATATAAACTCTTCCAAACTAGGTTCGTCCACTACTTCCCCTAAGTAGTAATAATTGTGCATGACATCATCATAAAGCGGTTGTTTAGTCGGTGCTGACATTAGCCAGTTAACCACTTTAGTCCACACACGATACATACCTTCTTTAGTTTTTAATCGATTGTCAATCAAATAAAAAGACATTTCAAATGTTCGCTCATCAAATAATTGATCACCGCTAACGTTTGAAAAGTCCAAAACTTCATTAGAAAAAAGAGGCTGCACTTGAAATTTCCTTTTTGATGGAAAACCAACTTTTTTATCGTCTAAAGCATCTAATCCAAAATCAGTTGAATGATGACCGTTAAAATACACACCATACACTTTTTTATTAAAGTTGAGTGTCAAGAGCTAACCCCCTTTCTAATGCTTGTGAACGTCTTGCTTGCCGAGCTGATTGATATGGCGCATTAGCTTTATTGAAACTTTCTGCGTCAACAATCGCTTGTGCAATAATTGGACGTTCATTGATTGATTTAATCGCCCGAATGATATTTGCATTACTATCTACCTGAGGAGTCTCAAGTTGTGCTACTAAGCCTCTAGCTTGGCTATTATTTGAATCAACTGCCATTTGTGCAGTTAAATCAAACGTACTGTTCAATCCGTCTGCCATACCCCCAACTGTCTTTTGAACTTTTTTAAAATTTATTTTTAAACTCTCATTAAATCCTCCCATAATAGCTGAACCTGCGGGAATTAATAACTTTCTATCGTATTCAATAGGGCCTTTATGATCTTTAATCCAACCGGCAATCCCCCAACGAAATCTTGAACTTTACCGTAAGCTGATTGTAATCCACCTAAAAAGCCATCCATAATAGCCGAACCAGCGCCACTTAAACTGATATTTTTCAAGCTGTTAAATGTATTTTTAACTCCGTCAATTATTCCACTAATTCCACCCGCTACACTTGATATTGCTGATTGCATACCATTCCAAGCTGACGAAATGCCCGATTTTAACGTGTTACCAGCTGACGCTAGTCCACTGAATACTGATTTTATTCCACTAATAACAGATTTAATTCCACCAGCCACACCTGATATAATAGATTTGATACCGTTCCAAGCTGCACTTAATACGCCTTTTAATCCATTACCAGCTGAACCTAAACCACTAAATACTGACTTAATAGTATTAATAATCGTCTTAATGGCACTGCTAACAGTAGAGATAACTGTTTTGATTCCATTCCAAGCTGTGGTAAGAATTCCCTTCAAAATGTTTCCTGAACTTCCTAGACTACTAAATACCGATTTAATTATATTAATGATCGTTTTAATAGTATTGCTAACAACTGATATAACTGTCTTAATACCGTTCCAGGCAACGCTTAGAATACTTTTAAGGGTACCACCAGCCGAACCTAGTGAACTAAAAATTTGTTTAATGACATTAATTACTGACCCAATCACGCTACCAGCTAACGAAATAGCTGTTTTTATATTTGCCCAAGCACTTGTAATGATTGCCTTTAATCCGTTACCTGCTGAACCGAAGTTAGCAAAGAATCCAATCACTACGCCCACCCATTCTGCTACTGTACTTAGAGCTGGAGCACATGCTTTAAATGCATTAACTAAAAAATTAAATATTGGGGTTAACCACGTAACTGCTGTAGTTACTAAGTCAAATGCACCTGAAATACCTAAAAGCAACCCTTTGAAAATCCCACCTATGAACGACCCAAATACTTGAAAAGCTGGCATTAATGCACCTGCTAAAATAGATATTAAAGGTTGAATAGCATTCCACATTTTTACAAACGAATTAACTACTGTATCAATCGCCGGACCAACAATCCCCATCATAGTTTGAAAACCACTTTGAACTGCCGGGATAATCGCTGATATAAGCGTTTGAAGTCCGCTAAAATCAAGTTTGGCAAAACCATTAGCGATAGTAGTAATTACTGGTTGAATAGCATTTACGACTGTTTGGAACAGTCCGGGAAGTTGTCCAAATACTGTCTGAAAGGCTGTTTTAATTGGTGTTAGAGCTGATAACACACTGCTGAATAATCCAGCTGTTCCAGAAGTAATCCCAATCCCTAAACTTGATAAAAGGTTTTTACCTTCAGAAACAAACATAGGAGCAGCTGCTTTAAAAAACGTCGCAATTGCACCAGGTAAAGCACTTAAAATATTACCTACCATTGGAATGAAGTTCCCAAATAGAAACGTTGAAGTGGTTTCAGCTAATGCATTAAGTGAATCAGTTAAATCAGCACCTATAGCCATGTTACCTAATACGTTTTGCAATGAAGCCTTCATAGCAGCAAATGATCCGCTAAATGTTTCAGCGGCTTCTTTTGCGGTCGTGCCAGTAATATCTAATTCTCCTTGAATAACATGAATTGCGTCGTAAACGTCTGCTAAATTACTCATGTCATACTTCACACCACTAATTTTAGTCGCATCTGCTAATAACCGTTTCATTTCTTCTTGAGTACCACCATACCCAAGCTTCAAGTTATCTAACATGGTGTAGTTTTGTTTTGCAAACCCTTGATAAGCGTTCTGAATATCGCCTATATTCGTTCCCATTTTATTCGCATTGTCTGACATATCGACCATTGCCATGTTTGCTTTATCAGCTGCTTTTTCAGTGTCGCCCCCCATTGATTGTAATAAACTTGCACTAAATCCAGTAACGTTCTCCATATAAGCATTTGCTGACAATCCTGCTGTTCGATACGCTTCATCTGCATATTTCTTAACTTTACCAGCGCTATCTTTGAACAAGGTATCAATACCACCCAGCGATTGCTCTAACTTAGCTCCTTCTGAAATTGATGATGATATTACTTTACCAATTGCCACACCTGCAGCTGCTACCGCTGCTATTGCTGCTATCTTAATACCGGTTCCAATTTTTGACCCGGCACTTTTACCAGCTGATGTTGCTTCTGGATCCAATTGTTTTTGAATTGAACCACTTATCCCTTTTGCGGAGGGCATAATTTGGACATACGCTTGACCTAATTCTGTTGCCATCTATCCACCTCCTTTGATTAATGCTTGTCTTGCTTTTTCAAACTCCTCACCAGAATCGAATACGAGTTCTTTTCTTATGGTTTCAGTTTTCACGTTGGTCAACGTCTCAACCATTGATTTTGGTTGATTAGCACCCTTCTGAGCGTCTTTCGTCTTATACCATACCAATAAGCCTAATTTGTCGCTGACGTTAGCCAACAGTAATGTATCAAGTGATACTTGTTGGCCACTCATCTTCATTTTGATACGTGAGTTATCGCGTAAACCACAAGAAAAGACAGCTACCTTAGTAAGAGGTAACTGTCTGTAATCGTATATATTATAAGTTTCAGCTAAGTCGCATATTAATGCTTCTTCATCAAACTTTATCATTCCAGCAAGGGCTAAGAGTTTTTTGCTTGAGTTTCGAATATTTCTTGAAGCTCTGCCATCATTTTTTCAGCTGGAACAAAACCTTTTTCGTCACGAACATGGTCTTTAAGCACTTGTGCTTGCTCTTTACCAAGCAATAACTTAATTACTTTTGGTACAACTGTAGGATCTTCTTCAATTTCGCTGATAGCTTCAAGTAATTCGTAATTATCTAATCTCTCTTTTTCTAATACATAAGCGAACCCTGAACTTGTTAATTTTTTTGCCATGTGTATATTCCTCCTATTAATTCACTAATTTACTAATATCAACCTTAGCTTCATCCGCTAAGGGCTCACTAGGGTGCAGTAGCTTGTGGTTTTTGAATATATTCATAGTGAGTATTACCATCTTTATCAGCGATTGCTTGAACAGTTGTTTCATAACCAACTGCATCAGCATCACCATAGCTGATTTCACCAATTTCTGATACTTTAGCACTTGGTAAAACGATACGCTTTAAAATACCACCTTTTAACACCATATCAGCAACAATTACATGCTCTTCTAATTCTTTTGAATTAGCTTTAATTTCAATACCATTTTCTAAATCTCCAGTAACATTATCATCACCGTAAACTTCTTTCAAAACGTCCACATTAGTCGCTTCAATCAACTTGTAAGCGAACGTGTCTTCTTTTTCTGTTTGCACTGACGCTACTACGTCACCGCCCCACGCTTTAATATTTTCAGAACTTGGTGAATTTGAGTTTGTCATACCATCTTCCGAAATATATCCTAAACTTTTATAAACATCATCTAATTCCGTTAAAGCGTTAGTTGGTAATATTGTACCAAGTGGAGCCGAATAAATAGCACCACCAACTTTAGGTTTTGCTGTTGTTACGTTTTTTGCATCTGTCATTGTAAAACCTCCTAATAATATGTGATATCAAATAACGCTTGATAACGATATTGTTTTGTTTCTGTATCTGTAAAATTATAGTCACTATTTAGGGATATGTTGCTGATTTCGTCTAGTTGGATCATATTTTCAATTGCTTCTTTTAACTCTTCATTGAGTGTAGCAGCTTCATACATTGACTCAGCGTATGACTGAAAAGCAAACGTACCGCTTTTAATGTGATTCTTCTTTGTTCCTGACGTTTTCTCAAATAAAATAAAGCGTTTTGGTGAATTGCTTTGCTTCTCGAGAAAAACTGGAACAGACATTTGACCGTCTAAAAACTGTTTAATCGTGATTTCAATCAATTTACCTCAACGCCTTCAATATAGTATTATTTTTGCTGTTGTCTTTTTTTGCTTTGTAGCTTTTAGCACTAACCATTGCATTTGCACGCGTTTTACCAACAAATACATCTTGTTCGTAACCTTCGCCACATCGATTTTTAATAGCTTTAGCTTTTTCTTCTAAAACGCTTTGCATTTCAGCGGACTTCATTAGCTGGCCTACGCCTTTGTAGTTCAGTTTAAAACGTGTTTTTTTACTCATATCGTTCCACCATTACTTTCTTGTTCCAATCAAGAGGAATTAACTCATCAATTCCCTCAAGTGGAATACCGAACGTGCGCCACGTTTTGTCAAAAAAGCGGACTTCTGAATCTTCCCAATCGTTCGTATCATCTTTGGGAATAGCTAACGTGTAAACAGCTTTTTTACCAGTTAATTCAAGCTGTTTAACCACGTCTTCTGATGATGTTGGGCTAACCAGCACATTCTCAACTTGTATTTCAACATCTTCAAAAATTGGATTACCGAACGGGTCAACTCCTGTTTGTTTGCGATTGATCAGCGTGACAGTGATACCTTTAATTTTAGCCATAAAAATCAATCACCCCGTAACGCTGTTTTCTCAATCCTAATCGCTTGAGTTCTGAATTTTTAATGAACAAGCCACCGCCTGGCGATAGGTAAGTACCGCTCCAAGAATAGCCAAGAGCGCTCTCAGTCGTTTGAGTCATTGGCTCCTGGTCGGTTGAAGTCATTAACGTTCTAGCCACCACGTCAACGGTTACCGATTTCACAACATTCGTGAAATATGGCGGACTTTCAGCAATCATTCTGTCCAAGTCTTTACCGACTTTATCCGCTTCAGCACGTAACGAATCCGACACCACTACAAGCAATTGTTCTGCTCGTTTTTCTTCTGACGTTTTTAATTCACGCCACAAACTTTCTAAATCTTCAACACTTGCGAAAGGTTCCATCTAATCACTTCCCTTTCATCATTAAATCGTAAAGCTCCTTTTTCTTAGCTCTTGGATTATATTCAACGCCAAATGCATCTAATTCTTGTTTAATTTGTTTAATGTTGATTGCATTATATGCTTCATCATCTGTTGCTTCTTCGACTTCTTCAGCAACCTCTTGAGGTACTTCTTCAACTTCTTGAGGTACTTCAATTACTTCTTCTTTTGTGATTTCTGGTATTTTAACTTCATTGGTAACTTCTACCCAATCGCCACCAGAAACAACACAAGAGCTACTAAAAGTAGCCCCTGTTTTTAAGTTTCTGTATTTCATTAAGCAGTACCTCCCTCTAAAGCATCTAAACGTGCAATAATCGCGTCATATTGCTCTTGTGTTACCACACCATCTTTACCTGCTGGTCCTTGTTCGCCTTGTGGACCTGCGTCACCTTTATCTCCTTTAGGTCCTGGCGTTAACTCAACATTAACAATTCCTTGCTCAATATTATTCAATTTTTCGCTTGTAATAACATCTTGTGGTTCCCATGTATTTGGTGTATAAGCCATGTGTTTATTCCTCCTATTAATTCACTAATTTACTAACATCAACCTTAGCTTCATCCGCTAAGGGCTCACTAGGGTGTTTCAGACTTGATAACGCGTGCGAAACTATTAGAATCTAAAATTCCCCATCCAACATATGTTTCAGAGCGTAATAAGATTTCATTATGACCAGCTAAATCTCGGCCGCTATTATCCGGATCACCAGCTGTATGGATTTGTAACCCAATGTTTTTAGCATATCCCCACTTAACTGCATTAGCGAAGTCACCTACATATAATTCAGTATTACCAACAGCAGAAATTGTTTCGTTAATATCAATCTTCATACCCGCTAAATTGTCTGGATGATTCCCCATTCTAAATTCAGGATATTGACGCACACCATTTACAGTTATTTTTGATAAATCACGCCCTGCAGAAGGTGACAAAGCAATACCTGTACTAATTCCGTTAGAGCCATTAATCAAGTAAATAGCATCTTCTAATACATCATCAACCTTTTCAGCATCATACACAATAGTCTGACTAACAACACTATCAAAACTTTTAGAATTAATTAATTCAGAAGCTTCTTTTGTTCTAGGATTCACACCATGAAGCGCCATTAAATCTAATCCACGAGCCAATTTTTTAGCATATCCTTCTGTAAATTCTTTTAAAATATTTAATTGTGCTTCTTCTCCAGAAAACCACATTTCATCTGAAAAACGTGCGCTATATTCTACTTTGATTGGCATCATTTTTACTTTTTCAATAGTAGCTCCACCAGCTGATTTAGCTCCACTTTCGTCTACAAGGTCAATATCTTTATCTAAGGTGAAATTAAAAACTTCATTACCATTGAATGCTAACGGCTCTTGTTGAGTTAAAATAGCTAACGTACTATGCCCTTTAACCTTGTTGATCATCCCTGCAATTCTTTCTGGTGTAAATAATTCATTTCTTGTTTGTACTGTTCCCATAATCTTATTCTCCTCTGTTAGTTAAATTTTGTAACATTTTTCTTAAATCAGCATCTTCATCTTCTTGTACATTAGGCTCAACACTTTTCAGTGGTGCTACCGGTTGTGACGGTTTGAAAAATGACGATAAGCGTTCAGCGTCGGCTTTAATTGATTCTTCATCTTCGCCTGCTAAACGGTCCGCAAATTCGATTGGCAATCCATTTTGTAATGCAACTCTTTGACGAATACTTGCTTTTTCGTATCCTGCAATTTTTGATTCTAAATCTGCTACTAATTGTTCATGAGTTTTTGAAGCTGCGCTTGTTTCTTCCATGGCAGTTTTCAAGCTAGTCACTTCGTTCTCAAGTTCCGCATTGCGTGTTTTGATTTGATCATAATCACCAAACTGCTTTTCTAGTGTCTCTTTCTGACGTGCTAAACGTGCGTTGATGATTCTATCTAAATCTTCTTGTGTTTCAATAATTTTAAATTCTGACATGATATAACTTCCTTTCCCTGTTTAACCCGACAGTACGGTAATTTTATGTATTAAAAAAACGACTAGAAATAGCCGTCTAATACCTTACTTTTTGTTTTTTCTTGGTCTTGCCATTAGCACAAGCCCAATGTGCCAATAAAGCACTATCCATTAACACAATATCTACATCTTCAAACTGTGATTTGTATCCGAACCCACCGCTTGAGCCAATGTTACGCTTGTCACAGTTAGTGACTACATGAGATAGTGACGGTTGGTCGCTATGACATATCGTTTTTTGGTAAATCGCTTGTTCCCAAGCTGAATTGGCGTTAATTATTTCGGCAACTTTCGGCAAGATAGGAGCTTTCATTTTGAAGTCCTTCATTTCAGCAGCCAATAGACTTTGACCGCTTTGTCCGTCAATCACTACTTGTGCAATATCCGCATCACGTAAAAAGTTAATAATCCACTGCTTGCCATTTCTAATCGATTGGCAATCAATCGCTTCAACAAATATCTTCCCGGATAACGTCTTAACTGCTATACTCATAGCCACATTTTTACCGTCGTTACCGTACTTGATACCGACAGACAACGGACCAACAAGCGTTGGTAATGCATTGACTTTTAAAGCGTCCCAATCAACTTTGCTAATTGCTGACTTCTGATTGTATTTCGGCCAATAACCTAAACGTTGCACATTGTGGTCAAGTTCATCATTACCAAGCTCCGCCCTAATCTTACGTTCGGTTAAGTGGTAACCCAAACTTGGATTAGTTTCGTACCAGGCATCAATATCGTTGATGTCTTTCATTTCGTCAACAGACCATTCAGCCCAACCAAAATCTTCGCTTTTCCCAAATAAAACAGTTTTTCGAAAGTCCATAAACACCGTTCCACTTGATACTGGCGTTGGTGGTGTCCCTGTCATGATAGTAATTGGGTTATCGCTATCCGTTACCGTATATTTTAGCGCTGACTCTTGTTCTGTCGTATACTCTTGCGCTTCATCAATGATCAACATGTCAAACCCTTCACCCAAACCACCGCTACCCGTTCTAGTTCTAAACTGGATAACGCCACCTGAATGATACAGTTCTAATCGCTCTTGGCCCTTAGCTTTAATTGAGTTAAAATCTTCGCCCTCAACATACCCACTTTTTTCGAGATACTTTTTTACTTTCTCATATGAAGCATGGGACGTACTAATCCTGTGAGCCGTGTGCAATATGTTTAACCCTTGTTCAAGCGCATCCATTTCAGCTATATAGATAACTTCTGTTTTACCGTTACGACGTGCCACTGAATAGCCGAACTTTTGATGAACCCAAAGTCCGTCATCATCAACCGCCATAATGTCTTTAAGCAAGTTTTTCTGCCATTCATGACAACTTAAACCAGTTTTTTCGTATACATCTACAGCTCTTTGATACAAACTTTGTGTGTATGGTAAAACTACCGATTGTGTTGGGCGTTGATTGCCATATCTCTTTTTAGTGGTCAATCCTATCCCTCCAATCGTATGTTTAGTACATGCATGATAACCCTATCGCTGGGAGATATTAGGACCACCTTCACTTTCTACCCATGTCGGGATTGTCATTTTCCTTTTTTAAATCTAATCCAATTTTATAAAGTAACAGTAAAAAACGTTTGAGCTTATCATCTTTCATGATTACCACTCCTTAGTCGTTGTTAGACTTTAATTACTTTGTTTTCCCATTTTTTGTAGGCATCAAAATAGATTTCTTTCTTATCGCCATTTAACGTACATTCATAATACATACCGTCTGATAACGTAGTACTTAGCAACGCTTTGCTATTTTGTAAAGTCTTACATGACCAGACCACGAACACATTATCTGTTGTAATGTTTGCTTTATCGGTAACATCTAAATGATTATTAGCATATTCTGCCACTAATTCTTTACACTTATTAATAAACTCCGAATGATTCATCTTTTTTCCTCCTAACTGATTTCTTCTGCCCAACACGCAATGTTGTTAGTTACAAATATTGCTTTACGTTTAACTTGTGTACTTTGACCAAAATATTTAAATGATAAATAAGTGTCATCAATTAACTCCAATTCTTCAACATTTTGAAAAAGAGCTGTAGTACCATTTTTAAAATAAATAATTAATGTCTTGTTTTTCATTTCTATCTCTCCTATTTCTTTGAATTAAGTGACTGTCTTAAAATCTTCTTAGTTTCAGCCATTGGGTCAATCCACTGTTTAGACCATACATCTTGGACTTTGCCCTTTTGTGGATCATATTCAACATTACAGCGACAACGTCTGTGACGCTTGTAAACATCATCTGGTGCATTTTTGTAATCATAAATTCCTTGCAATCGTTGGCACCATTCACAACATTCAAACCGTGCTACACGATTAATTTTAGGTTTTAACCCCGCTTTAGCGTGAAATTCAACGTTCTCTTTAACAGTGCTATCAATGATACTTTGACTAAAATTAATGATTGGTTCATCAAGCAACCACTTCACATCTTCAAAACTATCAGCGTTTGACAGCTTATCTACTAGGCCATCAATTCTATCTTGATTAAGGGGTGCTTTTTGACCTTTTAGTTTTAAACCCGCTTGATGATTGAGTTCAGTTTGAACGTCTTTAGCGAATGAAGCGATTAGCTCGTGATTCTTTTTAAGCGTTACATTCATGACTCTATCCGCAATATTGAAGTGCATTTTACCGCCCGGTAACACTTCGCTTGTAACGTGAACGTTCAAAACGTCTGATAGTATCTCGCCGATTTCAATCGCAAACTCATTAGCTGTCTTATAATTTGCTTGCTTGTTTTTTAGTAACTTCAACGCATTTTTTAACTTCTCACTATTGTACGTTCGTTCATCAAATTCTGATTCAATCAGCTCTAACAGTCCCGGCACAATGTCTTCTTCTTCGTACATTAGACATCAGCTCCTTTAACTCCTGTTAAATCACGAATTGTCTCACCATCAACAAAACCAGGAATAGCTTGATTAAGTTTGATAGCACCGTCACCAATCATGGTCAATGTTGATGCATCTGCTTCAAACAGCGGTTCCCACTTAGGCTTAGTTTTAACAAATAAACTACGGTTGTAGGTGAAGTTATCACGCAAACATGCTGCAATGTACGCCACATTCAACAAGCCTGTACCTAATGACCGTTGTGCTTTACGCCCAGCAAGTCGTAAATTTTCATGACTTGCTTTAATTGCTTCAACGCTTGACGGGTTATCCGATACAAAACCTAAATCATCTAACGTTAAACCACTTTCACCAGCAAAACCAGCGGCTGCGGTCTTCAATTGTTCTGTAAATGGTGACATGTTAGAAGTCGTGAATTGACCTAACTTAGGACTATCACCTTCATCATCTTTAGTAAACTGAAGCATGCTTGATACAGTTGCTTTCCATGAATCTAACGGCTCCGCTTCATTACTCAATCCCAACACATATTTTTGAGGGAATGAATAAAATTCCGCTGTAACGTCCGCTCGTTCAAGCGTACGTTTCGCGTATTTTTGATAATACATACCGGCTCGCGTGATTCTCGAACGTCCGAACGGCCGGACAGCATCCGGACGATGGATCACCGGTACCAATAACGGATAAGCTACATTATTGAGGATACTTGTTTGATATTTGCCATCAACATAATATTCAGTTTTACCCGGTATGAAGTACGCTTCTATCTTTGGTTTTCCCTCTTCGTCACGTTCAAGCACTGCATAACCTTCAGTTAACAAGCCTGTGATTGGGTCAAGTACACCTGTTGCATTGCTTGCTTCAATTACTTGTAAACGAACTTGTTCGTTTTCATCATTTGATAAATAAACAAATGCACATGATGCTATCAGTGAAGATAGCACTACACTATCAAAAAATATATCCGGGTTGTTAGCGTCAAAAATCTCGTTAACCTCAAAATCATCATTTTGAAATTCACGAAAAACTAAGCGGTCTGCAAGACTATCAACTCCCTTTGCACACCACCCCAACACCGCTCTGTAGCGTGCTCTAATTTCTGGTGGAATGGTTATGCCAACAGATGGATCATTGTACTTCATTGAATACTGTTTATAACGCATATCTACTCTATTACTGTGCATTGACAGTTTTTTACGTAGATATTCAATACCTGTTTTACTCATTATTTCAGCTCCTTTCAGCTCCCACACGAAGTCGCGCGAGAAAAAATGTACAGTAAACGGCATGAATGACGAGAGGACCGCCCAGGGGGTCCCCTCCCCCCCTTCCAAAAAAAGACCAAAGAAAAAAGGTTAAAATAAATTAACCTTTATACAACGTCCAATCTATGCTTTTTGGAAGGTTCCGATTACCTAACACTTTCGGTTCTTCTTTAATATTATTGAAAAGTTTATCTGACTTCTGTCTGTTACAAGTCCAGTGAGCTAGCTGTAGGTTCTCTATAGCTGACGGGTGTCCGCCTTTAGCAACTGGTATCTTGTGGTCAACAGTCGGGCTCATTGGGTCCGGTGCTTTTAATTGTAAGTTCACTGGCTTACCACAGATGCCACAAGTGTTCTCTGTCTTTAGTATTCTCTTCCTATTCTTCTCAAATGCAACGCGGTGTGCGCCTTGTCTGTCTGCTCTAGTCATAGTTTCATTACCTTATTAATTTAATATATCTAGTAATAGTAATAATAAATTTCTTAAGCAATGATTTAAATGAATATAATATGATATTTCCCATAAAAATTTTCTCCCTATTCTATATTTTGATAAAATAAAAACACCCACATAAGTGAGTGCTACACTAATAAATTAACATTTATATTACCATCAATATCTTTTAACTCTCTTACTAATTGTAACTTCCAAGAATCATTTTCAGGTAAATATTCAATATATAGTACCCCATACAAATCTGAGGGTATTTCTATATCGCCGTTTTTTTTTATTATTCAAAATTAAGACCCTATTCCTACCTAATTTCCCACAGAAATAACCTAACTCATACATAACGTTTTGTCTAGCTCTTATTTTTCCGTCTTTTTGAATATCGTCACCTGAAACCAACACTATAGCAAAATCAATATGTTCAGAACTGCTTTCGAATTTTTCAATAATAGTTTTACCACCATTTGGCTGTTCAGACAAGATTATTGGATTAATATTTAGATTTTTTATAGTTCTCGCAACATCATGTTTCATTTCCCCATCATGACCGTGGACAATAAAAATATTCTTTATTTCATTTTTATTAACAGGATTTTCTTCAGTTTTTTTAACAGGTTCTTCTTCCTCACTTCTAAAACATAACTGATAATAGTCATTAGCCAGTGACTTCCCAATAAATTCTAGTTCATCATATTTCAAAGCCAATTCTTCTTTAACTTGGATATCCATGACAGTATGTAACCGAGTCGTACTTAAATCTCTACCGCTTAGATTAATATTAGATAATATTTCCAAAAAATTTTCAGTCTGAGTTGGAAAATCGTTTCTGCTTACTATAGTTTTTAGTAATGCAACCTTTTTCTTTAAATCATTTAGCGCTTTTAACGGGCTTACATTAGGTTGTTCTTCAAACTTTAATCTTCCGTTTAAAATTTCTTTACAAACTATATCATATGGATAATGATATTTTTCATTTTTCATAAAAAATACTCCTTTTTTATTTTATTGTATTTACATTATAACAAAACCTCCACCGAAAAACGATGGAGGAAAAAAGGAGTTGTCTCGTATGCAATTTACTACACTACTAATATACCACGCTAAAATCAAGATGTCGGTACTATCTTGGTACTGTACGTACTATACTTTTTTTGTTAAAACGAATGATTCTCATTAGTTCAGCGTGCTTACTCTTAATGTAAGATAAACTATAACCTAATTCATCCGCTATAGATTCTAAAGTTAATCCCTCAACATATTTCTTCTTTAAAATACATTGCTCTAGCCCTTGGAACTTATCAATTAACTCTACTATTTCAGCCTTTTCGTTTTCGAGTTTTTTTAGTCTTTCGTTCAAATCCCTCAACACTTCCTTTAATTTTGATTGCTTTTGAATGGCAGTTAAAAAAGTTTGATGTTTGGCTAAATCACCATCCATATCAATATAATTTTCCCACCTTGATAATTCCTTACTATTAATACTAATAGCTATCTCCAGTTCATAAATTTGATTATCAAGATCTATTATAGTATTTACCCATTCGTATATCACAATCACCTTCCTTCGTTCACGACCTGCTTATAATTATCATTTTGAAAATCCACCAAGCTATTTAAAAAGTTCCAGACTAGTGGATGATCATTATACTTCTTAGCAATTAATCCCACTTCGTTAATGAACCACACCCAATACTCTTCAGATACCAATGGATATTGAGTCATCTTATCGTTTGAGTCATTCATTAATTGCTGAAGTTCTTCAAAGAATGCTTTCCAGTTCATTTTGTCATCACCACTCAAAATGTATTTCGTGAATATTTCTAACCACATCTCTACCAAAAAGTTTATATCTACGTACTGTTTCTACACGTATATTGACACCAGGTAACTTACTTTCTAGTTTTTTAACAGTGCGCTTATCTCTCAAACGTCTTTGAGCGTATTCATCATTACTATATCGACTATCAACGTCAATCATATACCCGCTATAACCTTGTTTAGCACTAACTTTTAATCGTTCTTGTAAATTCATTTTTTCGAACCAACGTTCAAACCACACGTCGAAACTTTCATTTTTTAATTGGTTTAATTCTTCTGCTAAACTCATTCTATCTCCTCCAATTCAATAAATATCCCTGGTAACTCTGCCCAAAACTTTTCAGCAATCAAACTCACCACATAACTATCATCTTTCCAAAATCCAAGCTCCGTCATGCAATCCTGCAAAAGCTTATTTGAATTATCAAGATCTGGTTTCGTGTATTTGTACTCACCATTTTTGTGCTTACCAGTAACTGGAAATAACCATTTGACTGTCATCCTCAACGGGCCATTAATTCTTTTAGCTGGTACGTGCTGCCCTAGATGTGCCATCAATAACGCCCTAGCTTTTTTTAAGTCTTCAGGCTCGTAGAAAACTGGCTTACCTGTTTTTTTCGTCATGGCCACGTTTACTTGTTTTTGCTGATGTGTTGTAGTCGGTACTTTTTTTAATGAAATAAAAAAACTAACCAATTGCCTTCACCCCACTTCCTAAATATTCTGCTTCTTTAAACCAATAAAAATCAATTGGCGCAGCTTTTAATTTTTTCGATTCTTTTTCAAATTCCGTTTTAGCTTGAAAAACAATCAAATTAGATGAGTTAACACCATATACATATCGGATATGACGTCCACGCTTATACCATCCTTTTTCCATTTGTTATTCTCCATTTCTTGTTATTTAATTTTATTTCTTTTACCATTTACCTCCGTTTACTTGTCCGCCCGATTATCCTCCGTGATATCTATCCCCCTAAGGGGAGATATCACGAGGTAACCGGACATTGGTACGACAAGGTTTTCGAGTGAGTGAACTCTATTGAACTCTATTTAGCGTTCACGTAATCTATTGAGAGTGAACTCTATTGAATTTCAAAGCGTTCACTATTCACACTTAGATACCATTCCATCAGCCGCTTCAAATATTTCGTGTTTTTTTACACGCTTATATACTGCACTTTTTGATAAGTTCAAGTAATCTGCAATTGCACCAGCTTCTACTGATCCACCATCAACTGATAAAATATTAAAAGCCTCTTCTAACTCTTTTTTAGATTTTTCACTTCTAGATTCGTTAGCCTTTTGAGTACCTTTTTTCCAATTGTTTTTTGGTTCGTCATCCATTGAAATATCTGCTAAGCTTTCATCTAATTCATGAATTGGATACTTGAACCAGGCATTGACGGGTTTGAACTTCGCAAACTCTCGAAGTGTTCCCTCAAGTCGCCACGCTGTCGCATTTCGAACGGCTTCAACTGCTTTTGTTTTAGTTTCTTCAACAAGCGCTAACACTGACTTATCTTGAATAGCACTCATTAAATGATGGCCCATTTCCTTCATGCTTGATTGGTCATCTTGACTCACTCCGGTGTAACCTGGACTATACGTTTGAATCGCTGCTAAATAGGTTGAACATACTGCTTTAGTTTCTAAATTATAGTAACGTTCATCATCAACTTCTAACTCAATCAAATCTAAAATGGCATCTGGGTCCCTAGCAAATACGCCCGAACCACTCGAACGGTCAATAGATGACTTACCGCCCTGGCTCCCTTTTGAGTGGTGGTGACAGTAAATTACTGCACAATTTAATTCAGTTGCTATTTTGTCAAATTGATTGGTGAAGTTTGCCATTTCATGAGCACTATTTTCATCACCAGTTAACACTTTATAAATCGGGTCAATGATGACTGCAATATAGTTTTCTTTTTGCGCCCTACGGATTAGCTTCGGAGCCAACTTGTCCATTGGTGACGTCTTCCCCCTCAAGTTCCAAATATCAATGTTGGATACATTGTCATGTCCTTGTCCTAACTTCTGATAAATATCGAAGAAACGTTTTTTCGCTGAATTATTATCAAGCTCCAAGTTAACGTATAGGACTTTCCCTTTCACGCACTCGAAGTTGAACCACTTGCGTCCTTCAGCAATCGCAATCGCTAATTGAATTAATGAGAACGACTTACCTGCTTTACTTGGTCCAGCAATTAACATTTTGTGACCTTGACGCAACACACCTTTGATTAATTCCGGTGCTAACTCAATTGGCTTATCGAATAAGTCGGTTAAGTTCTCAGGATCAGGTAAATTGTCATTCATATCTTCAATATATTCTTGCCACTCTTCCCAGGAGCCTTTACCAATATTTTTATCAACTAAAAATTGATACTGGCCATTTCTCATGAAACCAGGCAATCGTGATAAACGAGAAGGATTTTTATTTTGCTTATCTACTTTAAGCCCATTACTTTCAACAATTTTATAAAGATAATCCACACGTTCCTGGTACTGTAAATAATTTACCGCATCCACTTTTACAATCGCATGTAAGCTACGCCCACCACTATGTGTTAGTGTGGCAATTGGCAATTCTAATTGTCTTAAAATATCATTTTGTTCTTCAACGCTCATGCTGTCTGATTCTACTAAAGCATATTTAAAATCAACGACATTATTATTTTTGACTCCCTCACCATCTAACGGATTAAATCGAATCCATGCCCCACACGCTGGGTTGGGGTCTCCTAAAACTGCCCCAATATCATCTTTATTTTTCCTTAGATTTTCAATAATATCCCCAGCACGTTGAGTGTAAACTCCAGATGTTGGCAACCACTTTTCAACTTCACCATTTTTGTGTAGATACCCGTCATTCACATAACCGATAATGTCACCTGGTGCAAACAAAGTTTCTAAGTAATCAATAATTTGTTGCGAAGGATTCCAATTTTTAGGCTCTTCAATTTTCTTACCAAGCACCCAATCTGTATTAACTAATCTATAGCCTTTGTCTACATCAGTTGGAATGAATGTTTCGTCCCAGCCAATAAACTCATTACCATCTTCGCCTGAATAACCACTTTTCCAGCCATTCTCTTTAGCAAGTTGCGTAATGGTTGCGCCTGTAACTGGTGAGCCTGTCCCGTTGAATGTTTCCCACTTACGGTAGCATTCGTTATCGTGATAACGTCCTAAATCACGTCTTGACCAATCGTTCCAATCGTTAGCTGAATACCCTTCATGCTTTAACGCCATCCCCACGTTGACCCATTCTTGATAATCTAACGTAGATGGATCAACGTAGTCTAATAGTTCAATAAGATTCAATTTATTTTCCACGTTCTAACCTCTTACTTGTTTTTATTTTGTGTACCGTTCTGTTTTGCTTTTTCTTCTAAACGTCTTTTTTTCTTTTTAATCTTTGATTTCTTTTTACCCATTACTTTTCTCCTTTTTGATAACTTTAATCCAACTGCTAATTCGGTCAGGCTTCAATCCCGACCAACTATCTAAAAGTTTTTGGTCCTGAATAATCTGAACATAAGGCATTGATTTAACCCCTGTTGCTTTCAAGTTGTCAAGCATTTCAGCATTAATACGCTCGTTAAATACTTTTGTTACCTTACTAAATTGTTGTTTCGTTAATTTGCACGCCCTGCAATTAGGGTTAAGTGTATAAATATGTACTTCAACTTTCATCTTCTTCCTCCTTACTTCCATCAATAAAACCTTTGTCATAGCTACAGCCATTAAAAATTGCAGCGATAGAAAAACCAATCAGTCCTCCAATGACAAAAGCCATCATAAGTCTTCTTCCTTAACAAAAACGCCATCTACCATTTTGCCTCGTCTAGCTTTAATCTCTTGATAGGCTTGGTCAATACAATGTTCAATGTTCCAACCTTTTTGCATACATAGGACTACTAAGGTTACAAAGATATCTCCAATCGCATCTTTCATTTGATGATCATCACCACGGACAGTAGCACCTGCCAATTCACCAGCTTCCTCCATTACTTTTAGAGCTTGCTTGTCTGGATTGCCTTTATCCAATTTTCTGATTAAACACCAAGCCTTCGTCAATTTGGTTAATTCATTCATCTTTTACCACCAATTCCTTTCAATACATCAATAACCATTTCAATTGAACTAACTCTCACGACATCATCAGCCATTCCCCAATCTTTTTCGTTTCCGAAGATTTCCATAATTTCAAAATCACCATTGTAAAGATTGGTCCACTTAATGATTGATGCGCCTTTTCCATTACCGAACCACACTCGGAACTTATCTAAACAATCATCCTTATTGTCGATTAATTCAGCATCTGGAAAATTTTGCTTAATTTCCTTTATCAATTTTTTCTTCGCCATAATTCCTTCTCCTATTTCAATAATCATTTTTGTAATAAACATAATGATTACTAACACCGTCATGATTAATAGCCAAACAACTATTACAGACCAATAGTTCATTCTTGTGCCCTCTTTTCTAACTTACTAATTAACCTCTTTGTATCTTCAACATCTTTTTCAGCATCTGCTAAAATCTTCTTTAAGCCTGCTGAATCTTTTTCAAATTGATTTTCCATATAATATTTTCGCTTTAGAATTCCTTCAACACGCATTTCATATTTAACGAGTTTCATTTGTAGTCTCTCTACGTCACGTTCAATAACTTTAGAATTCATTCAAGCAACTCCTATCCCTCGTACGTTGAAGGAACCACACCTTTTGGAAGTCTCCAGCCATTAGCTGCAATTCTATCAATCATGCTTTTAGCTGTTTCAAATTGCCAAGTTCCGACATGTTGGAACCCACGACTTTCTAAAAATCTAATTTGTTTCGGTGTCGTTAACCCTTCACTTTTACGGGCTTCTAATTTTTTCAACATCAAACTAGCTTTCCCTGCGTTGTCAATTGCTTCCGGCATAATGCCCAACTTCTCAAGTGTCTTAACTTGTGCTTCTGAAGGCGGCCCCATTTCCCAACCAAAACTAGGAACATAATTGGTTAAGTCTTCGGCTTGAATGGACATTTCGAATTGTAATGGATCAACTAATTTACGTTTACGTTTTTTCATTTCATTCAATTGTTTTGCTAATGACTCTTCACGTTCTGCAATCACATCTTTTTCAGCTTGCACCTCTGCTTCTTGTAAATCTAAAGCAAGTCCTGTTTCGCCAGCTTCTTCAATGTTCTTGGTCATTTTTTTCGCTACTTCATCATTTTGAGCAATTAAGTGTGCCGGATGACATAATTCATGGCGTTCTGTGTGCCATAAGAAATCTAATAGAAGTAAATCTTCTTTTCCTGGAAATAGTCGGGTACCACGCCCAACCATTTGGCTATATAATGCACGTACTTTTGTTGGTCTTAACACAATGACACAATCCACCCTAGGACAATCCCAACCCTCTGTTAAAAGCATTGAATTACATAGCACGTTGTACTTGTCTTTATCAAAATCTTCTAACACTTTTTGACGGTCTTTTGATTCGCCATTTACTTCAGCTGCCTTAAACCCTTTTTGGTTCAATATGTCCTTAAACTTTTGACTGGTTTTAACTAACGGAAGAAATACCACCGTTTTTCGATTAGCACAATGTTCTAACATTTCATCTGCTATTTGATGTAGGTATGGATCTAATGCATTACCTAAATCACGTGTGCTAAAGTCACCACTCTGTTGTTTGACTGCTGATAAATCTAATTTAAGCGGAATGGTTAAGGCTTTAATCGGTGATAAGTAACCAGCCTTAATAGCTTTTGGTAAAGTATATTCATACGCTAGCGAATCAAAGTAAGTTCCAAGGTTTCTCATGTCACCTCTATCAGGTGTAGCTGTCACACCCAAAATATTAGATTTCTCAAAGTGATTCAATACTCTTTGGTAACCATCACTAATGCAATGGTGCGCTTCATCAACTACTATCGTGTCAAAGAAATCCGTAGGGAATTGAGAGAGACGTTTTTCTCTCATTAACGTTTGAACAGACCCTACAACTACTCTAAAGAAACTACCAATACTTGTTTTATCTGCCTTTTCTGTCGCAGTCTTTAAACCAGTAGCTTTTTCAAGTTTCTCTGATGCCTGGTCAAGTAACTCACCCCTATGTGCTAGGACGAGCACACGCTCGCCCATCTTCACACGGTCTTCAATCACTTTGCTAAATACGATTGTTTTTCCACAACCTGTGGGTAACACTAACAATGTTTTTTTACGTCCTTCTTCCCATTCAGCATGGATGGACTTTCTTGCTTCTTCTTGATATGGTCTTAATTGCATTTGACTCCCCCTATTTTTTAAAATTGCCCTGGTGAAAATGTTGGTTGTTGTTGCACAGTCTGATTAAACTGTTGCGGTGGCACTTGTTGTTGCATTGGCTGTTGTGCTGCTTGCTGTACAGGTGGTGCTTGATAAGTTTGTTGAGCTTGCCCTGGTGCAGCACTGTTCGGTTTCAAGAACTTTTTAACACGGTTATTTTGTCTGTTTTCACCTTTAGACACATAACTATTAACTTCTAACTGTAAACGACCTTTAGAACCCACAACGTTATTCCAATTTGGATTAAACGGCTGTCCAATTACTGGTACTTGACCGATTGACGTGAAAAACTCTGTTAGTTTCCATTGCATTTTCTTCATCAAATACAGACGTTCAAATACACTTGTTTTTCCTTCGGCTCCTACTACTTCAATTGTTACTTCAGCGTATGGTGCACCATTTGGAATTTTGTCACTCATACCTGAATAAATTTTTCGTTCCATGTTTGTTACTGTGAAATCATAATCACCTGCTGGTAATAAAGTAAATTGACTTTCTTCAGCAATAAAACCACTATTCCAGTCTAAAAATTCGTTTTGTTCGTTATTCATTATTTTGTCCTCCTAAAAGTTTCTAATTTGTGTGTTTAATAAGTTCAACGCTTTGTCCCAATTGGTTGATAGATAACCCCATAATTCAGTGGGAACATTTTCAATAGGTGTATCATTTGGCATAAAACCACCTTGATGAATAATCGCCATAATTTCATCTGATGTAACATTATTCAATTTCATTAGATCAGCAACAGATGCCGGAATGATTGGTGGAATCTCTACTGTTCGTTCTGGTTCAAGATTTGGTATTTCTTGTTGAACTAGTTGTTGCATTTTTTCTTGAACGGGCGATACTTGTTGAACTGGCGCTTGAGGTTGCGGTACCGCTTGTTGAATTACTTCATTCATTCGAGGTGGTAAATTATCAAAAATGAACCTTATACTTTCGTAACTCATATCTACCTCATCCGGTAAACCAAAACGATTTTTTGCGTCCCAAGCTGGGTTGTGAGTGGTATACATTTTACGTTGACCACCAACCGCTTTTTTCTTATTTTTATTGTCTGTACTAATAACAGTTACTTGGTAATTACAAAACAGAACCATATCAGCCCATTCTTTCACCAATGGCGCTGTAGTAGATTGTGTTTTCTTATTACCTAATTTCAGTTCATAACGATCATATGCACCCATTTCATCTGGTCTCTCAAAACGTTTAATTTGGGCATGAGCTGTTAATACTACGTTAATTCCCATTTCTGTTAAATCTGTTAGTTTATTTAAAAATCTTCCAATTTCTTCACCTAATTTGATATAACCTGAACCATAACCAAAATCTTCAATACTTGTTTTACCTTCTTTTTGACAAAGATACTCAACGCATAAACTTTCTGCCCAATCTACTGAATCAATTACATAAGTTTGAAAATTTTCGTGTTTTACTTCTTCAATTTGATTCATTAACATTTGCCAACTTGATGGCTTATCCGCTCTAAATACATCAATATTTCTCGTACTTCCTTCCGTATCACAGAAAACTGGATTTGGAAATTGTGATGCTAAGGTTGTTTTACCTATTCCTTCTGGTCCGTATATAACTACTTTTTGTGCTTTAGCAATTATCCCTTTAGTAATATTCATTGCAATACTCCTTCCTTATAATTCAAAATAATCATTCTTATTAATTACTGTTATTCCAAGTTTTTTTAATGTAAGCGCAATAAACCAACCATCATGAGTAAAACCAGCATTCATGACTATTCCTTTTTTACCGCTTGAATCAAAATCAGAAACTATTTTTTTGATTTTTTCAATTACTTCTAACTTCATAGTAGAAGGTAGTTCCGTTTTATAAGTTATAATTTCTCCAAACGGTAAAGTTTTTTCTTCCTCTCTAATATGTGAGTATTTTTCATTTTAGAACGCTGCTCCTTCCCATGTGTTAGTTGGTGTTGCTGTTACTGCTGGTGTTTCTGAAGCTATTTGTTGCGTGTCTTCATTGGTTTTAGCTACATAACCGTCTTCGATAATAATTGAGCACTCTTCACCTGTTGATACTCTTGTGGCAATAGCTTGTAAGCCTTCTTGTTCTAACCATTGACCAAACTCACTTAATGAATTCATATCCATTTGCTCTAATTTATCCATTAAGATGAAGCCACATTCCGGTTTTAGTTGTCGCACAATTGCGGCTGATACTCTTAGTTGTTCCGCCCCACTCATGTTGTCCCAACGTTGACCGTTGTACGTCAATTCACCATCTTCTACTGATAATCCTGGTAGTGGGAGTTTCGCATCATTTAGTAATTTAGTTTTCTTAACTCTTATTTCAGTGATTTTTTCAGATAGTTCATTGTATTTAGCACGTTGCTCTTTCGCATCTTCTTCAGCTTTTTCTTTATCCAAGTTAGTTCTGACTTGACGATTAATTTCTTCAATGTCTGAAATATTTTTCTCAATAGCTTCAGTAGATTCATCTACTAAATCAAGGGCTGACTTCTTAGCAGTGGCCAAGTCATTACTTGTTAAGTTATGCTGATTAGTCACTTCTTGAATTTTGGTCTGAATATCTAACAGTTGTTGATTAAGCACTTCTAACTGTTGTACTTCTTGCTGATACTTGAATTCGATTTGTGTCACTTGTTCTCTCTTACGTTGGTTTTCACCATTTTTAGCTAGGATTTCCTGCTGTTGAAGGATTAAATCAGACATGCTAACTAGCTCTTTAGGCGCTTCAGGGTACTCTGGCATTTCCTTAACAAACTTCTCTTTTTGGTCAGCTACTTGGCCAATAAAATGACGTTCATTGTAAATAGCTTGTTCCTGTTGCTCCAGCTGAATCAACTGATCACCAACACCGATAATTTGAAGTAACGTTGTAGCCTTTTCTTTTGACGTGCTCTCCATGAATTTTGGCAAGTCTATAGCCAACTCTTCCACAAAACTATTTAACAGTTGTTGACCAGCTTTTTTACCTGATGGGTCCGTTACTTTCAAGGTGCTATTCTTACCAGAACGTTCAACTATCAAACCGTTATTCATGGTTATTTTTAGATTTGGGGGCGTTACACTCCCTTCCCTATGTGCTTGACTAGGTTTGTACTTATTACCACCTAGAGCCCACGCAATTGAGTCTAGTACGCTCGTTTTACCTTGGGCATTAGGCCCACCGATAATTGTTAGCCCGATTTCGTTTGGTTCAATTATTACCGCCTTCACTCTTTTGACGTTTTCAATCTCTAATTTGTTAATTTTCATTGTCATATGCTATACTCTCCTTGGACATTGTATTTTTTGACTGTTGACGGGCGCTACCGTTAGCAGTCTTTTTTTGACCATTACTTGCCTACCTCTTTATGACCTGGACGACAAATCTCCATCATGAAATTCACAATCATGAAGAATAATAAAATCAAGCCTAGAGCTAGATACGTAAAGTTCCCACTTACAAAATAAGCTCCTGCAGCTGCTCCAAATACTATTAACGTAATTGATAAAATAATATTAGATAATGCTTCGTAACGTCTTTTACTCATTTCCATCCTCCTTAATAAAGTCCTTCCTCAAGCTCATAATCAAACTTTTCTTGCGCCTGCTGATAGAGCTTATCAACTTGTTCTTCTGTTGCGTGATCAATTATCTTTGCCACATTTGGCATGATAGTTAAAATAAATTCAATTTTCTTTTTCACAAATTTCATTCCTTCACTTAATTCGCTTGCTCGCTTTTTATAATTTTTGTTCTAATACCCACTTTTTACATGCGTTTCGGTCGTAATACTTTGTTCGCTCACCTAAGCTACCGAAAGGCATCCCCATTCCTTCCCATTCTCGAATGGTAGTTGTTGATACTCCTAAATATTCAGCAATCTCTTTTTGATTAAGAGGACGGTCCATACCAACATCTAACCTAGCTTCTTGTAATTCACTAGTGATTAATTCTCTGATGAATTGACGTAAACTTTTATCATCTTCAGGTGTAAGAATTACTTGCATTGAGATTCCTCCTATCTAATCTTGAAATGTTCAATGATTGCTATTAACGTTGCATTAGCTTTGGGACTTGTATTTTTCCCATTCAAATAATCAACAAGATCTTGTTTTTTTACGCCGAACATTGTTGAGAGACCTGTTAAAGAAATATTGTGTTCTTCCATGTACTCTCTTATCTTTGTTCTACCTGGTAAAGTATCCGGCATCCTATTCACCTCCGTTATTTTTTTAAATATAGTAAGTTAAAAAGATAGAAAAAACGTATATTTCAGTTGACCGCAACTACACTATAGTGTAGTATATAGACATAACGAAATAAGCTTACAAACCCCTATTTAATGCAATCGGTCGCCAAACTAAATGCTAAAACAGGTGTGTTTTTAATTTGCTTTTTTCTATCGAATTAACTTACAAAAACAATACTACACTATAGTGTAAGTTTTGTAAACAACAAACTACACTTTTTTATTGTTTTTTTTGTAAGAAAAGTAAGGAGAATATTGATATGACAGTATTTGAGAGGATAAAAAAACTTACAAAAGAACGCTCAAAAACAATGAAACAAGTTACTTTAGACCTAGGATATAGTGAAAATTATTTTTATAGTCTAAAGAGCGGGAAACAACCGTCTGCCGATAAGTTAAATGAATTAGCTGATTACTTTAACGTATCTGTTGATTACCTATTAGGAAGAGAAGAGAAAGTCACTTCTGTTGATTTATCAGAAGATGATGTTGTATTTTCTTTTGATGGTAAGGAAGTCAGTCCCGAAGAAATACGAGCAGCAATTGCTGTAATTAAAGCTGCTAGAGGCGAATAGAGGAGTTGTTGGTTATTGCATAAACGTCTGAAAGAAATATTAGAAGATAATAATCTGGAGTTATTTTTCTCAAAAATGGATCGTGCAGGATTTTATTATCCTAAAGCACAAGCTGTAGTCTTAAACGAAGCTTTGCAAGGTAGCCCTGAAGCTAATTTTGCAGCCGCTCATGAAATAGGACACCATTTGGCCGAACATGTGGAATTCAATGCTCTATGTTCAAATTATATTGCCAATTCAAAATTAGAACATGAAGCTAACAAAATTGCTATTAATATCCTGTTGAGTATATATGTAGAGGATTACGGTAGTATTGAAATGTTTAATATTGAAAGATTTATGTCTTTTTATAGAATAAAATCTAATTTATTGGATCTATGTGAGAAAGAATGTTTAAACTTTTTTAAACAAAAGGAAGTAATCTATGCATAAAAAATACCCTAACCAATATTTGCGGTATTGATTAGGGTCACCCTCTTTCGAGATATGTACATAAAATAATTATATCAAAAGGGAGGAAGAATTTCATGGGATTATGGGATTCAGTAAAAAAAGGTGCTTCAGATTTTTCACAATTATCAACTTTGCAAAACAAAGTAAAAAATAACGAAGTATTAACCGTTGATGAAATCGAAGAATTTGAAAGACTAACAAAAGGTAGCATTGAAGAAAGTATCAGAAAAAATCCAACTAAATATTTTAAAAAAAGCAACAAATATGGACAAGTGGAAATTGATGATGAGAAAAGATTATTTAAAATTGGATTAACAGCTTATCACTTTGATGATCTTAATTCATATGAACTACTAGAAAATGGTAGTGCCATAACATCTGGAGGCTTAGGTGTAGGCAGAGCTATAGTTGGTGGTGTCCTTTTAGGTGGCGTTGGTGCCGTATTAGGTGGCGTTACGAAAAAGAAAAAACAAACAAATTTTGTTGAAAGTTTAAAAATATTAGTGACTTTTAAAAATAAAAAGCCCGTTTCTACAACTATTGACTTCATCAAGAAAAAGCAAAAGAAAGATAAAAAATATGAATCCATCTTGTTAACTGCACAAGAAACACTTGCAGGGTTTGACTATATTATTAATGTTTTAGAAAACGATAAGCATGGTGAAATAGTAGGGAATATTAGTGGTAGCAATAACTTATCAGTCGCTGATGAGCTAAGGAAATATAAAGAATTAGCTGATGACGGAATAATAACTATAGAGGAATTTGAGTCTAAGAAAAAAGAACTTCTAGAATAATATCA
Source organism: Vagococcus xieshaowenii (assembly GCF_004792515.1). NCBI lineage: Bacteria > Bacillati > Bacillota > Bacilli > Lactobacillales > Enterococcaceae > Vagococcus > Vagococcus xieshaowenii. The sequence goes on along the minus strand of NZ_CP038865.1, from coordinate 507,692 downwards.
AAAACACGCCCTCTCCCCTGCAAGTTTGAGTGACGTGAAAAAACAACCTATTAAATAGGTCTCTTTATTGTACTTAATTTTATCAAATTGAAAGGAGTGATGCAATATTTTCTCTAATTTCGCTTGCTCGTGAAAAACGGAGGAATTCAAATGGCAACATTTAAACAATACGAAAAGAAAGATGGTTCAAAATGGTGGATGTTCAAAGTTCACTTAGGAACTGATTATGTTACAAAAAAAGAAATAAAAACGACTCGAAGAGGTTTTAAAACCAAAAAAGAAGCCCAATTGGAATTAAATAAATTACTTTTTGAGTTTGAAAATGATGCTCCAAAAAATGAACAAAAGACAACTACAATAAACGAAATGTATAATCTATGGTTTGACACGTATAAAGATACGGTTAAAGAAACGACTTATCGCCAAACAGATAGACGTATGAAAGAATACGTTTTACCAGTATTTGGAGATATGATAATAGAACGAATTACACCTAAATTCGCCCAAAGAGAAATCAATAAATGGGCGGAAAAATTTGGTATGTATACAGCACTATTAACCTACTTGATCAAAGTGTGTGATTACGCAGTTATGTTAGAAGTTGTTGAATCTAACCCTTTCAGGAAAATAGTTAAACCCAAGAGGATTGCAAAAAAATCTAAAAAGAAATTAAAGTATTATACTTCAAGTGAATTACGAGTTTTTTTAGAGTCAACAGAAAAACGACTTTTAGAAGCTCATAGTAATCAACCGGTACATTTGTACTATTCTAAACTTGATGTCGCTCTATTTCGTTTATTAGCCTTTTCTGGTATCCGAATTGGGGAGTGTTTATCGTTATATTGGTCTGATTTAGATTTCGATAAAAACACACTTAGTATTTCAAAAAGTTTGACTCAAGTAAAAGGTGGGTATGAAATATCCACTACAAAAACTTTTAGTTCCGTTAGAACAATAACGTTAGACCATGAAACATTAGCCACTCTAAGGAAATGGAAATTAGAACAAGCTAAATTTTTATTGAGAAATGGTTTTAAGAATGATAAAAACTTACTTTTTACAGATTGGAAAGGTAAGTTACTAAGCCATCCTAATATTAATGGTAGGTCAAGAAGAATAGCAGAATATGCAAACTTACCTTGTATTGGACTTCATGGATTTAGGCACACTCACGCAACGTTGCTTTTTGAGAGTGGTGTAAGTCCAAAGGAAATTCAACACAGGTTAGGTCATTCTGATATATCAATGACGTTAGATACATACACTCATGTAACAGAACAAACTGAAAGAAAAGCTATAAATACATTGATGGAACACTTTGGGTTCTAATTTACTCGAGGTCAAATTCGAGGTCAGCTATTTTTAGGAAAATAAAAAAAGGCTGTACCCCTTGATACAAAAGGAGTACAGCCATTCATTAAATTTACTACTTAGTTTCACGGTGTAAAGTCACTTTACGTTCACGTGGACAGTATTTTTTAACTTCAATACGGTCTGGGTTGTTACGTTTGTTTTTATTAGATAAGTAGTTACGTTCTTTACATTCAGTACATTCTAAAGTAATGTGTACGCGCATGTTGTTTCCCTCCAAACTATCATTTCGTATTTTATGAGTTCATCTGTTGTCTCACACTTGAATATATTACCATGATTTTTCGCCGTTGGCTAGCCTTTTTGCAAATTTTGTTAAGTACTTCTACTTTACAAAAGAATTAGCGTGTTTTTTCATAGTAAGCATCTAATATTTTCCCTGCAATCGTTAAGTTTGTCCCTGTTTTATCCTCTTTCATATGAGGTAACATAACTGCCACGGCAATATCAGGATTTTCTTCATAATTATAAGCCACCACAGTATAACTATTTAAACTAATCACATTATCTGAATTATCTGGATCAACAATCGGTGTTTCGGCTGTCCCTGTTTTAGCTGCGACTGTATACTTACTTGATTGCAATCTAGAACCTGTGCGTCGTGCATCCGTGCTATTAACAACATTATAGAACCCTTGTTGAATAATATCCAAGTCATCCTTATCACGAATCTCATTCAAAATAGTCGGCTTAAATTGCTGTTCTAGCGTACCTAACCCACCTGCCTCATCATTGTTATAAATCCCCTTAACTAAGCGTGGGGCAATACGATAGCCCCCATTAGCAATAGTTGAAACATATTGAGCTAACTGCATAGTCGTATAAGTATCAAAGTTACCAAATGACAAATCAAGCAAATTACCCATACGACCGTATAATAAATTCCCATTATCATCATAATAATTAGTAGGTGATAACCATGAAGATTCACCTGGAATATCAATCCCTGTTTCTGTTCCTAAACCAAATTCTCGGTAAGTTTTTCTTAACGTTTCAAAAACATCCGTACGCTCAGGTAAACTCATCTTATTTGTATATTCGGTTCCCATTAATCGTAAAGCAATTTTCATCATATAAACGTTTGAAGACACCATTAATGCATCCTCAGAATTGATTGGCACTTGACCACCGTATGAAGCTGGATTAAATAAAGACGCTTTAATTGTGCCATCAATAAAACGTAACGGCTCATCAATTAATGTCTCATTAGGTTGTAAGACGTCGTTTTGATACCCTGCCATAATGGTCGCTCCCTTGATACTTGAACCAGGAACGAATGCTTTGTTGATGGTACCTAGTGTATCATCTTGTAATTGCCCCTTATCATCTTGTTGGAAACCTACCATTGACAATACTTCGCCTGTTTGAGGATTAATAGCAACGGCATAAGCACCTTCTGAATAAGTCGCCTTACCTTCCGACATGACACGTTTGTATTCAGATTCTACAATATCTTCTACTTTATTTTGAAAATCAATATCAATGGTCAACATCAGATTTTCGCCTTTTTGACCAGCAAAGACTTCACGTTGATCTGTAATTTCATTATTCTCATCTAATTTTACTTCTGAACGAGATTTACTTCCTTTTAATACAGACTCATATGCTTTTTCAATGTAGCTCACACCCACTCTATCATTCAATGAGTAGCCTTTAGCTAAATATGAATCTAAACTTGAATCAGGCAAACCAGATTTATCCGTAGAAATTGTTCCCAGTACCGTTCTTAGCATACCATTCTCAGGATATTCACGTTCCCAATCGTAACCTGTTGATAACCCAGGGATTTTCGTACGATTTTCACCTACTAGAGCAACTTCTTCCTTAGTCACACCTTCATTCTTAATAAAAATTGGTTGTAAGGCGTAGGCTGCATTGATTCGTTTAAAAATAGAGGCTGCAGATAATTGACGTTCATTGAAGTTAAGATCTTCTTTCGTTACCTTATCGACAACTAATTGATATTCTTCCGCATTACTCATTTTTTTTGCTGCTTCTTGTTCCTTTTTAGTGAAACGTTCTCTAGCTGTTTTTAAATTTTCTTCACTTGCTAACCAAAAATCTTTTTTATCTCGTTCACTTAACTTATCAGGTGTTACAGTGATAATATCGTTTATTTGATAGACAGCCTCTAAAATTTGTTCTGCTGTCATATTTTTACCTTTTGTAAACATGATAGCAGATTTTGCTTTATTACTAACTAACGCCTTGCCGTTAGCATCGTAAATCATGCCACGAGGTGCTTGACCCTCAACGATATTCATCTCTCCTGAAGTGATGCGATCAACAAAATAGTCCTTGTTAAAAATTTGTAGGTAAGCCAATTGACCGATTAACGCAACAAACAAACCAAAGACAATAAAAAATAAAACATTTAATCGAAAAGGAATCGATGCTAATTTTTTATTGAGTGCTTCTGATGATAACTTATTTATTTTTTTCATGACGCTAATGTTCCTTCCTTGTCACTATACCCATTCATTTTACATAATGACAGCCAAAAAAAAAAGCAATTTAAACAATTTATAACGAATCTTTACAAAGAAAAAAGTGAGTGGGCCAAATTGCTCACTCACTTTTCATTTTTCTAACTTTTTTGATACTTTTATTGAGATTAATTTCTGCTAAAGTTTTTCACTTCTGCTGCGACACTTGCCACAAATTCATCCACTGAGATAGTCTCTGTTTCTTTGCTTCCGTAACGACGGACATTCACTGTACCATCTTCTAATTCTTTATCCCCAACAACCACTTGGTAAGGGATCTTTTGTGTTTGTGATTCACGAATCTTATAACCCATTTTCTCATTACGTGCATCTACGTCAAAACGTAAACCATGAGCTACTAATTTTTCTTTTACTTGATACGCAAATTCACTATGTAAATCTAAATTAACTGGAATGATAGTTCCTTGTACAGGTGATAACCATGTTGGGAATGCCCCTTTATGTACTTCTGTTAAATGCGCTACAAAACGTTCCATAGTAGAGACAATACCACGGTGAATTACAACTGGTCGGTGGTTATTTTCTCCATCTTCCCCAACATATGTTAAGTCAAAACGTTCCGGTAATAAGAAGTCTAATTGAATAGTTGATAATGTTTCTTCAATACCTAGTGCTGTTTTCACTTGAACATCTAATTTAGGACCATAAAAGGCTGCTTCACCTGTTGCCTCGAAGTATTCTAAACCTAAGTCATCCATCGCTTCTTTAAGCATCGCTTCTGCTTTAATCCACATCTCATCATCATCGAAGTACTTCTCTGTGTTTTCAGGGTCACGATAGCTTAAACGGAAGCGATAGTCTGTAATATTGAAATCTCCATATACTTCTGTCATTAAATGTAGTGTACGTTTGAACTCATCTTTAATTTGGTCTGGTCGAACAAATGTGTGTCCATCATTTAATGTCATTTCACGCACACGTTGTAACCCTGACAATGCGCCTGATTTTTCATAACGATGCATCATACCAAGTTCAGCGATACGAATTGGTAATTCACGGTAGCTATGGATATCATTTTTGTAAACCATCATGTGGTGAGGACAGTTCATCGGACGTAATACCAACATTTCGCCATCACCCATATCCATTGGCGGGAACATATCTTCATGGTAATGATCCCAGTGACCAGATGTTTTGTATAATTCAACATTAGCCATAATCGGTGTATAAACATGTTGGTAACCTAAGCTAATTTCTTTGTCAGTAATATAACGTTCGATAGTACGACGGATTGTCGCCCCTTTTGGTAACCAGAATGGTAAGCCAGAACCAACTTCAGGACTAACCATAAATAAGTCTAATTCTTTTCCTAGTTTACGATGATCACGTTCTTTTGCTTCTGCACGACGTTGCATATCTTCTTTTAAATCTTTTTTATCAAAGAATGCTGTTCCGTAAACACGTTGCATCATTTTATTGTCTGAGTTTCCTCTCCAATATGCACCTGCAACTGATAATAGTTTGAATACTTGAATGCGTCCTGTACTTGGGACATGAACCCCACGACATAGATCAACAAAATCACCTTGATCATAAACAGTAATTGTTTCATCTTCTGGTAAATCAGTAATTAATTCTACTTTGTATGGGTCTTCTTTAAATAATTCTAACGCTTCGGCACGTGTTACTTCTTTACGAACGATAGGATTATTTTCTTTCACAATTTCCATCATTTTTTCTTCAATTAATGGTAAGTCTTCTTCTGAAATTGGTGATTCACCATTATCTGTATCATAGTAAAAACCATTTTCAATCGCTGGTCCTACACCAAAATGTACATTAGGATAAATACGACGAATGGCATTTGCCATTAAATGGGCAGTTGAGTGACGTAAAATACCTAGTGCATCTTCATGATCCGGTGTAATAATTTCAATTGTACCATCGATATCTAACGGACGAATTAAATCAACTAACTCTCCGTTAAATTTTCCTGCTAAGGCTTTTTTAGCTAAACTTTTGCTGATGCTTTCAGCGATATCTGCAGTGGATACTCCTGCTGCATATTCTCTTACCACACCATCTGGAAATGTAATCTTAATTTCTGACATGTTGAGTCCCCCTTATAATTTTTGATAATAAAAAAAGCCCTAATATTCCCCTTAAAAGGAATATTAGGACGAATTAACTTCGTGGTTCCACCTAAATTTAGAGACAGTTGTCCCTACTCATTACGCGATAACGGCTCTTGCCGACTTGGTTTCAACCAAATTCATTTAAAAAGTGGTCATCCTTTGTGCTGTACTAGGAAATTTTCAGCCATGATTTCCCTCTCTATCAGTATGCTCGCAAATTCAGGTGTCTTTTCTGATAAATTTATTTTAATAGTTAAACTATATCATAACCAATTGAATAAAACAAACATTATATGTGTGTTTATGTAAATATTTTCAATAAGTATATTTAGTCATTTATTATTTATTCTTTTTTTTATACATATAAATTGGTGTTCCTAATAAGGTAATAATAATCCCAGTAATCGCCAAGCTAAATTGATTGATTAAAGTCATGACTAAAATAAATACCCCACCTAATATAGCGATGATTGGTAAGATTGGATATAACGGTACCTTGTATGGTCTTTCTAAATCTGGCTCTACTTTTCTCAATTTGATAACTGCAATAAATACTAACGTATAGAAAATCCAAATAACAAAAACTAGCATATCTGTTAACATATCAAAACTACCTGATAACATTAATAAGACAGCAATAACTAATTCTAAAACACCTGCAATATAAGGAATTTTATTTTTGTTTAATTTTACTAATTTTTCTGAAAAAGGAAGATCATTGTTTAATCCCATAACATATGGTAAACGCATTCCTGTCATTGTATAACCATTAATGGTTCCATAAACAGAAACTAAAATACCAATTGTCACTAATTTACCACCCATATCACCAAATAATTTATTAGAAACGTCCATTGCTGCTGTTTCATTACCAGCCAATTGGTCCATTGGTAGTTGGCCTAAGAATGCCCAGTTAACTAATAAATAAACAATCATTACACCTACAATACCAACTGCAATAGATTTAGGTAAATCTTTTGATGGATTTTTTAATTCTCCTGCTAAGTTTCCTACATGAATCCAACCATCATAAGCAAACATAGTTGCTAATAGACCTGCTCCTAACGCTGGGAAAAAGCCGCCTGAAATATTTTTTCCTGCCTCAATTGGAATTAAGCTAACATCTACATCTCCTTGACGTAATAAACCAAAAATAACAATTAAAGCTAATGGAATTAACTTACATACTAACGAAATTGATTGAATTCGTCCGCCTGCTTTTGAACCTAAGAAATTTAATAGCATTATAGAAACTGCTGAAATAATACCAATCGGTAAAACTAATTTACTATCTAGAGCAAATAAATTAACAAATTGTGTTCCAAAAATAATTGCCAACGCTGCAACATTTGCTGGGAAATAAATAATAACCTGTGCCCAACCTAACAAGAAAGCTGCAAATTTTCCATAAGCACGTTCAATATACTTAATCATTCCACCAGTCTCAGGAATAGCTGCGGCTAATTCTGCGGCTGTTAATCCCGCACATACACTAATTAGTCCTCCTAAGAACCAACTAAACATATGTAAGCTTGAGTCTCCTGTTACAGCAGCAACACTAGCTGCTTTAAAGAATACCCCAGCTCCAATTACGGTTCCCATTACCGTAGATAAAGCCGGGAAAAACGTCATTGTACGTTCAAGTTGTTCATTGTTTTGTACTTCTTGTGACATATTTATATTCGCCTCCATTATTAATAAAAAGCGATTGAGCTAAATAACCCTAACTCAAAAGTTTTTAACTAAAAGAGTTATCATAAAATTGGGTAAACTCAATCGCTTAGTAATTAGTATTTTAAGATCTACTTAAAATAAATATTATAATTTTTCAGATAGTTTTTCAATCATATCACGAGTCATTGCATCTAAATCATATTTAGGTGCAAATCCCCATTCATTTTTAGCACACGTTGAGTCGATAGAATTTGGCCATGAGTTAGCAATACCTTGTCTTACAGGATCTACATCGTATGTCATAGTGAAATCTGGGAATACTTTTTGAATAGATTCTTTAATTTGTTCAGGTTCAAAGGCCATTGCTGAAATATTAAAGGCATTTCTATGTACTAGTTTTTCTGGATCAGCATTTAATAATTTAACGATAGCATCAATAGCATCTGGCATATACATCATATCCATGTATGTTCCTTCACCGATAAAGCTTGAGTAGCTACCTTTTTTAATTGCTTCATAATAAATATCCACAGCGTAGTCTGTTGTACCGCCACCAGGTAATGTTTTATATGAAATTAAGCCTGGGAAACGTACGCCACGAGTATCTACACCAAATTTAGTATGGTAATAATCACATAATAATTCTCCAGATACTTTCGTCACACCATACATAGTTGTAGGACGTTGAATCGTATCTTGAGGTGTATTATCTTTAGGTGTGTTTGGACCGAATGCACCAATAGAACTCGGCGTGAAGAATTTTAAGTTAAATTCTCTTGCTACTTCTAATGCATTAACTAATCCTCCCATATTTAATTCCCAACCTAATTGTGGTTTTGCTTCTGCTACAGCTGATAATAAAGCAGCTAGATGAATTAAGGTATCCACTTCATATTTGCTAGCTAATGTTTTCATTGCTTCATAATCCATAACATCTAATGTTTCAAAAATACCATTTTCTACAGTAGGATTTCCTTCAGGTTTACGAATATCTGTTGCAATAACATTTTCTACGCCTAAATCATTACGTAAACGTTCCACTAATTCCGATCCAATTTGGCCTAAGCAGCCTGTTACTAATACTTTCTTCATAAAATAATCCCTCTATTCCTTTTTATTTTATCTATTTTTATTTTTAGATGATACCTAGATTTTTACCAACTTTTTCATACACTTCAATAGCTTGATCAATCATTTCTTTCGTATGACCCGCATTTGGCATATTTCTAACTCTTCCTGTGCCAAGTGGAACAGTTGGGTAAACAATTGGTTTTGCATAAACACCATGAGCGATTAATTCTTGAGAGAATTTTTGTGCTAATGATTCATCACCAACGATAACTGGTGTAATTGGTGTTTCAGAAACCCCAATATCATAGCCAATTTCTTGTAATTTTTCTTTGAAGTAATTAGCATTTTCCCATAATTTATCCACGTAGTTCGGATTTTCTTGCATTAATTCAATTGATTTCAAAGCTGCTGCTGCTGCTCCTGGAGTCAATGATGTTGAGAATAAGAATGGACGTGCTTGTGATTTTAACCATGTAATAAGTTGTTCAGAACCGGCTACGTAACCACCTACAACACCAATTGCTTTAGATAATGTTCCCATTTGGAAGTCAATATGATCTTGCATATGGAAATGCTTCACTGTTCCAGCTCCGCCTCCCATAACACCAGAACCATGTGCATCATCAACATATGTAATTAAGTTATATTTTTCAGCAATTTTTACAATTTCTTCAATTTTAGCTACATCGCCATCCATAGAGAATACACCATCTGTAATATACATTACTTTGTTGTACTCGCCACTTTCAGTTACTTCTTTAGCTTTTGCTTCCAAATCTTCCATATCTTGATGCTTCACTCTAATAACTTTAGCACCAGATAAACGACAACCATCGATAATTGATGCATGGTTTAACTCATCTGAAAGGATAGCGTCACCTTTTTTCATGACAGCAGAGATTGCTCCCATATTACAGTTGAATCCTGATTGAAAGGCAATAGCAGCTTCAGTTCCTTTAAATTCAGCAATTTTTTTCTCAAGGCTACGGTGAATATCAAGTGTTCCGTTAATCGTTCTAACCGCTCCTGCACCAACCCCGTATTTGTGTGCTGCTTCAACTTCAGCTTCAATTAATTCTGGATGTGTAGCAAATCCAAGATAGTTATTTGAAGCGAAATTAATTAACTTTTTACCGTTTATTGTAATTTCTGGCCCATTTGCACCTTCGATCACATCAATTGTATTTAGTAAGCCTTTCTCACTAAGATCTTCAAGATTATTGGTTAAAAAATCATTTAAAACTTTATTACTCATTGTCTTCCTCCTTTAAATCTTTGTTTTATAAACGTAAGACTTGAACATCTTTATTATAAACCTTTTTGGTAACCGTTTTCAACACTATTAAAATAACAATTTGATTGATTTTAGATGAGTTTTTTCTCATAATATTAGAATCTAATCTTAATCCATACCTTTTCAACGAATTATCGACCTATATATAACAAGCTATCATTTTTACCACTTATTATATATAGACTGACTTTATAGACTAATTAAAAACAATTCCATATCACTAATATTTTCTCATTCAATATAAATCAAAACCTCCAGTGTGAACTGGAGGTTTGCTCTGCGGCTGAAAGCCTCTTTTACCGGCCTGGGCCTAAAAGGCCTACCGATTGGTCTCCCTTTTGCACCACACTTACTCACTGATTCTTAAAGAATCACTTTATTTTCTCTTATTTTTTTGTCCTGTAAACGGATCGTATTCTTCGAATAAGGTTAATTGATCCGCTACATAATCTTCCGTTATTTGATTTCTAATATATTCTTCTATCTGTTTTTTATTTCGACCTACCGTATCTACATAATATCCTCTACACCAAAATTTTCTATTCCCATAACGATATTTCAACTCGGCATGTCTATCGAATATCATTAAACTACTTTTTCCTTTTAAATATCCTATAAATTCCGAGACACTCGTTTTTGGTGGAATACTTACCAACATATGGATATGATCTTTACATGCGTTAGCTTCAATAATTTCTACACCTTTTCTGTCACATAATGCTCTTAATATTTCTCCGATACTTTTTTTATACTTCCCATATATGATTTGGCGTCGATATTTCGGTGCAAATACTATATGATACTTACATTTCCAGGTTCTATGTGATAAACTTTGATTGTCTTTTCTCATAAAAGACACCTCCTAAATGATTTGATGTTGTGGTCGGGAAACCAACTTTATCTTATCATTTTAGGAGTTTTTTTTGTTACCACGCTGGAAGCTCCCTGAACCACCCGCATAGCAGGTGGTTTTCAAAACATATAAAAAAAAAGGAGTTGTGACAAACGTTTGTCACAACTCCCTAATACCGAATAAACAAGATTAACACTTAAGATTTAAAATAATAAACTGGGGCACCAATAAGCGTCAAACCTAAACCAACCATTGCTAATGAGAACTGATTAATTAACATCATTGTAATAATAAATATCCCACCTAGTATCGAAATGATTGGTAAAAGTGGATATAAAGGCACACGATAAGGTCTTGGTAAATGAGGTTCTGTTTTACGCAATTTAATTACTGCCATAAATACTAACGTATAAAAAATCCAAATCACAAACACCAGCATGTCCGTTAGAAGATCAAAACCACCTGTAAACATCATAATCACAGCAATTCCTGTCATAAAAACCCCTGAAACATAAGGCACTTTATATTTATTTAATTTAATTAAATAATTAGAAAAAGGTAGCTCGTTATTCAATCCCATTGCATAAGGTAAACGCATACCTGTCATAATATAGCCATTAATCGCACCATAAACTGAAATCAAAATACCTATAGTGACTAACTTGCCACCCATTTCCCCAAATATCTTTTGTGCAACAATCATTGACGCATTTTCATTTCCAGCCAATTCAGAGATACTTAGATTTTTTAAAAACACAAAATTAACAAATAAATAAACAAACATGATGCCAATAATTCCTAGTGAAATAGTACGTGGCAAATCTTTTGATGGATTTTTTAATTCTCCAGCTAAATTTCCAACATGAATCCAGCCATCATAAGCATACATCGTCGCTAATAGACCTGCGCCTAACGCTGGGAAAAAGCCACCTACATGTTCTCCAGACTTAATCGGAAACAAACTCACTTCCACCGTTGTATGACGCAATAAACCAAAAACGACAATAATGGCAAGTGGAATTAGTTTTCCAATCAACGAAACAGACTGAAGAGAGCCTGCAACTTTTGATCCTAATAAATTTAAACATAATATAGATAAAACGGAAATAATTGCTACAGGAATTATTAATGTCTCGGATAAACCAAATAAGTTTTTTATTTGTGTTGAAAAAACGATAGATAATGCTGCGACACTTGCAGGAAAATAAATAATAACTTGTGCCCAACCTAATAAAAAGGAAGCAAATTTTCCATAAGATCGTTCAATATATTTTAACATACCGCCTGTTTCTGGGATTGCCGCTGCTAACTCTGCCGTGGTCAAGCCTGCACACACGCTAATTATACCTCCTAATACCCAGCTAACCATGTGCAAACTAGAATGGCCTGTTACAGCCGACACACTAGCTGCTTTGAAGAAAACCCCACCTCCGATAACGGTCCCCATTACCGTAGATAATGCTGGAAAAAACGTCATCGTTCTTTCTAATTCACGATGTTCCATCTTTTTTGATACTTGTTTCACTTCTGCTTCCAAATAATCGCCTCCAGAAAATTAGTTTTCTACCAATACCCCACTAATTTTTTATTTATCCTTTAGCTCGTAAATATTTCGGTTGATTTCTCACTTTCATTATTATACATAATAATGACTTATTGTGAACTGGCTTTTATGAAAAAAAATCATGTTTTTTCATATTATTTAATACTTTAAAAAAACAAATTGTATACGTTTACTAATTATATATTTTCAATTTCGCTAATACACCATCATTTATTCATGTTATAATACTTGTTAGTTATTTCACATTATTATGTGTTATAAATTATTTATGAAAGAAGGATTAAGATGAACGTGTTAGAATATCAACCATTAAACTTATATAGCAACTATGAATTATCTGCTAAAAACTACCCTAATACACCCATTATTTTTGATGCTGTCTTACGCTCATTTCCTGAATTAGGAACTGAAACAACTTATCAAGAAAGCTTAGATATCATTAAAAAACGTGCCTATCAATTAGCGAGTCTAGGCGTAAAAAAAGATGATAAAATAATCATCTTTAAAAGTCCTAAATTTGATACTTACTTACTAGCAGTTGCTGCTTCGTATCTTGGGGCAATTCCTGTGATGATTTCTTATCATTTTCCTAAAGAAACAATGGAAGTTTTTGTTGAGCGATTAGAAAATCCCTTTATTTTATTCGATGAAGAAACGAAAGCAGTCGTTGAATCAATCAGTAATAGTGCTTCAGATCGTAAAATTGCTGTCGACTACTTACTAGAACAACCTGCAACACCTGTTGAGCCATCATGTTTAGCCTTAGATCAAATCAGCTATATGACACATACTTCTGGTACAACAGGCATTCCTAAACTCATTTGTCATTCGGCTAATTCAATGGGATGGCGTACATTATGGCAACGCACGATTTTTACACGTATTCAAGAAAAACGTTTAGTTGCTTTCCATATTTCTCCTGTTCACTCACGTTTTAATATTGGCGTTTCTTCTTTAATGGCAATGGGATTTCCTATGATGCCAATTAGTAGTTCTGACAGCCAAATAGTCGCTGATATGGTTGAAAAACATCAACCGATTGCTATGGAGACACATCCTAACAACTTTGTTCAATGGACCTTTACTGCAAAAGAGCGACCTGAAGCTTTTGCTAGCTTAAAATATTTCCATTCAACCTTTGATGCTATCAATAACGGTACCATGAAAACATTCTTAACTGCGGCAAAAAATAATGATCCTATTTTCTTACAAGTATATGGACAAAGTGAATGCGGTCCAATGATTTTGAAAGCTCATACTTTAGAGACAATCGATTCAAACAATGCCAGAAATATGGGTGTTGGACTAGAAGGATTAACTCGAGCACGCATTACTGATCCAGAAGGTAATGAATTACCAGCTAATACCGATGGACATATTCATTTCTTATCTAAAGGTCGCGCATTAACTTACTACAAAGAAGACGACCGCTTCCAATCAACTGTTCATGGTGAATGGTGGGATAGTGGCGATTGGGGCATGATTGATGATGATGGTCAACTTTACTTAAAGGATCGTCAAGTGGATTTGATTAAAAATATCAATAGTAACTTAGCATTAGAAGACTTATTATTAGATAATTTGGATTTCTTAGCTGAGGTGGTCATTGTGAGAGATAAAGACAATTTACCACAACCAATTATTGCCTTAGGCCCTGATGAAGAAATGGACTGGGATTCATGGTGGAAACAAATTGAAGACCTTCCACACCTAAACCACCCGATTATCAAACCGTTTGATGAAATCCCTAGAACCGCTACTATGAAAGTCCAACGATTACAAATTGAAAAAGCATTTAAAAATCAATAAGACTACATATTAAAAATGAGCTGTGACAAATGTTTGTCACAGCTCATTTTTTCCGATTAAACGGTGTTTCAAAAGCAGAAGCTTTGGAATTAAATCAAAATATACCAAACAATTAAAGCAATAATTTTTTGGCATTTCTTCTCACTTCTTGATGCTAAACACTTTTGTACAACTTCTTTTAATACTATTTGTTTACATATTTAGCCGATTGTTCTCCTGCTTGACGACCAAATACAATAATATCGGCCACTGCATTCCCACCGATACGATTTTTTCCGTGAACACCACCAGTTACTTCCCCTGCAGCGAACAATCCTGGAATAGCTTTTCCATCTTTGTCTAACACTTGTGTGTTTGCATTAATTTTCAGTCCACCCATTGTGTGATGAATACCTGGCGCAATTTTAATAGCATAAAACTCACCAGTTGATAAATCGTGTTTCATTCCTGTTTCGCGACCAAATGCTTTATCTGTTTGATCTGCGACACTTTGATTCCACTCTTTAACAGTTTCTTCTAATGTTGATTTATTTAGGCCGATAGCTGAAGCTAATGCTGCTACAGATTTAGCTTTAGTTGTTAAGCCTGCTTCTTCGTAGAAGTTAATAGCTGTCACACGTTCTTTAACTCCCCCATCAAAAATAAGATACGCACTTGGCTGAGCCAATTCTAAAATAGCTGCCGATACATTATCACGTGTCTCCATTTCATTAACAAATCGTTTGCCTTCATCTGAAACTAAAATTGCGCCTTCTCCTCGAACAGCTTCTGTAATTAACATTGCCGTATCTTGTTCTACAGTCGGGTGAATTTGAATTTCGGCCATATCAACTACATCCGCACCATCAGCTTGTGCCATCTTAATACCGTCACCTGTACTACCTGGCTGATTAGTTGTAACAAATTTACCTAATGATTTATTATAACCGGTTAACATATCAAAATTAGCTCCGAACCCTCCAGTTGCTACTATAACAGCATCGGCTTTTATTTCTTTGTCTTCCTTTTCATTCAAGTTTACTTCAACGCCTGAAACTTTACCGTCTTTCATTGTAATTTCTTTTACATCTGAATAGGTATATAGTGGAATGGCACGTTCTTCAAGGTTTCTCAATAGTCCAGCAACTAAATATTGACCAACTGCTGAACCATCTGCTGGTCGATGTGTACGCTCAACACTCATTCCACCAGTTGTTGTTATATTGCTAAGTGTAATACCCATTGAATCTAACCAATCAATTGCAGATGCTGAATGATCTACTAAATAATGAACAAGCGTTTCATCATTTGTTTCTTTACCACCTTTCATTGTATCTTTAAAGAAGGTTTCGTTTTTATCTTCAATTCCTGCTTGTTTTTGGAATTTTGTCTCTGAAGCGTTCATACCTGCTGATGCCTTTAGTGTATTACCACCAGCTACTGGCATTTTTTCAAAAATAACCGGGTCTAATCCTTTTTCTTTTGCTTCAATTGCGGCAGACATACCACCACCACCTGCTCCAATAATTACGACGTCATATTTGTCCTTTAGTCCTTCGAAATTAGCTGTACCAGTTGCTGAAGCGCCTGACGTGACCTCTGTTGATTCTTTTGTTGTGCTACTTTCACTCGCTGTTTCTTTATCTTGTGATCCACATGCCCCCAACAATAATATGGTTGATAAAGATAATATTCCCAATAATGTTTTTTTCATTTTATTTCCCCTTTTTTATATCTTTTTTCTAACAAGTGAATAATATCACAATAACAATAATAAATGAACCTTTTTTCATCAAAAAAAACATAGCTGCATAGCTATGTTTCTCTTTTAACTCAACACTTTGTTTAATAACGTACATCTTCCTGTACTAGTTAATTGTTCCTCTTGATAAATATCGGCTTGCCAAACTTGTGTCTGTTTACCTATATGAATGGGCGTTGCTAGAATGCGTAATTCACCTTGTGTTACACTTTTCAAGTGATTCACTTGTAAATCAATACCTACTGCCACTACTTTTGGGGGATCCAAATGTTCAAGTGCCCCAATACTACACGCAGTTTCAATCAAAACACCATTCATACCACCATGCATGATACCAAATGGTTGTTTATGGTAATCACTGATGGGCATCACTAGCTCAACTTGTTTTTTATTTTTAGACACCACGCTAATATTTAAATACGATAGTAAATCCATCTCAAGCCCTCCACCACTCTATTATTTTGTAAAAAGTATAACATATTTAAAACAAATTTTAGCCATTTAAGCCTGTTTTTATGTATAATAGGTGTAATGAATTTGAGGAGGTCTCGTAAATGAGAAACTGGGTAACAATCAAAGAATATCAAGAAATTTTATTTGAACAAGAAGGTAAAGTAGCAAAAATTACAATTAATCGTCCTGAAGTACGTAATGCATTCACACCATTAACTGTCATGGAAATGATTGATGCATTTTCAATCGCTCGTGATGACATGTCTATCGGACTAATTATTTTAACAGGTGCTGGCGACTTAGCATTCTGTTCTGGTGGTGACCAAAAAGTTCGTGGTCACGGTGGTTATGTTGGTTCTGATAATATTCCTCGTCTAAATGTTTTAGACTTACAACGCTTAATTCGTGTTATTCCAAAACCCGTTATTGCGATGGTTAAAGGTTACTCAATCGGAGGCGGTAACGTTCTACAATTAGTTTGTGATTTAACGATTGCCGCGGACAACGCAATTTTTGGGCAAACAGGTCCTAAAGTAGGTAGCTTCGATGGTGGTTACGGTTCTGGTTACTTAGCTAGAGTAGTTGGTCATAAAAAAGCCAAAGAAGTATGGTTCATGTGTAAACAATACAGCGCACAAGAAGCATTAGATATGGGATGGGTTAACACCGTGGTTCCTCTTGAAGATGTGGAAGACGTGACAATGGAATGGGCCGAACAAATCTTAACGATGAGCCCATTAGCTCTACGTATGGTAAAAGCATCAATGAATGCTGATACTGACGGATTAGCTGGTATTCAACAATTAGCCGGTGATGCAACATTACTTTATTACACAATGGATGAAGCAAAAGAAGGACGCGACTCATTTAAAGAAAAACGTCAACCAGACTTTGATCAATTTCCAAAATTCCCATAGGAGTGAGTTAAATGTTACGTTTATTAAATGAAAAAATAAACGAAATGCCAAATAAACCTGCTCTCTACTGGAACAATCAAACCATTAGTTTTAAAGAAGTTGGTGAAGAAGTTACTAAATGGATGGACTATTTAGCAACTTCTCTTCCATCAACCGAACAAACCATCGGGCTAATGAGCCAAAATTCTGATGAAATGTATTACGTCATTTTAGCATTGTGGTCACTTGAAAAAGATATCTTGTTCCTGAACACTCATTTGAGTCAACATGAACTACTTTTTCAATTACAAGATGCTAAAGTGGCGTTCGTTGTGTCTGAGAACAAATTTCATCATAAATTAGACGCTATCAGCCATATTGTTCCCCTAGACGGCACCTTACGAACATCTCGTATGAAAATTACACCCTTGGTAGATGAACGCCAGTTGACCTCTATCATGTATACATCTGGCACAACCGGTCGTCCAAAAGGCGTCGTCCAACGTTTCACCAATCATCAAGCAAGCGTCAAAGCTGCCCAAATCAATATGGGATTAACAGCCGATGATTGCTGGGCATGTGCCGTTCCGCTTTTTCATATTAGTGGACTATCTATTATATTGCGTCAACTCATAACAGGTTGTAGCATTAGCCTCTACCCTAAATTTGATGCTGACCAACTGACAGCCGATATTATCTCTAAGCGTGTGACAATTGCTTCTGTCGTAACCTATATGTTAGAAAAAATGATTGAAAAATTCCCAACTGAAACGAATTATCCGACCACCTTCAAAACTTATTTATTAGGGGGTGGCCCCATTGCTAAAGATACCTTGATCATTTGTCGTGACTTAAAGATTCCTGTCATTCAATCTTACGGTATGACAGAAACTTGCTCACAAGTTGTTGCCCTTTCAGCAAACGATGCGTTGACAAAAATTGGAGCAAGTGGCGTCCCTCTATATGGCATGTCTTTACGAATTGTCGATGAACACAATCAGCTACTACCTGCTAGTCAAACTGGAGAAATCCAGCTCAAAGGCCCACAAGTTATTTCGCATTACTTAAATGAAACAGCTAGCCATTTAGCTAAATGGACGCACGATGGCTGGTTCAAAACGGGGGACTTGGGCTATCTTGATGAGGAAGGTTACTTATTTGTTATCAGTCGGTTAAGCGAATTAATTATATCGGGTGGTGAAAATATTTATCCTCCTGAAGTGGAAAGTATTTTAAAACAACACCCTGCTATAACTGAAGTTGCAGTAATTGGCGAAGTGGATATAAAATGGGGGCAAATCCCTGTCGCCTATGCTGTAGTCAATCAACCTATTACACTAGAAGCATTACAACTATTTACAACCAAACAATTAGCCAAATATAAAGTACCTAAAAAACTCTATTTATGTAAAAACTTACCTAAAACCGCCAGTGGCAAACTAGCCAAACATCGTTTATTAACCAATGAAAGAGAAGTGTTTATTCACCATGATGATACCAAGTGAACTTTTAACCACTACTAAACATGATTATTATAGTTGGATCATGCCACTTGACTGCACAGACACACCCTTTACTTTTTACCAAAAAGTTAGCAAGAAGAAACTAACGCCAAACATGTATTGGGAAACCCCTGACCAAGCAACACAATTTTGTGCTTGGGGCACTGAAATATTTATGAGTGAAGAACAAGCCAGTCTGACGGCGATAAAAGAATTTTCCGAGCGCTTGTCTATTTACCAAAGCACAACTGAGGGGTTATTGCCTGAAGCAACAGGCTGTCTTTTAGTCGGTGGTTCGGCGTTTGATCAAACAGATAATGAACCATCTGAAACGTGGGGCAACTTAGCGCAAGGCTATTTCTTCGTGCCTACCATTATTTTAACGAAAACACACGGCCAAACTTATTTAACGATTAACATCAAGCATGATGACCACCTAGATTTAGCAACAGCTTTTGAAAAACGTTTTTCTCAATTTGAAGCATTACAAAAGCACCCTATTCCTAGTTATCAAACGGATAGCACGTTAGAAACGGAGGAAGTGTCTACCCAAAATTGGATGTCATTAGTGAACGAAACAGTCGCTAAAATCAAAGCACAACCTGATTTAACAAAAGTAGTCTTAG
Source organism: Vagococcus xieshaowenii (assembly GCF_004792515.1). Classification (NCBI taxonomy): domain Bacteria; kingdom Bacillati; phylum Bacillota; class Bacilli; order Lactobacillales; family Enterococcaceae; genus Vagococcus; species Vagococcus xieshaowenii. The sequence continues at coordinate 488,256 of NZ_CP038865.1, read as the reverse complement.
CTCGTGAAACAGCTGTCAAACAAGCACAGGCATTTGAGCCGGGGAAAATAATTAAGCAATTAAAACAGCAACAAGCTTCGACTTACTTCTTCGGTCTAAGTTCGGGTGACTACACGTTTATTGGCGCTACACCTGAACGTCTATTAAAGGCAACCGAAAATGAATTAGTCACTGCCAGCATCGCGGGGTCAACACCACGTGGGGCAACAGAACTAGAAGATCAAAAATTAGGTAACGCCCTACTTCATGATCAAAAAAATCGCGAAGAACACTTAATTGTTGTGAAGCGAATAATTCAAGAGTTAGAGCAAATCACTCAAACTGAAATTCATGCTCAGGACCCCGTCTTACTAAAAAATCGTGACATTCAACATTTACATTTGCCAATTGTCGCTAAAAGAACCAACGCCATTCATTTCTTAGAAGTCGTCAACCAACTTCATCCAACACCTGCCTTAGGCGGTGAACCAAAAGCGTTAGCTTTAGAATGGCTCCGTCAAAAAGAACCGCTACAACGTGGTTTATATGGTGCCCCAATTGGTTGGTATCAGCTCACAACCGATCAAGGAGAATTTGCCGTGGGGATTCGTTCAGGTGTCTTTCATGGTGAAACAGGCCGGTTATTTGCAGGTTGTGGGATTGTCGCAGACTCGCAAGCTGAGTTAGAACGCATTGAAACAAAAGTAAAATTTAGACCTATGTTAAGAGGAATTGGAGGACAGCTAGATGACATATCAAAGTGACATGACAAATTATTTGCAATCATTTATTGAAGGATTAGTGGTAGGTAACGTTAACTATGCAGTAATTAGCCCTGGTTCACGTTCCACTCCCCTAGCTTTACTACTCCATCGTGAAGCAGACATCAAAACATTCGTAGAAGTCGATGAACGTTCGGCAGCTTTCTTTGCTTTAGGATTAGCCAAAGCAACCTTAAAACCCGTTGTCCTTGTTTGTACGTCCGGAACAGCCGCTGCGAACTACTTTCCCGCTATATGTGAAGCGCAAGCTAGTGGTATCCCCTTAATTGTGTTAACGACGGATCGCCCACATGAATTACGCCAAGTTGCAGCGTCACAAACGATGGATCAATTGAATTTATTTAATCAACAAGTGAAATTTTTTGCCGAAATGGCCTTACCGGAAGCGAGCGAATCAATGCGTCAATATGCTTTTTGGCAAGGACGTCGCATGCCTGAAATTGCGACCCAAACACCAAGTGGCCCGGTTCATTTGAATTTTCCATTACGCGAACCTTTGTTACCTGATTTATCACAAAAAAAACATCATCATCCGCACTATATAAGTCACTTAAAAGGACAAATGAAACTTGACGATAACGACTTAGAATACTTAGCCGATATGCTCGATCAGCAAACCGGCGTCTTTGTTTTAGGAGGCGGCTTAACCGTTGAAGAAACTGCGCTATGGGTAAAATTAGCCATCAAACTAAACTGGCCAATAATGGGTGACCCGTTGTCTAACCTGGATAATTGTGGCGTTCAATCTGATTTGATTATGTCACAAGCCGATTTATTCATTAATGAATTAAATGATGATGAACCCACCTCTGTTTTCCGTGTTGGACGTTTACCAGTTTCTAAAAACATTATGTTGTGGTTAAAAAGGTTATCACTTGAAGAAACGATTGTGATTGAAGTTGATGAAAAAGGTTACTGGGAAGATTCATTGCGCCAAGGTCGCTTAATGATTACAAGTAACTCACGCACATTGGTGGAGCAATTAATTACCAACCCTTATCCATCAGAAGCAGCAATGGATTTTTGGACTGATAGTTGGATTAATGCTCAAAAGCAAGCGCAAAAAATCGTCAAAGAACACCTTCAATCCAAAGACTTATCTGAAATAACAGCTAGTCGTCTCGTTCATGAAGCGATGACGAAAGATGGCAACTTGTTCTTATCAAATAGTATGGCGATTCGTCATGTCGAGCGTTTTAGCCAACCTGCTAAAAAAGCCTTCAATGTTTATGGTAACCGTGGTGTCAACGGTATTGACGGCATAATTTCAACCGCACTCGGCATTTGCGCAGCTCATCCTGATAAACAAAATGTCTTGTTAATTGGTGATTTAGCCACTTACCACGATATGAACGGATTACAGCTCGCAAAAGCATACAACTTGCCATTAACGATTGTGCTTTTAAATAATAACGGCGGTGGTATCTTCTCATATTTATCACAAAATCAATTAGAAGCAAGTGACTTTGAGCCATTATTTGGCACACCGCTTGAAATGGACTTTCGTTTAGTCGCGCAACTCTATGGAGCTGATTACTATTTAGCTGATTCATACAACGAATTAAAAAAACGTTTAATAAGTACTCAACACACGCCACGTTTCCAAATTATAGAAGTCCAAGATGACCGCGAACGCAATGTGCAACTACTTGAAGAGATTACTCAAGCAATTAAAGGAAGTCTCTAATATGAAACAATTAATAAACGGGGTAGCCTATCATTACGAATGGCTAGCCCCTTTCGTTCAAACACAACCGACACTCGTCTGTCTCCACGGCTTTACAGGAACGGGTGAAACGTTCCGCTTTTTAGCTGATGACAAAAAAGACACCGAACTTCTCCAAGTGGCTCCCAGTTATAATTATTTACTGGTTGATATTATTGGCCATGGACAATCAAGTGTTTACGTTCATCCATATCACTATCAATTCAAACAAGTGTTACATGATTTAGAGCAATTACTCGATAGATTAGCCTTGCAACGAGTAAGTTTACTCGGTTATTCCATGGGCGCTCGTTTAGCACTCGGCTTAACGATTCAAATTCCTAGTCGAATCGAGCACTTAATTTTAGAAAGTGGTTCGCCTGGTTTAAGAACTGAGGAAGAACGCAAGGTGCGCCAAATGAGCGACCAACGTTTAGCTGGACGCTTAATGAATCAACCTTTAGCTGATTTTGTTGACTTTTGGCAAGACATTCCATTGTTTAATACTCAAAAGCAACTATCGCTTGATGTACAACAAGCCGTACGTAGCGAACGATTAAGTCAGCAAAATTTTGGCTTAGCTTGTAGCTTGCAGTATATGGGGACTGGACGTCAGCCTTCATACTGGGAGGCCTTATCAAATTTATATGAACCAAACATTCATGTTATTGTCGGAGCGTTAGACAGCAAGTTTGGGAAGATGGCTAATGAGATGAAACATATCCAACCACAACTACAAGTTACAACAGTTGCTGATACTGGACATTGTGTTCACCTTGAACGTCCAAAAGTATTCAAAAAAATCATCCGCCAATTACTTCAGGAGGGGCCTCATGAAAATTAAACAAATTGATTGGTATCAACTCGCGCTTCCTCTAAAATCTCCTTTCAAAACAAGTTACGGGGAGATAAAAGAAAAAGCCTTTGATTTGGTAGTTTTAACCGATGAACTTGGCACACAAGGCTACGGAGAATTAGTCACCCTTGCCACGCCTGAGTATACTTACGAATCCCTTGTCAGTTCAAGACTAGTCGCCCAACAGTTTTTAGTTCCCTTGTTAAAAAAGACCTCGCTTGATCATCCAAGTGACGTAGCTGAACTATTTAAATCAATCAAAGGAAATGAAATGGCTAAATCTTCTTTAGAAACAGCCGTTTGGGATTTATATGCGCGACGAACCAATCAAAACCTAGGGGAATCTTTCATGATTGAACCGGTGCACGATGATGTGGCAGTCGGCGTGAGCATCGGCATTATCGAAGATATGGCTCAGCTCGTTCATACAGTCGAGGGGTTTGTCACAGAAGGCTATACAAGAGTTAAACTTAAAATCAAACCAGGCTACGATATTAAAATGGTTAAAACCGTTCGTGAACATTTTCCTGATTTGAAATTAATGGTCGATGCTAACTCTGCTTATTCATTAGTAGATTGTGAGCTATTAAAACAACTTGATCAGTATCAATTGGAGATGGTTGAACAACCCTTTGCGGATAATGATTTTCTCGATCATGCTTACTTACAGCAACAATTAACGACCAGTATCTGTTTAGATGAAAACATTAAAAGCCTAAAAGATGTTGAATTGGCCCATCATTTGCACAGTTGTCGCGCCATAAATTTGAAAATCCCGCGAGTTGGTGGACTGACCGAAGCATTAAAAATCTTAGACTATTGTCGTAAGCACCACTTGCTCGTCTGGCTAGGTGGCATGTATGAATCAGGAGTTGGGCGGGCATTAAATCTACAATTTGCCGCGCAAACAAGTTTAATCTTTCCAGGTGACTTATCTGCTACTGATCGTTATTTTTATGAAGATATTATCGAACAACCTTTCGAAATAGACGATGGAAAATTATTACGACCAACCGCACCGGGTATTGGCATAGAATTAAACCATGATGTTATCACGCGTCATCTCATTCATCATCAACGCTTATAAACAAAAAAAACCGTTCAATCCTCAGGGAGAATTGAACGGTTTTATTATTAATTTAATTTTAAGTTTTAAAATTAAGCTTTAACGATGTTCACTGCTTGTGGTCCGCGATCTGATGATTCAACATCAAATGTTACTGCTTGACCTTCTTCAAGAGATTTGAATCCTTCTCCTTGAATAGCTGAGAAATGAGCGAAAACGTCTTGACCATTGCTTTGAGTAATGAAGCCAAAACCTTTTTCAGCGTTAAACCATTTAACTGTACCAGTTTCCATAATGAAATTACCTCCTATAAATTATTGTAAAAATCTAAAAAATTCATTAAGAGATAACATCAAAAATATTGGCTCTATGACTTTTAAAAAATATTACTCTCTTATAATAGCATATTAATTATCATATAGCTAGCTTTTATTGATTAATTCTAAAAATTCTTTTAAAACCGCCTCTTGATCCTGATGATCAATACGTTCCCACAAGGTTAATAACTCTTTTGTTTCAGTCTTTAGCACGGTGTTTTTCTTTGTTGAAACATTGGTAGGAGCTACTTCTTTTTTTTCAGGTTTTATTTCTTTTTTCGTCACTTCTTTCCCTCTGATTGCACGTAATAAACCATTGCGGTAGACTTTAGGAATACCCAAAAAGAAATTTTGATTGAAATGATATTTTTTGAATTTGGCATACATCATCCAATATAAATCAATATCCATCACGAGACGTTGATTATGTTTAAGGTAAGACTTAAATAAAACAATGCCTGTTTCATCACCTGCCTGTTCAATTTGTTTCAACACATCCAATAACTCTTTAAAATCTTCTGAAACCAATGCCACACGCTTACCTTTTTTAGTAGAATCATCCACAGGTTGAAACGTAAATTTACGATTAAAAAAATAATCTGGCTTAAAATAGCTTTGCTTCATGTCTCCTGTTAAATCTTCATAATATGCTTCAAATATCGCTTGATTTGCTACAAAATTACGCTCATCTGAATCAAACACTTGTTTATTTACCTTAGCAATTTCATCTAGTAACGCTCGATAATCGGCAATAAAAATTGGCATATTAATATCACGAAATTCTAAGACACGCTGTGCTAAACGTTGGTTAAAATGGACGGGACGTTTCAATGTATTATTACGGTATAATGCAAATGCATACTTTTTCCACAAATCTTCAGGAAATTGGTACCCTCTATCTTTTAACCATAATAATTCATCTAAAGCGATATCAATATGGTTAACTCCTGTTTTAATTTCATTGGCAACGACTTGAGAGATTCCTAAATGATCAGCAAAATGAGAAATCCCTAGTTTAATTCGGCGCTTACTTTTAATTGACTTTAACACAAATTGATATTTTAGCGCTTTACCGCAGTCACAAAATAAATGATAGCTTTTTTCCTTACGATCATATGACCAATCCGTATTAACCGTTTCAAAGGTCCAATCAGAATCTTGTAAATAATTATTTTTCAAAAACAATGAACGAATTTTAAATTTACGATGCTTATTAAGTAACGCTTGTTGGTCGTCAGTTAACGTTTGATAAATCTCTGTCCGCTTACTAACCGATAATGCAGTGGTACTTTGCATCGGATAATAACTCAATTGATAAGTTGTTGGATACCAGTTGGCATACATTTCTAAATAATTATCCATTTTTACTTTTCTCCTTCTATACTAACCTCCCTATTATAACGAAATCCAATCGATTTTGCTTGAACAAAACATTAGGATTTTTTTAAGAAAGATGCGATTTTTTTGTATAATAAAAAAGTTGACGTATAATAACAAAAGGAGGAATATACAATGACATTAAACAAATCATTACTAGCCTCAACTGCGATAATCGCAAGTTTATTGGCTTCAAACGTCGCTTTAGCAAGTGACACCACTTCAGCTAAAGCAAAAAATGAAGGTTGGAACGTGCCCAATGTTGCATTAGGTAACGGCTTAACAAACGATGAACAAAAAAGCACTTTAGAACTTTTGGGCATTAACGAAAAATCTTCTTATAATTCATTTATCGTCAATGGCGATGACTTAGTAAAATACGTAACAGATGTACCCGAATTTACAAGTGATTCAAAAGCGTATAGCAGTGCCTATATCGTAAGAACCAATGATGGAGATGGGGTTAACGTGGAAATAGCAACGCCTAAAAACATCACCGCTAGAACCGAAGCTAACTATCGTAACGCGGCCATCACTTCAGGTATTTTTGATGCTGATATTAAAATTGCTAGTGTACGTGTTATGGACGGTAGCGGGGCCTTAGCTGGTATTTACAAAATTTATGATGAAGTAGAGCCTGCCGCTACTGAAGAAGAACAACAAGAACGTGATCAAAACCGCGAAGTGGCACAACAAGAAAGTGCTGTTACTGCAGATATTACAAATTCAAATAACGACAACAAGCAATTCTCTGATGAAAATCTTGCTGTTGCCATGGCCGATATCAAACTAGAACTGCAAAAAATCAACGATACATTAGATACAATGAACACAGAACAAGCAAAAGAAAAAATCAAGAGCGTCGTTGACAAAGAACTGGCGAGTCAACAATTAGAAGACTTTGTCACACCAGAACAAAAGGATAAAATCATTGAAACTATGATGGCCTTCCAAAATTCTCCTTCGATTGATAACGAACAATTAAAAGAACAATTAACGCATCTAAAAGATGATATCATGGATAACGGAAAAGAATTTTTAAATAACGCGAAAGATAAATTAACAAACGAAGAAGCACGAGGTTTCTTATCAAACCTATGGGATAAGGTCAGCAACTTCTTTACTAATCTATTTAATTAAGCTAAGGTGTGACGCTCATCGTCACATCTTTTTATTTTGCTATCACTTTAAACTTACAATTAATAAGCATATCGTTTGCTAAATGACACACTATCTTCTATAGTTAGTTTATAGACTATAATATATGGAGGTTTTTTTAATGAGTGATTTAGAAATTCATATCGACTTTGCTTGTCCCTTCTCATACCTTGGAGGAGAAAAATACTTACAATTTTTAGAAAAAAATAACCAACCACTTGATAAGTTTCGTTTCAGAAGTTTCCAATTACAACCTAATGATAATAATCAAAACCCAAGCTACCTTGATAATCGTATGAAAGGCTCAAATTTCAATTCTAAAGAAGAATATATTAGCTTTTTCAACAACGGTATCGGGAAAGCTGCAAATGAACTAGGCTTACATTACGATGTTGAACACATCGTTTCAAAGAATTCTATAAATGCACATCTTGGCCTACAATTCGCTATTGAACAAGGCAAACAAGCTGAATACTTCCGTGAAGTAATGGCTGGACATTGGGAACAAGGAAAAGATTATTTTGATATAACTTATATTGAAGGCGTTCTTCGTTCATTGAATTTAGACGTTGAGTCATTCCATCAACATCTCGAACAATACAAGCAAGGTGTGGCCGATGATATAATGTTAGCTAATCAACGAGGAATTCATTCCGTACCAACTTTCTATAAAGACCGTGTTTTATTGAACGGTACTGGTAGCGATGACATTTTCGAAACATTTTAATCGATTAAATTAACCATCAAACGTTAGCGCATTCGTCTAACCTTTGATGGTTTTTTCATTTCTATATAATAAAAAAACGATTCTCTTTCGAGAATCGTTTGGCTTCGTAAAAAAATATTAGATACCGTATTTTTTGTTGAAGCGATCCACACGTCCGTCTGCTTGAGTGAACTTTTGACGTCCTGTGTAGAATGGGTGAGAATCAGAAGTAACCTCAACACGGATCATTGGATAAGTGTTGCCTTCAAATTCAACAGTTTCTTCAGAGTACTTAGTAGAACCTGATAAAAACTTGAACCCTGTAGTAGTATCCATGAATACTACTTGTCTGTAATCTGGATGAATTCCTTGTTTCATGTGTTTTCTCTCCTTTGCCCTGAATCATTTGCTGAATCAGAGTTATTATTGTCTTCACAACATTACTATATTAGCATGATTAAATCAAATCTGCAATAAATTTTATCCTTTAACGACGTCCTTTTTTACCGAACGTCACGTCTTTAAAGGCTTTATATAACTCTTCATTTGTTTTGGTTTTTTTCAAGAACGTTAATAGTTGCTCGGTATAATCTAACGAATCACCTTTCATATTTCGACGAATATGCCAGATTTCTTCTAATTTATCAGCACTAATCAACAATTCTTCGCGTCTTGTTCCTGACTTTTTAATATCAATGGCTGGGAAGATTCGTCGTTCTGCTAATTCACGAGATAAGTGTAATTCCATATTACCTGTTCCCTTGAATTCTTCGTAAATAACATCATCCATACGACTCCCAGTGTCTACTAGTGCCGTTGATAAGATGGTTAAGCTACCACCTTCTTCAATATTACGCGCAGCACCAAAGAATTTTTTAGGGCGATAAAAGGCCGCTGGATCAATTCCTCCACTTAACGTGCGACCACTTGGTGGAATCACTAAGTTATAGGCACGTGCCAAACGCGTGATATTATCCATCAAAATCACAACGTCTCGTTTATCCTCAACTAAACGCATTGCACGTTCTAATACTAATTCAGAAATACGCGTATGATTTTGAGGCTGTTGATCAAAAGTTGATGATACAACATCTGCTTTGACACTCCGTTCAATATCGGTTACTTCTTCTGGACGTTCATCTAGTAATAAAACGATTAACTCAACTTCAGGATAGTTTGTTGTAATACCATTGGCAATTTCCTTAATTAATGACGTTTTACCAGCTTTAGGTGGTGCGACTATTAAGCCACGTTGACCAAAACCGACTGGCGCAAAAATATCAATCATTCTTGTCCCTAAACGTCCTTGTGTTGTTTCTAATAATAATTGCTTGTCAGGGTATGTTGCCGTTAGCGCTGGGAAATGTGGACGTTCTTTTGCTTCTTCTGGATTTTTTCCATTGACAGTCTCCACATGCATCAGACCATAATAGCGTTCGCTTTCTTTTGGTGGTCTAGCTTTACCGCTAACTTTGTCCCCATTTCTTAAACCAAATCGTCTAATTTGTGAAGAAGAAATATAAATATCTTCTGCACTTGATGAATAGTTAATAGGTCTTAAAAAGCCATAACCATCTTGCGAGACAATATCTAATATACCTTCCATCATAAAGAATCCTTGTTTTTCTGCTTGTGCTCTAATGACGGCTAATGACAATTCCTTCTTATTCATCTGACTGTAATAAGGTATTTTAAATTGTCGGGCATATTCGTAGATTTCTTTCAGGGTACTATTTTCAAGTTCCCCCATTGTTAAATAATCTTTCAAGATGATCCCTACTTTCCTAATCTTCTTCGATTAATTGGATATCCGCTCCTAGAGTGGTTAATTTTTCGATAAAGCAATCATAACCTCTTAAGATATGGCCAATATTTGAGACTTTTGTTTCTCCCTGTGCCATAATACCAGCAATCACTAAACAAGCACCCGCTCTTAAATCACTCGCTGCAACTTCTGCTCCGTGTAATTCATTGGGACCTGATAATACAATCATATTGCCTTCAACTTTTGCTTTTGCACCCATACGAGCTAATTCTGGAATATGGTTAACACGTTGTTGGTAAATAGTATCCTCAATAATACTTTCACCCGTTGCTTTTAATAATAATGGTGTAATAGGTTGTTGTAAATCCGTTGCAAATCCAGGATATGGATAAGTTCTAACATTTGTTGGTTTTAATTCATTCGTTGGATGAACAAAGATGCTTTCTTCGTAAATATCCATTTTAACGCCCATTTCTTCAAGTTTTAACATAAAACTATCTAAATGTTCACGAATAACATTTTTAACTAATATCCCTTCTCCCGCTGCTGCTGCTAACGATAAATACGTTCCTGCTTCAATACGGTCAGGAATAATGGTATGACGACATCCTGAAAGTTTCTCAACACCATCAATTCTAATTTCATCAGTTCCAGCACCACGAATTTTAGCACCCATATTATTTAATAATGTCGCCACATCAATAATTTCTGGTTCACGCGCCGCATTCTCAATTACTGTACGTCCTTTAGCTGTTGTCGCTGCTAACATCACGTTAATAGTTGCTCCGATAGATACAACATCCATGAAAATACGGGCTCCAACTAGGCCACCTTCTGGCGCTTTTAAATACATAGCCCCATGTTCAGATTTCACTTGAGCCCCTAATGCTTCAAACCCTTTAACATGTAAATCGATTGGACGAGGTCCTAAGAAACAACCACCAGGAAGACCTACAACTGCTTCACCATATTTAGCAAGCAAAGCCCCCATGAAATAATAAGACGCTCTTAAACTATTAATTTTTCCACTTGGCATGGGAATTGATACCATCTTTGTTGGATCAATGGTCATCGTATTGTCTTCAAATGTGACACCTACACCCATGATTTCCAATATTTCTTTTAATGAATAAACATCTGCAATATCCGGCACACCTTCTAAAACAACTGGTGAATCTGCCATAATAGCAGCTGGAATTAATGCAACTGTACTGTTCTTAGCCCCATTGATAGTCACTTCGCCCTTAAGCTTCGTGCCACCTTTGATCAAAAATTTTTTCATTACTCTATTCATTCCTTCTATTTGGTTTCTCACTCAAAACGCTTCATTTTATGTGCAATCTAAATTATTTTACCATATACTGAGATATTTCTAAAGATATTATTCACCGTGATTGCTCGATAAACAAAAAAGAAATGACAGTAAGTTGCCATTTCTTTTCTGGCTCTATAATAAATAGGACTGATGAAGGTTTATTCCTTCTTCAGCCCTATTTTTGTATTTAATCTTAAAAAAACATATCGCCTTTTGTTAAAATTAAGTTACCACACAAAACAAACAAAAGGAGCGATATGCTATGATTAATGATATCAAAAAAATTTATGGAATTGAAGACTCTAATCTAACAATTTCTAGTGTTTCCGAAGGAACCTATCGTAATAAGCCTGCGAAAATTATAAAAGCGAGCTATAAACCTAAAACGATAGCTTGCCCTAATTGTGACTCTTCTCCAAGAGAATGCGACGGCAAGTACGTTATTGTTAAGAATGGTTCTAAAGAAGTAGAGATTCTATTAACACATGAGAACACAGGAATTGTCTCTATGAAGCTATCTAAGCAACGCTATCGTTGTCGCAACTGTAATAAGCACTGGACTGCTCAAATTGATTTAGTTAAACCTTGTCACAATGTTTCAAGGATAATTGAAGGCAAAATTATTGAGTTATTAGGTGAAAGAATATCTCTAAAACTAATTGCTAAATTATGTAGTGTTTCAATAAGTAAAGTGATTCAGGTATTAAAATCGTTAGAAACTTACCTTCCTAGTCCAAAAAAACGTTGGTTGCCTGAGGTTTTAATGGTTGATGAATTCCGTTCGCATACAGCCATAGAAGACTCTATGAGTTTTATTTGTGCTGATGGTGAATCAGGACAATTAGTTGAAATATTGGAAAGCAGAAGATTAAATTATCTTATACCTCACTTTAATCGCTATCCAGATGAAGAACGATTCAGAGTCAAATACCTTGTGACAGATATGAATGCAGCTTATTTCCAATTAGTGAAGGATATCTTTCCAAATGCTGAATTAATCATTGATCGTTTTCATATTGTTAAACATTTGAATGAAGCCTTTAATAGTTTCAGAGTACGGGAAATGAAAAAACTCAAGGCATCGGGACATAAAGTAGAAGCAAGTAAACTTAAGAAAAATTGGCGCTTCCTACTTAAAAATAGATTAGACATTAATATCTCTGAATACAAAAGATGGCCGAGCTTTCGGTCAAATAAGTATCCTTATTTGACCGAACAGATGATGATTGATCGGTTATTAGATTTTTCCGAACCTCTAAAATTAGCCTATGGCTACTTCCATGATTTATTAGATTCATTTAGAAGAAAAGAATATGAACGATTCTTTGAATTATTGAATACTTTACCAGATGAATTAGATGAAGAGTTTAAAGGACAAGTACAAAACCTGATACGTCATCAGGAAGGAATTACCAATGCTTTAATACATCCCTATTCAAATGGGAAGATTGAAGCAAAGAATACACACATCAAAACATTAAAACGAGTTTCTTATGGATTCAAATCTTTCAGCAATATGAGGATTAGAATCTTTTTAACCGAAGGTTTGATAGAAGTTAATCATTAAATAACAAAAAACCATGAAATCAGAGAATGTTTTCTCCATTTTCATGGTTGGCTAAAATTACTCATCAGTCCAATTTGACAAAGAGCCTCTTTTCTTTGATCTTTTCAATATTTTACTACACCGTCATCTCTATCACTCTAAACCAAATATGCATACCATCTGGATCATCCACATTCAAAATACGTTTGCCTTTATTGTAGAAATAATCCATCTTCATGTCATCAAGATGCATTTTTAATGCTTCTAAGGCTTCTTCATTACGTAGATAAAATGTCACATAATCTAATCCCATATGTTCATCATCTGGTTTATCCACTTCTAATATCTGAGAATGTCTTAGTGAAATATGGTGATGATAGTCGTTACCTGATAAATATCTGACACTACGAAAATCTGTTTCTCTTAATCTCAGTCCTAAAACTTCTTTATAAAAAGCTTCGCTTTTCTCAATGTCTGATACATTTAATTGAACATGTCCCACAACTGTTTTAACACTTAATTGCTCTAATTTGTCGGACGATACACGTCTTAAATCTTCAACATCTAATGGACGATTTTCTTGTGTGAACTTTTCTGTTTTGATTTCTTTGTCCCAGTAAATTTTTATCACATTATATTCCGGGTCTTTAATCACTAATACTTCAGCGTAGCCATAATCTAATGTTTCTAATACAGGATAATTAACCGCTTCTAGATGATTCAAAAATTCACTTAATTGTTGTCTTGTTTTCACTTTAAACCCAATATGATTTAATCCGTTATGCGTATAAGGACTTGGTAAGGCTCCTGGTTCTTCTAATAAGGCAATTAAAGGGGCTTTTCTTCCCTTAATACCTAAAAAAGCCATGTCATTTTCTTCATTCAAAATATCTAATTTCAATACATCAGTGTAAAAAGCTAATTGCTTTTCCATATCTCTAACTTTTAACGCCACAGATCCAATAAATGTTTCTTGATCTATCAAAAACTTCTGCATGAACATTTACCACTCTTTCTATATTAAATAACTAACGATAGTGTAACATTATTCATCAAAAAATAGAAGAAATATCCCTTTAAAAAAAATAGAAATGGTTATTTTCTAACTTTATATGCTAAATTGTACAAAGGAAGCAAAGCTTGATATGTGCTTAACATATATGATAATTGTGCATCAGGTTGTAGCTGTTTATCCTCTTCTTTGTGAATGATTCGGCCAACCATAAACTCACCTTTTTTGACATCTCGCCATCTGATTAATCCTTTTTCCAGATCCATTTCTTTTAATTTCAGAACATCTGGTTTCGTGTGATCTAGTGATACAACGAATGTTTCATCTAGCGTTTGAATCAATGATTGATGATCAATAAATGCTTGGGCGATTTCTTTTTCAAATTCTGGATTATCAATAAAACTTAACCACATCCCAATATAGTCTTCATTGATCGTTAACTCAAAGTGAGGAAATTTTTTATAACCTCGCTTATTACCACCAAAAGCCGCCCAAGTACTTTCCGGTGCATAGGCTGTGCGACGTCGGTGCTGTGCAATATGAATCATTAATTCCTCTTCTAATTCAGACGTAAGTGCGGACACCACTTCTTCACCAATCGCTTGAAAAACAGGCTGGATTTTTGCTCTGATCGCTTCCATACGCGCGTCCAGTCCTTCAATTTCAAATACATCAAAACTTTCTTTTGTAAACATTTATTTCCTCCTATTAACTAACTCTTTTGTCATAATACACCTAGTATTTCCCCTAAACAATACGAATATATTATTCTCCAGATAATTTTTACCACTCATCTCTAGTAATCGCATAAACATCTGATAATACCTCATATAACGCATCAAAATCAACTAGTCCATACTCTCTCAATATTAACCGAGTCGTCTCAATCATGTGTGGTCTCCTCTCACGTTTGGCTCATTCACTTTATTATACCAATAATTTTATCTGAAAATTCATTAAATAAAAAGACGCTTCTTATTAAGAAACGTCTTCATTATAGTATTAATTCATTTTTGTTAATAGACCTACCACTTCAACATGTGGTGTTTGTGGGAACATATCAACCGGTTGAATTTTTGTTAATTCATAACCTAGACCTGCATAAATCTTCACATCACGAGCAAAGGTACTTGGGTTACATGAAACGTAAACAATTTTTTCTGGTTGCATTGCGGCAGATGTTTCGATAAAGCTTTCTTTCAAGCCTTTACGTGGTGGATCCACAATAATAACATCAGCTTCAATTCCTTTTTCTTGCCACTCTGGCAAGACATATTCAGCTGCACCTACTTGGAATGTTACGTTCTCAACATCATTGATTTCTTGGTTACGTTTTGCATCTTTAATTGCTTCTGGCACAATTTCCATACCATAGACATGTTCTACTTTATCTGCAATCGTTAAACCAATAGTCCCTGTTCCACAATAAGCATCAATCACTGTGTCTGTTTCTTTCAAATCAGCAAAATCAATGGCTACTTGATATAAAACTTCTGCTTGTTTGGTATTTACTTGGAAAAATGATTTAGCTGATATTTCATAACGTTTGCCTAACAACTCATCAACAATCACATCTTTACCATAAAGTGTTCTTGTCCATTCACCTAATATAACGTTTGTTTGATCACCATTGATATTTTGAATGATTGATGTAACATTTGGTAAAGCTTCTACGATTTCAGCTACTACTTTATCGCCTTGGAAAATTTTACCAACACGTGTCACTAAGACTACCATTAATTCACCCGTATAATGTCCGTGACGAACAATAATATGGCGAATTAAGCCGGTATTGTCTTCTTCGTTATAAGGTTTAACGTTGAACTTACGTAATACTTCTCTAACCGCAATAACAGCTTGATCAATTACTTCATCTTGAATATAAAACGATTCAATCGGCACTAAATCATGGCTGTTACGACGGTAGAAACCTGTTTGTAATTCTCCGTCAATTTTTCTTACAGGGATTTGTGCTTTATTACGATAATGTGTTGGATCTTCCATCCCCATTGTCGGTAATACTTCGATTTCAGGCATCTTTGCCACTTTACGCATAACATTTTCAACTTGTTTTTGCTTGAAGTCTAATTGTGCTTCATAGCTCATATGTTGTAATGGAGCAATTCCGGTACGAATTAATGTTTCATCTTCTAATGCGACACGGCTATCTGATTCTGTTAATATATTTAATACTTTCGCAAAAGCAAATTTCTTACCGACTTTCATCACATGAATTTTTACTTGCTCGCCTGGTAGAGCATTTTCAATAAAAATTGGGTAACCATCTACTTTTGCAACACCGCGTCCTTCGTGGGTTAAATCAATTACATCCACCACTAAACGGTCATTTTTACTTACTGGTAACATTGTACACTCTCTCTTTCTTGTTTGAACCGTACATAACAAAGGGAACTAAGACTAGTGTCTCAGCCCCCTAAAATATTTCATTTTATCCGCTACTACGTCCAATACTTCTTTACTACTTTATAGTATCTAACGCTTAAAAGCAACTTTTTTCATTGCTTAACTAATTTTACCATCTTCATTTAGGTCTTCTTGTGTTAAGACTTCCATCTCTTTCACAAAAGCATCACTGACTTCTTTCATCTCATTGTCACCGGCATACGAATCTTCAGACATCTCATCTAAATTAACATAAAATTCAATATGTTGCGGTAATGCTTTGAAACGCATCGGCGCATCGCCACCATATTCACCATCTAAGTTCATCATCAAACGAACATCTTCATCCATAGGCGCAACATTCAACTCAGAGGTCTTCGTATAAATTATTCCGGCATCATTTACGTGCTTACCACCATTTAATAATTTAACAATCAATCGCAAGATTTCAACTAAGTTAGCTGTTTTGACAATAATCAGTGAGAACTTACCATCGTCAAGTTGGGCATCTGGAACAATTGTTTCAAATCCACCGACTGAATTAGTTAAGCCTACAAAGAACATTGACGCTTCTCCTTCGTAAACCCCATCATCGTATTCTAACCGCATATTGATTGGTTTAACTCGTGGCAACATTTCTGCGCCCTTAACAATATAGGCTAAATAACCAAAAATACTCTTTAATTGTGATGGAACTTCGTATGTCAATTCTGTCAAATAACCGCCTGCACCAATGTTGATAAAGTAATGATCATCAGCTTGACCGACATCAATCTTAAGCGTTTGTTTTTTTAACATAACGCGAGCAGCTTCTAGTACATCATTACGAGGGATTTTTAACGCTCGAGCGTAGTCATTTGTTGTCCCTCCAGGAATAATCCCCACTCTAGGTCGCTTCTCCAACGGTGCGATACCATTAATCACTTGGTTGATGGTACCATCTCCACCTGCTGCGACCACTAAATCAAACCCATCAATTGCTGCACGACGCGCTTCAGTCTCTGCTGAATTTGGTTCAGGTGTTGTGGCGTAGGCACTTGCCTCATAGCCGGCCTCTTCTAAAATCATTAAAATATCTGGTAAATGACGCTTTAATAATTCTTTTCCTGAAGTAGGATTATAAATCACTCTTGCTCTCATGTTACTTCCTCCACTTATTAACGTTTCGCAAGCTCTTCCATTAATAACTTATTAACGATTCCAGGATTTGCTTGTCCTTTAGTAGCTTTCATTGTTTGACCAACTAAGAAACCGACTGCACGGTCTTTACCGTTTTTGTAATCTTCAATCGATTGTTCATTGTTGTCTAAAATCTCCGTAATAATTGGCAATAATTGACTTGGATCAGATAATTGAACCAACCCTTTTGCTTCAACTACTTGTTTAGCATCCCCGCCATTTTCAATTAATTCTTTGAAAACTTTCTTCGCCATCTTAGAACTAATTGTGCCATCATTTATTAATTGAATCATACCCGCTAAGTTATCAGGCGTCAATTTTGTCTCATGTAATTCTAATTGTGCACTATTTAAATGTGCAGATACTTCTCCCATTAACCAGTTAGATGCAGCTTTTGGATCCACCTTATTAGCAATTGTCGCTTCAAAGAAATCTGACATTTCTTTTGATAATGTTAAGACCATTGCATCGTATTCAGGTAATCCTAATTCTTCAACATAACGTGTACGACGTACTTTTGGCATTTCAGGAATTTGTGTACGTAATTCTTCTACCCATTCAGGTGAAATTTCTAATATTGGAATATCAGGTTCTGGGAAATAACGGTAGTCACTTGCGCCTTCTTTGACACGCATTAAAATAGTTTCACCAGTTGAATCGTCAAAACGACGTGTTTCTTGTTGAATCATTCCACCTGATAACAATACTTTTTCTTGACGTTTGACTTCATACTCAAGACCTTTTTTCACATTACTGATAGAGTTAATGTTTTTAATTTCTGCTTTTGTTCCGAATTTTTCTTGACCATATGGGCGTAAAGAAATATTTGCGTCACAACGCATTGAGCCTTCTTCCATTTTTACATCACTTACGCCTGCGAATTGAATCATTGAACGAACCGCTTCTAAGTATGCATAGGCTTCTTCAGGAGATCTCATATCCGCTTCTGATACAATCTCGATCAATGGTGTGCCTTGACGGTTTAAGTCAACATAAGAATAGCCATCTGTTCCATGAATATTTTTACCTGCATCTTCTTCTAAATGCACACGTTCAATACGAATTTTTTTTGTTTCTCCATTAACTTCGATTTCAATCCAACCATTCGCTCCTACTGGATAATCAGCTTGAGAAATTTGGTAAGCTTTTGGATTATCAGGATAGAAATAGTTTTTACGGTCAAAATGTGTATACTCAGCAATTCCACAATTTAGTGCTAAGGCTGCTTTAATCCCGTATTCAAGTGCGCCTTTATTCAATACTGGCAACACACCAGGGTAACTAAAATCAATCTCGTTTGTGTTTACATTTGGTTCTGCTCCAAAATGGGCAGGTGATGGAGAAAAGATTTTAGAATCAGTTTTTAATTCTACGTGGATTTCTAATCCAATAACTGTTTCAAAGTTCATATTAATTTCCTCCTAAAATTACTGGTAATTTTTTATGATGGTCCGTTGCTTGCTCAAAGGCATAAGCAGCTTTATACATTTGTGCTTCACCAAATGGTTGACCAATAATTTGCAACCCTACTGGTAATCCTTGTGAGAAACCACATGGAATAGACATTCCTGGTAAACCAGCCATATTAGTCGGAATGGTTAACACGTCAGACATATACATAGTGATTGGATCATCAATATTTTCACCTAAACCAAATGCAACAGTTGGTGTTGTTGGTGCCATAATTAAGTCGTAATCTGCAAATACTTTATCAAAATCTTGAATCATTAAGGTTCTTGCTTTACCAGCTTTACGGAAATAAGCATCATAAGAACCCGCACTTAATGAGAATGTTCCTAACATAATACGACGTTTCACTTCTTCTCCGAAACCTTCTGAACGAGATTTCACATAAACTTCTTCTAAGTTTTTCGCTTCTGGTGAACGGTAACCATAACGGATACCATCAAAACGTTGTAAATTTGATGACGCTTCAGCTGAGGCAATAATATAGTAAGCAGCTACACCGTATTTAGTATGTGGTAGACTCACTTCTTCAACAATAGCCCCTAATTTTTCGTAAGTTTTAATTGCTTCCTTAACTGCTGCTACAACTTCAGGATTAACACCTTCTCCGAAATATTCTTTAGGTACTGCAATTTTCATGCCTTTGACACCATCATTAATTGTTGAGGTAAAATCGGGTACCTCTAATTGTGCGCTTGTGCTATCTTTGACATCATGTCCACTAATAGCGTTCAACACTAAAGCATTGTCCTTAACAGTTCGTGTCATTGGTCCAATTTGGTCTAAACTTGATGAAAAGGCAATTAAACCATAACGAGAAATACGACCATATGTTGGTTTCATTCCAACAATCCCATTAAAGGCCGCTGGTTGACGGATACTTCCTCCAGTATCTGAGCCTAATGAAACAGGTACTTGTCCGGCAGCAACTGCTGCTGCTGAACCACCTGAAGAACCACCTGGTACTTTTGTTTGATCCCAAGCATTTTTTGTTTTTTTATAGTAAGAAGTTTCAGTACTTCCTCCCATCGCAAATTCATCCATGTTTAATTTTCCAACGCTAATTAAACCTGCCTCATTCACTTTATCAACCACTGTTGCATCATAAACTGACATAAAGTTTTCTAAAATTTTGCTGGCAGCTGTTGTTGGCATTTCTTTAGTCACGATATTATCTTTAATCCCAATCGGAATCCCAGCTAATACATTACCTTCAGCGATGCCGATGTTATCTAATTTTTCTGCACGTTTAAGTGCATGGTCTTTATTTAGTGCTAGAAAAGCCTCTACATTTGGTTCAGTTGCTTCTATTCTTTCAAATGTTTGTGCTGTTAATTCTTTAGCAGACAACTCTTTTGAGACTAATAATTGATGTAACTCTTCAATATTTTTTTTGAATAATTCAGTCATTATGCGCCTGCCTCCCCATCATCCATAATTGCTGGTACTTTAATGTAGCCGTCCTCTGTTTCAGGAACGCGTGCTAATAATTCTTCTTTCATATTGGCTTGAAGCGCAACATCTTCACGGTAAACAGAGCGATTGTGTGCCACTGTAAATGTTGCCTCTACTCCCTCACCATCAATTTCTTCTAAAAGTTCTACCATGCTAATCACTGATTGTAGTTTTTTTGTAAAAACTTCTGATTCAGCGTTAGACAATTCAAGTTTTGATAAACTTGCTACTTTATTTACTTCTTCAGCATTAATTGGCATCTTACGACCACTCCTTTTATTTATTATTGAAAGACTTGAGCTGTAATCTCTGATTCACCGGTTGGTTTAATTACAACAGCCTTCGTATTATTTAATTGATTGATTTGAACCGTTACACCTGCTTCAATTTTAAAAATTGATGACAAGCTACTTCCGACAAATTGCGTGAAACTTTCTAATTCAGAAACACTATAATAATTTGATTCAATAACAATACTTAATTGCTGTAACTCATCATTACGATAATAAGCCGTTCCTGAGAAACCACTTAAATTCGGGAAAAATCCTTGGACATTTCGTTTGAAATCTGTGTACTTAGTTTCTAAGCCATCATCTAGTGATTGACTACTATCAGTCGCTAAAGAAATATACGATTCATTAACTTCTGTCCAGTCATCTAGCTTGTCGCCTTTTTTACTCGTCGCTGTAGCAAAGTAAGTACCACCTGCTACACTTGTTTTAGAGGCTTGTTTGAATAAGCCTATTTTAATAGGGGTATTTTTACCTACGCCTTCAATTGCACGCACGCGTTTGATGACTTGAGCCGCAATCTTTTTGCCTTGTGTTTGAATCACTTCATCACTAATTTCCGTTGCAGGATCTGTTGAATAATCTACACTATTTAAGGCAATCCCTAAGCTTATACCACCTAATTTTTGTGAATCCATTGCTAAAAAGTTTTTTTCTATTATTTGTTGCAAAACTAATGGTTCTTTCTCACTTTTTGGATTTAAACCTAATTTATTAGTTGACGTTTCACGGCTTAACCAGCTTTTTAAGTCTTCTGACGTTAAATACTGCCCTTCTTGTAAGTAATAGTCTTTTGTTTTAAAACTTTCTTTTGATAATTCAATTAAGCCTCGATCAAAATTTTCTAAATTATAATTACTATTCAAACGATTAGCTGCCATCGTTCTAGCAACACTCGTCTTATAAGTTCCATCTATCAATAACGCTTGATAGCTGTCGTCACTCACTGTACCGGTTGTTACCACTTTATCATTAGTCGTTTTTTTCGTTGTGACTTTACCGCCACTTTCTTCTAAATTGCCACAAGCACTTAATACTAAAACACTCAAGGCTAACATACTAACCATATATTTTTTCATTCTTATTCACCTCTTTCAAAAGCATCGACCATTTGAGCTTCTGTCCAGACTGTGACACCTAATGCCTGTGCTTTTGTTAATTTACTACCCGCTTCTTCACCAGCAATAACCAAATCTGTTTTTTTCGATACACTTCCTGTCACTTTTCCACCTAATGATTCGATTAATTTCTTCGCATCATTTCGTTTGTAAGTTGTTAATGTTCCAGTCAGCACTACCGTTTTCCCTTGAAAAACAGAATCAACCGTTGCTTTTTCAGCCGTGGTCAATCCTTTATAGGTTAAGTTAACCCCCACATCTTCTAACTCACGAACCAACAATTTTGCTTCTTCTTTATCAAAATACGTCACTAAACTATCGGCAATAACTTCTCCTAAAGAATCAATCGCTGTTAATTCTTCACGTGTTGTCTGTTGTATGGCAGCCATAGTACCGAAGTGTTCTGCTATTAACTGAGCAGCCTTGGCGCCTACATGGCGAATACCTAAACCAAATAATAAACGTTCTAAAGAATTTTGCTTGCTTGCTTCAATTGCTTGTAGTAAATTATTGGCTGATTTTTCTTTGACTTTATCCATAGTTAGCAATTGTTCTAATGTTAGTTTATATAAATCCGCTACGTCTTTGATCAACTCTTTTTCAAATAGTTGTTCAATCACTCGTGGTCCCATACCGTCAATATTCATCGCATTACGTGAAACAAAATGAATCACGCCTTCTTTAATTTGTGCTGGACACATGGGATTAATACAACGTAAAGCAACTTCTTCATCTAAATGAACCAACTCACTATGACATTCAGGACAATGTGTTGGTGCTGAATAAGGTTGGCTATCATGATCACGCTTGTTAGCAAGTGAACGTGTCACTTCAGGAATAATGTCTCCTGCCTTATGAACCATGACCTCATCATTCAAACGAATATCACGTGCCACAATTAAGTCCATATTATGTAAGCTTGCACGAGCAACTGTCGTGCCTGCTAACTGTACAGGTTCCATAACAGCAGTTGGTGTAACGACGCCTGTTCGACCGACTGTCCACTCAATGGCTAATAATTTTGTTTGAGCTTCTTCAGCTGGAAACTTATAGGCAATGGCCCATTTTGGCGCTTTGACCGTATAACCTATTGCCTCTTGTAACGTAAACTCATTCACCTTTATCACAATGCCATCAATTTCGTATGGTAAGTCATGACGTAGCTCTTGGTATTTTTGAATATAAGCCCACACATCATCGATTGATGCACAAACAACTGCTTCAGGATTAATATGAAAACCTAAGGCTGACATTTTCGACAGCCCGTCCGATTGTGATGTTAAGGCTAATACTTCTGGTGTAGCAATCGCATAAATAAAACTACTTAAATTACGTTTAGCCACCACGCGTGTATCTAGTTGTCTTAAGCTCCCTGCTGCTGCGTTACGTGGATTAGCAAAAATATTCTCTCCTTGTGCTTCACGTTCTTCATTTAATTCGACAAATGAAGATTTAGGCATAAAACACTCGCCACGAACTTCTAGCGTTAAAGGTTCTGGCAATACTTGAGGAATGTCTTTGACTTGTTTTAAATTCTCTGTAATATTTTCACCGATTTTACCGTCACCACGTGTCGCTCCTTGAATAAATTTACCTTCTTGGTATTTCAACGAAATGGCTAGTCCATCAATTTTTAATTCACAATTATAATGAATAGGTCCTGATACGAGTTTTTTAATTCGTTCTTCAAATGCAACTAAATCTTCATAGCTAAATGCATTACCCAGACTCAACATCGCTGTTTCATGATGAACTTTTTCAAAACCTGATGAAATTTGTCCTCCCACAACTTGTGTGATGGAATCTGCTAATGTCAACTCTGGAAAGGCATCTTCTAGTGTGACCAATTCCTGGTATAAACGATCATATTCTGCATCGGTGACAGAAGGTTGATCTTGCTCATAATATTCTTTAGCATATTGTTTTAACAAACGATTTAATTCGAGCATTTTAGTTTGTTGATTTTCTGTCATGATGTTTCGTTCCTTTACTTTTTCTTAATTGGTGCAAAAGCAGCCATTAAACGTTTAATCCCTTGTGATGGAAAAGCAACATCTAGCTCCAAGTCTTGGCGTGAACCATTCACCTTCACAACTGTTCCTTCTCCCCACATTTTATGGATCACTTTATCTCCTAAGCGCCAATCAGCCTGATCACCACCTGTTTCTTTTTTATCACTAACTGGCTTAGTTGTTCTTTGTCCATATATACTACGGTTAGCCGTTGTATTGGTTGGAACACTTCGTTGTGAAAAACCTCTTGGGGCACTGGTAGAACGTTGACTTGCAAAGGTTGTAGCATTCCCACCATAATAAGTAGCTACTCCTTGTCCTTCACTTTCTAGTAAGTCTTGGTTGATTTCACGAATAAAACGAGACGGACTATTGGTTTGCGTACGGCCATACAGCATACGAGATGAGCTGTTTGTTAAAAATAATTTCCGCTCTGCTCGAGTAATACCGACATACGCCAAGCGACGCTCCTCTTCTAAGCCCTCTGGTTCATCCATCGTACGTTGAGAAGGAAACAGACCTTCTTCCATTCCGATTAAAAAGACTACTGGAAATTCCAATCCTTTTGCGGCATGCAGAGTCATCATCGTTACTTGAGACTGTTGCTCTTCTTCCAAATTATCAATATCAGAAACTAACGCTAAATCATTTAAGAACAACGTTAATTTCATTTCATCAGGTTCTTCTTCAGAAGCCACAAATTGTTTGTCGAATTCCTTAGTTACTGTTAAGAATTCATCCAAGTTTTCTAAGCGGGTTTCAGCTTCTAAATTATTTTGTGCAACAAGGCTTGCCGAGTAACCACTGCGTTTTAGTATTTCTTCAACTAACTCTGTCACCGTCATATAAGGAATCATCTTCTGGCAGTCTGCGATTAACTGCGAAAATTTATACAGCTCCGTTGACGCTTTTCCTGTAATATTGGTCAAATCAACATTTGTTGCTGCTTCTAATAAACTCCATTCATGGATAGAGGCAAAGTCTCTTAACTTATTAATCGATGTTGCTCCTATACCACGCTTTGGTTCATTGACCACACGTTCAAAACTTAGCGAATCCATTGGGTTAGAAATCAAACGCAAGTAAGCCATAATATCCTTAATTTCTTTACGATCATAGAATTTATGACCGCCGACCATCGTATAAGGAATATTAGATTTTACAAACATATCCTCAACGGCACGCGACTGAGCGTTCGTGCGATAAAGTACCGCAAAATCACCATTGGTATAGTTTTCTTGTACTTTTAGTGTTTGGATATTTTCCACAATGAAACGCGCTTCATCTCGTTCTGTTTGTCCACGATAATAAGTGATTTTTTCACCATCTGAATTTTCTGTCCATAAGTCTTTTTTACGACGATTGTCATTATTATTAATCACATTATTGGCCGCTTCTAAAATATTTTTAGTTGAACGGTAATTTTGCTCTAATAGTACGACTTTTGCTTGTGGATAATCTTTTTCAAAATCCAAAATATTTTGCATATCCGCACCACGCCAACCGTAAATACTTTGATCAGCATCTCCAACGACACATAAATTTTTAAAGCGTGCCGCTAACATGTTAACTAAAGTATATTGTGCATGGTTCGTATCTTGATATTCATCGACATGGATATAATGAAATTTATTTTGATAAAATTTCAAAACATCTGGATGCTCATTAAACAAACGAATCGTTAGCATAATCAAATCATCAAAGTCCATTGACTGATTCATACGCAATTCTTTTTGATACATTTTATAAGCTTTAGCAACAATTCCTTGGAAATAATCTCCTTGGAAATCATCATAGCTTTCAGCGGTCTTTAATTCATTTTTTGCTTGGCTAATTTTACCCAAAATAGCTCTTGGTTCAAACTTTTTAGGGTCCACATTTAGTTCTTTGACAATTCGTTTCATCAGAGTTAGCTGTTCAGAACTGTCTAAGATAGTAAAATTACTGTTATAACCAATCAAGTCAACATCACGTCTTAAAATACGAACACACATTGAGTGAAAGGTTGAGACCCAAATAGCCTCACTGTCTTCCTTCACAATTTTGGCAATACGCTCTTTCATTTCACGCGCTGCTTTATTGGTAAAGGTAATTGCCAAGATATTCCAAGGATTGACCTCTTTTTCTTGGATAAGATAAGCGATACGATGTGTTAAGACACGCGTCTTACCACTACCCGCGCCCGCCATAATTAATAACGGCCCTTCGGTAATTTTTACCGCTTCTTTTTGTTTGGGATTCATCCCATCTAATAAAGAGTGGTTTGATAACATTGACAACGTCCTCTCTGAATTTACAATCCTTCTTATTATATCAAAAAATCATCAAAACTTCTCTTACGATTCACTACTATTTCATGCTTTTTTAGTTTTTTTACAAAAAAATAATAAAATACATAAATCAAAAAATCACGAATCCGTTCTAGACGTACTCGTGACTTTTATTATGCTTAATTAATTGATTATTTAGATAATTTTCTTTGATAATAAATGATGCCAAAAACATGTATGACACAAACAAATGCAACATTAATAAAAAACGCGGCAATTAATTTTTTTACCGTCATACCTGATGTTTGACAATACAGCAAATACACAGCAAAACTTAGCAAATAACAGCTAAATGTCAATTGACTGGCGTTAGACAACACCTTTTCTGTTAGCTTATTTTGCTTTAATTTCGCCAACAACACTAAGTAGCCAATACTGCTTCCAAAAATTAACAAACTACAAACAATTTGTACCATAATTATTCCTTTTCTTTCATTTATCTCTCGATTTTTTTACTGAATGATTATAGCATGAATCATTTAGGTTGTCATCTCAATAAAAAACAGACTTCATTCTTCTCATAGTAGACGTGAATCATACACTGTGGTAACGCTACTTCTTCCTAACTATTCAGCTTTTCATGTAATTGTTTAACTACTTCTTGAGCCACTTTTAGCGGTACGCCCACTTCATTTATTTCTTCAGCAGTTGCCTGCATGATATTTTTAACCGACTTATAATGCTTTAATAATAATTGTTTGCGTTTTGGGCCTAAGCCTTCTATCCCATCCAACTTAGAAGCAAAACTATTTTTACTTCTAACTTGTCGATGGAAAGTGATGGCAAAGCGATGGACCTCATCTTGTATTCGCTGTAGTAAGAAAAACTCATTAGATTGACGCTTTAAAGGAACAATTTCCAATGGTTGCCCATATAATAATTCACTCGTTTTATGTTGCTCATTTTTGGCTAACCCCGCAATAGGAATATCTAACCCTAATTGATTTTCCAGTACATCTCGTGCTGCTTCAATTTGTCCTTTCCCTCCATCAATAATAACCAAATCAGGAAACGGCAAATTATCTCGTAAGACTTTTGAATAGCGACGGTAAATCACTTCTTTCATCGTAGCGTAATCGTCTGGTCCTTCTACTGTTTTTATTTTATATTTTCGGTATTCATTTTTTGCAGGTTGACCATTTAAAAACACTACCATAGCCGATACTGGACTTGTTCCCATAATGTTAGAGTTATCAAAGGCTTCGATGCGAATAGGAACTGGAATATTTAATGCTTCGCCTAATCCTTCGACAGCGCCCATCGTACGCTCCGTTTTACGCTCAATTAATTCAAACTTCTGTTCTAAAGAAACGCGAGCATTTTTATTTGCCAACTCCACTAACTGTTTCTTTTCACCTTTTTTAGGTTGTATCACCTTCGTTTGTAATAATACTTGTGCACTTTCTTGGTCAATTGTATCTGGAATAAAGATTTCTTTTGGCTTAAAGTGCTGGTTTTCTAAGTAAAACTGACCCAAATAAGTTAAAAAATCTTCCTCAGCTTCATTATAAAATGGAAAAATCGACACATCTCGTTGAATCATTTTCCCTTGACGGATAAAGAATACTTGAACACACATCCAGCCTTTATCCACATGGTAGCCAAAAATGTCACGGTCCACAAAATCTGTTAAGGTCATTTTTTGTTTCTCCATTACTCCTTTGATTGCGGCTATTTGATCTCGCAATTCAGCCGCACGTTCAAAGGCCATGCTTTCAGCAGCATCTTGCATAAAAGATTCTAGCTGACGGATGACCTCCTTGTAACCATCTCCTTTTAAAAAATGTTTAATATCTTGAATCATCCCTTCGTATACCTTGGGATTAATATCATATACACATGGTGCTAAACATTGCCCTAGATGATAATATAAACACACTTCTTTCGGCAGTTTCTGACATTTTCTTAATGGATATAATTTATCTAGAATTTTTTTTGTTTCATTAGCCGAATGAACGTCTGGATATGGACCAAAATAAAGAGCTTTATCTTTTTTAACTTTTCTTGTGATTAATAAGCGTGGGTAACGCTCATTAGTAATCTTAATAAACGGATAGTACTTATCATCTTTTAACATGATGTTATATTTTGGTTGATTCTCTTGAATTAAATTAATTTCCAATACTAAAGCTTCCGTATTGGATTCCGTCACGATGTATTCAAAATCGACAATTTCACTCACTAAGCGCTCGGTCTTTGTATCATGGCTTCCTCTGAAATATGACTTTACCCGATTTCTTAAATTTTTAGCTTTTCCTACATAAATAATCGTTCCATGCTTATCTTTCATCAAATAACAGCCTGGATTAGTTGGCAGTAACGATAATTTATGATTGATCGTTTCATTCATCCACTCACCTCTTTGTCTACTATAAGTATA
The DNA here is from genome assembly GCF_004792515.1 of Vagococcus xieshaowenii. Taxonomy (NCBI): domain Bacteria; kingdom Bacillati; phylum Bacillota; class Bacilli; order Lactobacillales; family Enterococcaceae; genus Vagococcus; species Vagococcus xieshaowenii. The sequence continues at coordinate 460,038 of NZ_CP038865.1, read as the reverse complement.
CATGAAATGGACCTATAAAAACAAAAATGACTCTCTTTGTTATTCACGTATTATATTTTAACAAAAGGAGGTAATTTTTTGGCTACATTTGGTTTAATTATTGGTTTAACGTTATTACCCATCGTGTTAATACCAACAGAATTCAAATCGGAAAGATGGACTCTTTGGCTATCTGAACCTTTCCTCTTTATTACTTGTTTATCCACAAGTATACTTTATAGCCTTTGTTCCTATCCACAAATATTTGGAATAACTCTAGTGATTTACTTGTGTTATACACAGGCGATTTCAGATCTTTATTATCAAGTTGTTTCTCCTATCATCCTTCTTACTCAATTATTAATTAGCTTATTATGTGTGCCTCATAGTTTATTTCAATTAAGCGTGATAACCATTGCTTATCTTGTGATTGCCACACTTTCAACATGGGATTATTTCCCAACTATCGGCTTAGGGGATATTAAATTATTATTCATTCTATTTTTACAATTATCGCTTATTCAATTTACCTATCTCTTATTCTTTGCTAGCAGTCTTGCACTTGTCTATTTACTTAGTCTCACTATTATCAAAAGGAGTGCCACTACACGTGCTATTCCTTTTGTTCCATTTATCTTCATGGGACTGCTTCTTTCATTATGGTATTATTAAAGTATTTTTATGCCACTTTATTTGCATTAATTAATAAATATTAAATTTACCAACGCTCTATTTGTTGTTATAATATACAAAAGGAGTGAACGTAATTGAGAAAAGCTGAGAGACATAATATTATCAAAAAAGTCATCACTGAACACAACATTGAAAATCAACAACAATTAGTTGAATATTTAGAGAATGAACATGTAGCGATTACGCAAGCCACTATTTCAAGAGATATTCGTGAATTAAATATTGTTAAAAGTCATAATAATGATGGTAAGTCATATTACCGAATCCTCAACACTACTACCAAAGCAAAAAAGAAAATTTCTGATGAAGAAAAATTAATCAATGTACTATCTGAATCAGCAACTGACATTACACAAGTTGAATTTATGAATATCATTACTGCCTTTCCGGGCAACGGACAAATTATCGGTGTATTAATCGATAGCTTACGTTCAATCTTCAAAGAAATTGTCGCTTGTCTTGCAGGAGACGATACTGTTTTAATTATTTCTAAAAGCAAAGAAGAAGCTCAAATTGTTAACGAATATTTCAAACAATATATTTAAAAAACATGAACTTAGAAGGTTGCTCTAAGTTCATGTTTTTTTTGCTATTATTTTGCCATTAACATCGCAATTATTAAGACAATTAAATTCATTGCTGTAATAACCACGATGTGTTTAAACATAAATTTGGTCCACGTTGTATAATTAACTTTTGAAACTTCTAATCCCCCCATAACAACACCAGATGTTGGCGTAATTAAATTCACAACACCACATGCTGAAACAAAAATCATAATCATGACATCTGCACTCAATCCTACTTTATTAGCTAACGCACCCATAACTGGAATGGAAACGTAGGCTAATCCAGAAGTAGACGGGATTAAGAAAGATAACAGCACATAGATTATATAGGCACCTATAACAAACAGAATAGGTGATAAGCCCTGTAATAAGTTAGCTGATTTATCTAAAATATATAAATCTAAATGCGTCGTTGACATTAATACTGAAGCGCCACGTGCCACTACAATAATCAGTACGACGGATAATATATCTTTTGAACCATCAATAAATGTCTCAATAATATCTCCTTCTGACATCCTTGAAATCAATGCGATAACAATGCCCATAATGAAGAACCACATGGCTAAATCACCAAAATACCAAGCACCAAATGGCTCACCTGTTAAAAAGGTTGTCCATTTATCAAAAATAGTAATACCAAAATCTCCCCACGGAATCAATGACACAATCATCACTAAGAATGTGATAGCAAAAACAGATAAAATCATTTTATGCTTACTTGTAAAAACAACCTTATCATCAAAACCTTTTGCAAAGTGTTCTTGCATATCATCTTGTTCTTGTAAGGATAAAATAGTAGAACCTTTTTCATTTTTCACTTTTTTAGCATAACTCATTACCACAAAAATAGCATACGCTGTTGTTAATGCCCATAAAACCAAACCAATCAGCATGATTAATCCTGTCTTAGGTTGAATATTAATGCCCTTTAAAGCATCCATCGCCACACCTGTGGCAAACGGATTAACGGTTGAACCAATTACACCAGCTCCGGCACCTAGCATCACGGTTCCTACAGAAACTATCGTATCAAACCCCGCAGCTACCATTGTCAAACCTAATAAACCATAAAAAGGAATCGTTTCTTCTGCCATGCCATAAGTAGAACCACCAACTGAAAACAGGAACATTAAAATAGGAATAATAACTAACTCATTGCCTTTTAGTTTTTTTACAACATTTTGAATACCAGCTTCTAATGCACCTGTCTTCGTCACAATATTCAAAAAACCACCTAGAACTAAAATAAATATACAAATATCAATCGCATCTTTAAATCCATAAAAAGGAGACATTACGACATCAAATACGTTTGCCCCTATTACTTGACTAACTGTTTCCCCTGTATCCCTTAGTTCCATTGGTGTAAATTTAGCTCCATCTAAAAATTTTGTGATAATCCCCAACACGATAATAATAATGAACAGGATACTAAACGACGATAGCGATTTCCGTTGTTTTTTTTCTTCCATTTCTTTTTTAGGCGCTACCTTTGTAACGCCACTCCTCTCTCATCAATTAATCATTGAGATATTCCATAAAATAATTTGTATCCATAAAAACTAGTCTTTTTTTGTAATAGTTTATTCTGCCCTGACATTCTAATTGTTTAATAATTGAACTGGCGGTTTCTCTTGTTATTCCTGCAAGTTTCGATAAATCATTAATTGTAATAGGAAAACCAACCTCATATCCACCTTCATAAGAAATAGTCCCAAAATCTTCCAAAATAACAGCCAATGAAAAGGACAAACGATGAATCGCATTATTGGCAATACCTTTTTGATTTTTCAACATTTGCCGTTTCATACAATCAGATTGGCTTCTAATATAATTCATTAATTGGGAAGCGTTATGCTGAATTAATTTTTCATAAATCTCTTTGGGTAAGTAGTACACCTCAATGTCTGTATAAGCAACGGCAGAGAAATAATAATCTTCATCAAATAAAAACCCTATTTTCGGAAACAACGTTCCTTGATTTAGAAAGTCGATATACTCAAATTCTCCGGTAAAATCAATTTTTTCTATTTTTACAACACCTGACTTCAACAAATACATGCGATTTCTTTCATCACCTAAATCAAACAACACTTGTCCCTTTTTGTATGATCGTAAATAAGTATATTTTTCTATTTCCATAAATTCTTCTTCTGTAAAGTAACAAAAATCTTTGTACCTTTTCAGAAAAGTGATTTCTCTGCTTTTTTGCATACTAACACTCCTTAATCAACTAGTGACTGATTATGGTTCCTACTCCTTTGTTCCCTAAAAACGCTAAATTTTCCAATGAGGTAATGACTGCTTGACTACTTGGATTGTTGTTAACATAATCAATCGCAGCTTCAATTTTTGGCAACATACTTCCTGGAGCAAAATGTCCCTCTTCTTTATAGCTTTCTAACTCTGAAACACTTACCTTCTCAAGTTTTTCTTCATTTTCTTGACCAAAATTAATTGCTACATTAGCCACACCTGTTAAAATTATTAATTGATCTGCCTTCACTAACTCAGCTAATTTAGCAGAAGCATAGTCTTTATCTATCACTGCTTCGACTCCTCTTAATTCATCACCTACAACTGGAATTCCACCACCACCAGCGGATATTGTGATCATATCTTCTTCCACTAGATGATTGATTACTTTATATTCGACAATCATTGTTGGTTGTGGGCTCGCAACCACCTTGCGCCAACCACGACCGGCATCTTCTTTGAATGTAGCACCTGTTAACGTCATCTGCTCCTGGGCTTCTTCTTTTGTTAGAAAAGGACCAATTGGTTTTGTCGGATTTTTAAAGGCAGCGTCATGTTCATCTACTAATACTTGTGTTACCACAGTCACCACTTCTTTTTCAATTCCTGCAGCTTTTAACTCTTTAATCATGGCGTTAGTTAACCAATACCCAATACTACCTTGCGTCATCGCGACACATGTATCTAACGGCATTGCTGGATTTTTTTTAGAATCTGCCGCTTGTTGTTGCAATAATAAATTACCAACCTGTGGACCATTCCCATGAGAAATAATCAGTTGGTTGCCTTTTTTTACCAATTCTACTAATTGACGAGCTGTTTTAATTAAAGCTTCTTGCTGAGATTGTGCACTTGCATTGTCTGATAAAATAGCATTGCCACCTAATGCTACAACTATTTTTTTATTCATACATTCCTCTTTCTTTAATTATAAGTATTTACTTAATAAATAATTGACAAATTCACCACAGATTTTTGCCAATTGATAGTAATAATAAAGGCAACATGAACATCTATTCATGCTGCCTTTATCCACTCTAATGCTAGTTATTATGTGCGTGGAATAAACAAATTACCTAACGTCGCAGCCATGATAGCTTTAATTGAATGCATTCTATTTTCTGCTTCTTCAAATTGACGAGCGTACTTACTTCTAAATACTTCATCAGTAATTTCCATTTCTTTTACACCAAATTGCTCTTCTACCATTTTTCCATATTGCGTATTGGTATCATGGAATGCAGGTAAACAATGTAGCACAATTAATCTATCTGTTTCTTGATTACCTGTTTTATTAATCATCTCCATGTTTAATTGATAAGGTTGCAACATCTTCACACGTTCTTCAAATTTATCTTCTTCCCCCATTGAAACCCAAACATCTGTATATAATACATTGGCACCTTTCACACCTTCTTCCACATTATCAGTAATCATCAATTCAGCTCCTGATTCTGCTGCAAATCCTTCTGCATAATCAACGATTTCTTGTTCTGGGAATAAGGCTTGAGGTGCACAGATTCTAACATTGACACCTAAAATTGCACCAGTTACCAATAAACTATTTGCCATATTATTCCTTCCATCGCCAACATAGACTAACGTAACATTTTCTAAAGAACCAAAATTTTCTTTAATCGTCATAAAATCAGCAATCATTTGTGTTGGGTGCCATTCATCTGTTAAACCATTCCAAACAGGGACACCTGAAAATTCGGATAATTCTTCTACCATTTTTTGACTAAAGCCTCTAAATTCAATACCATCAAACATACTGCCCAATACTTTAGCAGTGTCTTCAGTCGTTTCTTTTTTACCTAGTTGAATATCATTTGCTCCAAGATATTCTGGATGTGCGCCTAAATCAACTGACGCTGTTGTAAACGCTGAACGGGTCCTTGTAGATGTTTTTTCAAATAATAAGGCAATATTTTTTCCTTCTAAGTAGCGATGAGGAATATTATGTTTTTTCAATTCTTTTAAATGAATACTAAAATCAATTAAGTATTCTAATTCTGATCGTGTAAAATCCTTTTCTGCTAATAAGCTACGTCCTTGAAATACTGATGTCATATTATTTTCTCTCCATTCCATTCTATTTTTTATTAAATATCTTCACGATATAACGGCATGCTCATACAACGAGGGCCTCCACGTCCACGTACTAATTCACTTCCACGTAATTTATGTAACGTTAGTCCTGCTTTTTCCAGTAATTCATTAGTTACTACATTGCGGTCATATACAATAACTTCACCTGGTGCAATAGTTAACGTATTGGACCCATCATTCCATTGTTCACGTGCTGCAGCTGCAACATCTCCACCACCACAACGAATTAATTCAACCGCTTCAAGTTGTAGATACTTTGCCAAAATACGCTCCAATTGATCTACTTCTTTTTTGATAACTAAATCGTCTTCTCCCTTAGTAATAGAATAGACTGTTAAGTCCCCTTCAATTTCAGGATGAATCGTGAATTTATCATAGTCCACCATAGTAAAAACTGTGTCTAGATGCATAAATTTCCGATACTCCCCAATATCAAAAGCCAAAATTGTTTCAAAGCTCATCTTTTCTTTAAAAATATTACGTGCTAATTTTTCGACTGCTTTAGCATCTGTTCGTTGAGAAATACCCACTGCTAAAACTTTCTTTGAAAGGATTAATTCATCTCCTCCTTCAAGTCGGTGTTCTTCATCTCGATGATATAAATAAGGAATATCTTGGTCTTTAAATCTGGGATGATTATCAAAAATATATTGTGCATAAATCGTTTCTCTATTTCTCGTTTCAGAATACATATGATTTAAGGAAATACCATTACCAATAGTCGCAAAATTATCACGTGTAAAGTATAAATTAGGCATTGGATCGATTGCAAAAGGGTAATCATTTCCCATTAAATCAACTAAACTGTTCTTTTCATGATCCGGTAATTCTGTTACTTGCATGCCTGTCATAGTTTTGTCTACCAATTCACGGTTGTCTTCAATATTCATTAATAGTTGCTTAATAGTCGCAATCGTTTCTTCGCTTTCAATATTAGCCTCAGATAAATATTCATCAACGAATGCCTCTTTAACGTCTTCTGATACTAATGATTCCGCCATTAAATTTTCCAAGTACAACACTTCTACACCGTTTTCTGTTAATACTTTAGCAAACTGATCATGCTCTTGCTGAGCATCTTTTAGAAACGGAATATCATCAAATAATAACCGTTCCAAATAGTCTGGCATTAAGTTTTCTAACTCTTTACCCGGTCGATGAAGTAACACCGTTTTCAATTTACCAATTTCAGAATACACATTAATTGGACTACTCATAGTTCATTTCCTCCTCATAAATTTTGTTTACATCTCCATCTTAGCAAACCCCTAATATTAAACAGTTAAATTCCTGGCTTCTTAAGCGCCAACTATTAATCATTATCTCTTCATGTTACTTATATTTATGAAAACGCTTTATTTATTGACCGTTTTTTATTCATATTACTTATTAAAATACAAAAAAAAATTAGTCTTTTTATGCATACTAATATTTTTTCCTTCGAAATAATTGAATACCTACAACTTAGTTCACAAAAAAAAGACGATTAACAAGTAATCGTCTTTTTTCAATTTATTCAATATTTCATCATTCTCATCAATTTACAAGATAGATGTCTTTAAGATATCAATAGTCGCAATCAGTTCATCTTTTCTAACTTCAATGGATTCTCCTGATTCTCGTAATTTAATTTCAACCACATTTTCAATCGCTTTTTTACCAATAGTTACCCTAATTGGAATACCAATTAAATCTGAATCATTAAATTTTACACCAGCACTTTCGTTTCGATCATCCACTAATGTTTCGTAACCTGCCTGTTGTAATAATTCTTCAACCTCAACCGTCAACTGCCACTGGTGCTCATCGGTTACTTTGATAGGCAATAAATGAATATCAAACGGAGCAATCGCTTTAGGCCATATTAAGCCTTTTTCATCCGATGTTTGCTCAGCAACAGCTGCGACTAAGCTAGAAATATCTAGATGATACGCTGCCATTTGAATAGGTGCGGTTCTCCCGTGACGATCAATTAGCTGTGCATCCATCTGTTCGCTTAATTCTGATCCTAAGCTTTCAATATGACCAATTTCAATCCCTTTAGTAAAAATAAGGGTTCCTTCGCCATCAGGTGAGCGTTCGCCTTCTTTCACAATTCGAATATCTGCAAATTGGGTTGGAGAAAAATCACGTTCTAAGTTAACATTAATAAAATGAAAATTGGTTTTATTGGCCCCAACCACACCATTCTCAATATCTTGAACATATTCATCCGCAATAATTTTTAATTTATCACTCAGACCAACTGGGCCAATATAGCCTACCTCAGTTTGCGTAAATTGTCTAACCTCTTGATCTTCGGCTGCTCTTAAATTTTTACAATTAAGAAGTTTTTTTAGTTTAAATTCGTTAACCGTATAATCGCCACGAACTAACGCTAATACCGGCTCTTCATCCGCCATAAATAAAATGGACTTGATCACCTTTTCTTCTGCTATCGATAAAAAACTAGATAATTCTTTAATTGTTTTGATATTAGGTGTCTCTATTTCTTCTAATTCAGCTAACGTTCCTCTTTTAAGTTGAGGTGTATAAAGACTTGTTGCTAATTCTAACTGCGCAATATAGTCACTTTCTGAGGAGAAACAAACTGTTTGATCCCCTACATCTGAAAGTGCTATAAATTTTTTTGCATCTGCTCCTAAATCATCAGAAAAACGACTAACCAATGTTCTGAACTCTAAACCAAATCGCTTCAAAATACGTCGGTACATCGATTCCATTTGCTGATAACTGTCTAATAAATCTTGCTCTGTCTCATGAAAAGAGTAAGACATTTGTGCAATACCTTCACGACTTTTTAATAAGCCATACTTTGGTCTTTCCTCGTCTATAAAAACCACTTGTGTCGTATAAAGGATTAATGGAAGTTTCTTATAAGAGGTCACTTCTACTGTAAACAAGCTTAAAACCGCTTCTTCATATGAAGGTGACAAAACAAATGAATGTTCATTACGATCATGTAATTCAAATAATTTATCTTCAATTGTTTCTAACCGGTGGCTCTCTTTTACTATACGATTTGGTAATAAATAGGGTAATTGCATCTCAAGTGCTTCCATTTGTTCCAACTCTTCATGAATAATCGCATTCATTCTATCCATGACACGTTTAGCAAGCGGTAAATAGCTATAAATACCACTTGCGACTTGTCTAATATAGCCTGCCCTTAATAATAATCGGTGGCTAAGAATCTCTGCTTCACTTGGATTTTCTCTTAAAGTAGGTAGAAATATACTTGACTGTTTCATTTTTCATCCCCCAGTCCCAAATACTAGCGTCCTAAAAATCTCATAATATCATTCCATGTGACTAATACAATTAAACCGATTAACAAGATCGCACTTGCTAAAGTAATTTTCATTTCTATCTCTTGATTTAAAGGTTTGCGACGAATGCCTTCAAAAATATTAAACAATAGTTTACCGCCATCTAACATAGGAATCGGTAATAAATTCATAATTCCTAAGTTCACACTTAACATCGCAATAAAGCTTAAAATAGTCACAAAACTTTGATTTGATAATTCTGATGAAGCTTGATAAATCATCACAGGTCCACCTAATTTATCTAAACTAAAACCAGCAATCAAGTCTTTCAAGGCATTAAAAATAGTTAACGCACTATTTTTTGTTTGAACGGCTGCTTCTTTAAATTTTTCCCCGAAAGATAATTTTTTCAGTCTAACCGCACCTTGAATCCCCAAAATGTAACGGTCTTTTCCATTTTCTGTTACTTTTTTAGGTGTTAAGGTTAAGGTTTTTTCTGCCTTTTCACGCTCAACAACCACGTTGATTGGCTTATCTTTAGTTTTTTCTAACAGTTTGCCAACTTCAGCAAACTGTGTGACTTTTGTTCCTTCAATTTCAAGGATACGATCATCAGGCTTCATACCTGCTTTATCGGCTGGACTATCTGCCTGAACACCACCAATTAAACTTGATGTATCATTTGCTGCTACGCCACCTTGCATAAATAATACTAATAAAAACAACACGAACGTCAAAATAAAATTAAATAGAGGGCCTGCAAAATTCGTTAACATACGTTGGTATAATTTGGCTGATTGAAATTGAACGTCTCGTGGAGCAATTCGAACTTCTGTGCCATCTTCTTCAATAATGGTCGCATCATGATCAACTGTGTACGTTGTCTCGTTTGCTTCTTCGCCGTTTACGTAACCTTTTAAATACAGCTTATCTTCTAAGTCCGCTTCTAATAACTCCAATGGAATCCCATTGGTTAACGTCACTTTATGACTCGTGTTAATTCGGCTAACATCTCCCTTATCATTTAGCTCGACTGACAGCGGTTTACCCGGAGGAAGCGCTACTTCTTCTTCACCCATACCCGCCATTCGGACATAACCACCCATTGGCAAAATTCTAATTGTATATAACGTTCCCGATTTATCACGGTGACTAAAAATCTTTGGTCCCATGCCAATGGCAAATTCACGAACTAAAATACCTGAACGCTTGGCAAAAATAAAATGCCCTAGTTCATGGATGACCACAATCAACCCGAAAACAAAAATAAATACTAATAATGTTTTCATACGTAACTTCCTTTCTTTTTATACAGTAAGAGGGTTATTTTTAAGAAAATAACCCTAGAATATACATTAATGGAAATACAAATAACAAACTGTCAAAACGGTCTAAAATACCGCCATGACCTGGTAATAGTTTTCCTGAATCTTTCACGCCATAGAATCGTTTAAAAGCTGATTCTACTAAATCTCCCATTTGACCTGCAATAGATAGAATAATGGTAATGGGAATCATGACTGCCCAATTATAAGCTAATGTTGTCCCACTAGGATTTAAGACAATAACTAGTAACGCAGCAACAACCGCACAAATGATCCCTCCAATTGAACCTTCGATTGTTTTATTAGGAGAAATATGAGGTGCTAGTTTATTTTTACCAATTTTACGTCCCACCATATAGGCCCCAATATCTGTACTCCACACAACCGCTAAACCATAAATAATAAACAAGAACTGAGCATCATTGCCTCGTGCCAGTACAAAGTTTTGAAAACCAACTCCCACATACAAACTCGTTAATACAGGAAATGCAACATCTTCAAAGGTAAATTCATTCTTAGAAAAAACTGTCACACATAACAATAGCATGACCATAACAAAAAACAGATGGAAATTGTTAATATTATAAGGTAAAAATTCAAACCAATTTTGTCTTGGTAAGATTAAAAAAATTGTCGCTAAAGCTGATAAGACACCTTGAACACTAACAATTGATAAGCCTTTCATCTTGAATAATTCATAGACACCCACTACTCCCATTAATGCAACCACTAATTGGAATAAAGCACCACCGTACCAGACAACTGGAACAAAAAACAGCAACGCAACGATCGCTGTTATCACACGTTGTTTCATTTACTTATTCTCCTTCGTTTCATTTAAACCACCAAAACGGCGATTTCTGGCCTGGAAGCTACCAATAGCTTCTTCCAAATGACTCTCACTAAAATCTGGCCAATAGACTTTAGAAAAGTATAACTCACTATAGGCAATTTGCCATAGTAAAAAATTACTAATTCGTTCTTCGCCACTCGTACGAATCACTAAATCAGGATCTTGATACGCTTTGGGCAATACAGATGTCATCAAATAATTGGAAAACAGCTCTTCAGTAACCTCTTCAGTTAATTCTCCTGATTTTGCTTCATCAATTAATTGATTAATACCTGTCAGAATCTCTGCACGACTGCCATAGTTTAATGCAAAGTTCAAAATCATCCCTGTACAATGAGCCGTTTGTTCAATAGCTGAATCAACAGCTTGTTTCGTATGCGCTGGCAAGGCATCTGTATAGCCTATTACTTGGACTTTTACATTTTCTTCAATTAATTCTGGGACAAATGTATCAAAGAAGTCCACAGGTAACTGCATTAAGAAACTCACTTCTGAATCTGGACGTCTCCAATTCTCCGTTGAAAAAGCATATAACGTCAACACTTTAACCCCTAATTGACTTGCTTTTTTTGTTATTTTTTTGACATTATTCATGCCTTCTTTGTGTCCCGCTACGCGTGGTAAACGACGATTATTCGCCCAACGACCATTACCATCCATAATAACTGCAATATGCTGTGGAACAGGTAATTCGCGATTAAATGTGTTAAGCATCTCTTCTACATGATATTTATTTTTTTGAGGAAAAAAACGGAACATCACACAACATCCTTCCATTAATTACTATCTATACTATTGTAGCAAAAAGTAAGGAAAAAACCTACAGAAAGTGTTAATTGAGCTGATGAAGATTCTTTTACTAGCTATCTTAATCTATAAAAAAAATAAAAAATCTGAAACAAGCGAAAAAATTCTCACTGTCTCAGATTTTTTATTATCATTGATTTTGTCGATGGTTTATCATTACAACTATTATATTTTTAAACTTTTTCTGTCGCTACGATAAAGTGGTCAACTGTTTCTTTAATACGAGCTAAGTCTACATTACCGCCAGAAACAATGGCTACAGTTTTTTTGTTTGGTAATAAGTGATCTATTTTACCACTAATTATTGCAGCAGAAGCCAGTGCGCCTGCACCTTCTACTACAACTTTACAACGTTGAATTAAATCTTTCATAGCAATTTCAATTTCTTCTTCACTTACTAAAATCATTTCATCTACTAATTCATTTACTACTTCAAATGTTAAGTTCCCTGGTGTTTCTACTGCACAACCATCCGCAATGGTTGCTGCTTCTTTATGAGGGGTAATTTTTCTTTCTTTAAATGAAGAAGTCATTCCATGAATATTTTCTGATTGAACACCTACAATTTTAATATTAGGATTGAATGTTTTTAGAGCAACAGCTAATCCAGAAATCAAACCGCCTCCGCCAACAGGGACAATCACGTTATCCACATCCCAAATTTCATCTAAAATTTCAAAGCCAATAGTTCCTTGTCCAGCCATTACAAACTCATCATCATAAGGATCAATAAACGTTACTCCTGTTTCTGCAACGATTTCTTCACATTTCGCTCTAGCTTCATCAAATGTTTGTCCAAATAAGATGACTTCTGAACCGTAACCTCTTGTCGCATCAACTTTTGCTTGTGGTGCTGTAAGAGGCATAACGATTGTACTTTTTATTCCTAATAATTTAGAGGTTAGTGCCACTCCTTGTGCATGATTACCTGCAGAGCAAGCGATCACGCCTTTTGCTTTTTGCTCATCGGTTAAATGAGAAATTTTATTAAACGCTCCTCTAAATTTAAATGAGCCGGTTAATTGCATGTTTTCTAATTTCGTAAACACTTCTCCACCAGTAATTGAGCTCATATAATAAGATTTTATTAAAGGAGTAACACGAGCGTATTCAGAAATAATACTTTTAGCTTCGTAAACGTCTTCAATAGATACGGGTAAGTTATTAATTCTAGTCATTATAAAACACTCTCCATTTCAACAAAATTCATTTCTATAGAATCTGCTAATGCTTCGGATACAATCTTCCCTTCGTACATACTAACGCCGGATTTTAATTCTTCACTATCCTTAATTGCTTTTTGTACACCTTTATTTGCAATATCAAGTAAGTAACTAATATTTCCTTTTGCTAAAGCCATAGTAGCGGTTCTAGGTGTAGCACCTGGCATGTTTGGCACGGCATAATGAATAACCCCATATTTTTCAAATACTGGATCAGCATGTGTTGTTGGTGTATCAATTGTTTCAACTGTTCCACCTTGGTCAATAGAAATATCAACTAACACACTACCTTGCTTCATTGATTTAACCATATATTCTTTAACTAATTTTGGTGGTTTTGCTCCTGGAATTAACACTGTTGAAATGAAAATATCTGCTTCCTTAATATATTTCTCAAGATTCTCAGTAGTAGATTCAATTAATTCTACATTTTTACCAGAGTATCTCTCTTCTAATTGTTTCAATCTATTCTCATTTAATTCTAGAATGATCACGCGACAACCTAAGCTAGCACCAATATCAGCAGCGTTTTCAGCGGCATTTCCTCCACCAAGAATGACAATTGTTCCTGCTTCTAAACCAGGAATACCTGGTAATAAAATACCTTCTCCTCCATGCTGTTTTTCTAAATAGTATTGCCCCATACAAACAGCACGTCTACCAGCGATAGCACTCATTGGTTTTAATAATTCTAATACACCATTCACACTAATATTTTCCCCTGAAATCGCTATCATTTCTTTATCAACCATTTGTTGAACGCATTCTTTGTTAGCCGCTAAATGAAGAAAGCCCCAAATGATTTGTCCTTTTTTAAAATAATGATATTCAGATGGCATCGGTTCTTTTACTTTTACTATTAAATCTGCCTCCCAAGCTGTATCGGTATCAACAATTTCTCCTCCAGCTTGTGTGTACATTTCATTGGTAAAGCCACTGCCTTCTCCTGCATTATTATCCACTAGTACAGTATGCCCTGCTTCTGTCAGAATTTTTACATTTTCTGGTGTCATTCCAACACGAGCTTCGCCTTGTTTAGGATCTTTAATAACTCCAATTTTCATAATTATTCCCTCACCTTTCTTTTTTTATATGACAAATATATCATACAAAAACCAAAAAACAAGGGTTTAACGAAAAATATATCTAATTTTCATTTACTCATGTGAATAACTTCACTTTCTTTTAATGTTTTCTCACCTTTTACTCATTATCTACGAATTATCTGGGACCCACACCGTAAATCATTCATTTTATAAAAAATTGACTTGTTAAAATAAAAAAAGATTTAGCTAATAGCTAAATCTCAATAAGGCTTATACAGATGTTTCTAATTCCCAAGTAATAGTTCCTGAATATTCTGTATTATTTGTTACTGTGTTGCGTGGGATTTCAATTCTTACCCCGTCAGTTATCTTATACGTCACATCTTCTAAAATAGACGCATCATCTTTAGTAGGTAACTGAGTGGTAAACTCTTTAACATTTCCTAGCGCCATTGACCATTGTCCAGCACCTGTATCGGCTGTTGTATCGGCTAATGTTTGTTTACCTTCACTAATATTTTTATTTTCACTAAATCCTTTAGGTGCTAATTCTCCACCTGTATAGTGACCATTTGATAAAATAATTTGTGCCCCTTTTAATTCGTTATCTTTTTCATCTGTTAATACTGAGGCTGTTGCTGATAACGTCCATCCTTCTCCACGCTCTGTCCCACGATTGTCAATTGTTGAGATGAAAGGTGCGACATCTTTTACTTTACCGTTTGTCAAATAGATTGGCTGTGCTTTAGCGTATGCTTTAATTGCATTACTTGTGCTTCCCCATGTTCCAAAATCAAAATCAGAAACATAATTAATACGCAATAAGTTATTACTAGGATTTGGATTTGGATTTGGATTTTCTGGATGAGTTGGATCAACAATCTCTGGATCTTCTGGATCAATAACTTCAGGATCTGGCATACCTGGAATTTCTACTTCTTCTTCTTCTAATGATTTAACAAAGTTAATTGTAGCTTCAGAATCTACCGCATCATATGTATTACTTTCTGCTAATGTTACTGTGCCTCCCAAAGCTACTGTGCTTAATAATGCAATTGTCATGATATTTTTCATTGTTTTCATAATTTATTTCTCCCTTGATTGTTATATTTTTTGTTTTACATTTCTTTACAATTTATTCTATGGAGTTGTTGCCATTTCCCAAGTAATGGTTGATGTGTATTCTACTCCCTCATTTATAACGATGTTAGAAGGAATACGAAGTTCCACACCATCTGTTTCTAATTCATCATTTGTTTTATACCCCATTGCAAGTGACCAACTTCCCACACCTGTATCCTGTGTGCCTTCTCCTGAATAGGCTGTTGCAGTTGCTAATTTTTGAGCACTAGTTCCTAACGTAATCTTACCTGTTTCTGCTTTAGGAGCACGTTCAGAATCTCCAGCATAGTTTAAATTATATAATGTAATTTCAGCACCACGTAAAACGTGTCCATTACCATCTTCAAGCGGAGTTGCCGAAGCTTTTAATTCCCAATCTGAACGTTCCGTTGAATTTCTCATATCATATGTTGTAACCCAAGGGACACGTTTTGCTACACCTTCACTTGTTGTTGTAACCTCCGATGTTTGAGCTTTAACAATCTGCTCTTTAGCTGTTACTACTACCTCTCCAAATTCTAAATTTGAAGCATGAATGACTTTAAAACGACTTCCTTCTGGGTTAGTAATTTCTGGATCTGTAATTTCTCCTCCACCTTCTGGATCGGGATTTTCTGGAAGTTCTTCCGTTAGCGTACCCACACTTACTTTACCTATACTTGTCGCACTGCTGTCTGTATCTGCATTGACTAATGTTCCACCTAACACACTACTTGCTAATAAAGCGACTGTTAATAAATTAATTTTTTTCATTTTTTCTTCCTTCTTTCTTTTTTATTATTACAGCGATTATGATAAATAATATTCCCATCACAATGGCTAACTTAGGTTGTCTAAAACCTGTTTGAGGCAACCTTCCTGTCGATTCTTTTATCCCTTTAGAAGTTAATGTATCTTTTACATCATTACTTGACTCTACTACGGGATTTCTATTATTTGTAATAGAATGTTCAGCAATTTCATTGTCCTTAATGACATCATTACTTGATGTTTCTTCATCCAACAGATTTTCTTCAGGAACAATCGTTGTCTGCTCTTCCTCTATTGGTGCTTTGTTTTCAATATAAAATTTTATAGAACTTTTACTTTCAGTGGCACTTACCATTGGAGAAAAAATATTAAACAATAGAGAGACACCTACTAATACTAGACTCATTTTAAGTTTCATCTTTTCTCCTCCTAAGGTGCATCTATCAAGTTAAATTCCATCTCTACTTGATAGTCGCTATTCTCTTTAAGTCCGGTAATTTGATTTAACATGATACCTAGCTTTTGCTCTTCTCCAATAGTAACCACTTGATCTTTAGAGCTTAATGGCATTTCTCTAATTGGAATATGTTTATGAAGCGTTACGCCATCCTTGGCATTATGCCAGGTGCCATCAGCCGTTTTTCCTAGTAATTGTTGTAAGCCACTATCTGTTTTATTATCCTTATCGATAAAATTATTATCTGTAGAAACTTCTACTCGCCATGCGGAACGATTCCCTTTAATTTCATTTTGAGCAAAATTATTAGATCCTCGTAAGTCTTCTATTTTTAATTCAAAGTGAGATGCTTGCTCAGTAATTGATCCTAAAGTTAGAGGATTATCTATTCCCCCCATGATTTGAACTCGATAACTTCAGGAGGATTTGACGTGAATTTCAACACACCATTTTTTACTTTTATACGATTAGCTCCTGCCCAGATATGTTCTTCTGAAGTTTCTTTCCCAACCTCATGTAAAATAACTTCAATATTATTTTCAATGGACTCGTTATTTATACCTATTACTTGATAATCAATAGTTAAACTATCATCTTTAGGAATCGTTAATTCCCCAATACTAGAAGCATCTGTTAATACGATTTGATTATTGATTTTAACCTTAATACTTCCCTCAACTAGCTCGATACCTCCCAGTAAGCCATTTACCAAATCAACATTAACCTTAACATCTCCATAACCTGTAACATTCTCAATTGTTGTTGTTACATTAGTGGTTTCACCTATTGTAATTTCTGGTTGTCCAACTTCAACACCCACTTCTAATTCATTGGTATAATTGACAACATCTATTTGGACACTGTTAGTTTTATTATGAAACAACTCATCCTTTGCTTCAGAATGATGAATGTTCAATGAACGATAATACGTTCCAGTATGCCAAGGCATTACTTTATTAATTTGTAATTCATCTCCAAATGTTACTGGCGCTTCATCATGATGCCAAACATAAGCCACATCCGCTTTTACATCTGAATAATTTTCATTAATAATAATGTCAGAAACAACTGGGATTGATAAACTATCTCCTACTTCTAACTCTATCTTATCTTCACTATCTAAATATTCTATACCGTCAGTAATCACGGCAATAATACGATCATTTTTATCTTCTAGTAACGGCTTAATGACTTCTTGACTTTCTTTAGTAGTCTTAATTAATTCTATTGATGATTTATTCAGTACCGACGTATCTATTCCATGAATCATCGGCATGCTAATTTCCATTTCATAAGGAGCACCTGTCATATGAAACATGCTGTCTACGTTTTGAATTGTTTTTACTACTGGAAGGTTTAAACTTTTTAAATTAAATGCACATTGGAAGGCAACATTATCTATATTTGTTAACTTAGGAAAATCTAAATGTTCAACTCCCGAGTTAAAGAATGAAAATGATTTAATATGCCAAACTTCAGGTATATTTAATTTTTTTAAACTCTTTGTATCCGAAAAACTATTTGAGCCAATCACTTCTACTTTTGGCATTAGCACTTCTATCAATCTTGTACACTTTTCAAATGATTTAGAAGGTAATTCAGTCACCTCCGGAATACTTACTTTTTCGACTCGTGATTTATAAAAAGCATTACTACCTAAAGAGGATAATTTATTTAATTTAACCTCAGTTAACTCATTAGTTTCAGCAAATACTTGATCTTCCATCGTTATTAACTCTGGAAAATTAACTTTTTTTACTCCTGCACTTTTAAAAGTTGCTGTTCCTAACTCCTGTAACTTAGGTGCAGTAATCACCTGTAAGTTTGTTGTAGAAGCAAACGTTAAATCCCCTATTTTAGTGGTGTTAGCTAGGTTAATTTCCTGCAAGTTATTGTGATTTTCAAACATGTTACTACCTAACTCTAGTAGTGAGTTAGAACTAAAAACTTCTAAGTTAGGAACATATTGTGTCACTGAACTGTTATAAATAGCCTCTTGTTGAATATCTAGTCTAAGTTCTCTTAGGTTTGGAATTGCTCTAAATGCTTCGAAATTTAGATAAAAACTATTAGTTGAACCATTCAAAATTTCAATCTTTTCAAGATTAGTATAACCGTCGAAAAAATTATCATTAATTGTAGGAATATTACTAACTCCCGCGTGTCCAGAAAAATGAATTTCTTTTAAATTAGTACTTCCTTCAAATTGATCGGACATAGAAGCATTAGCATGGTCCGTTCCCGAAGAGCTAAAATTTAACATATTAAATCCATTAAATCTTTCTAAGTTAGGCATCTCAGCAAATATATGGCCATCGCTGAAACTATTCTTACTGATTGAAATGCCATGGTTAGCAGCTAATGCTAATTCTCTTATTTTGGTTTTTTTAAAAACGAAACTTCCTCTTTGTTTATTTTTGGAGTCAGAACTCAATTTTAAAGAGGGGACAAACATTTCTAATGCACTACATTCAGCAAATAGGTAATCACTACCGAGAGTTAATTGAATATCCCCTTTAACTTCGGTTAATTTTTTTAAACCATAAAAACTTTTAGTTCCACTTAATAATGTATTATTAGTAAATGTTAGAGACACTAACTGCTCTAAACTTGAAAATGATGTGGCAATCTCTGGTAAATTTTGAAATGTCAGATGTTGTACATCAAGCATTCCTTTGTCTTGAATAATCTCCAAAACATTCTCACTCGTACCTCCACCAGCGTTGAACGTTAATGTCTTTAAACTATTGTCCCAATTCCATGAATAAGTAATACCATCGATTGTTTCACTGTTAGATCTAACTTCTTTTGTTTCTTCTTTATCTTCTGAAGTTTCTTCAAAAGATTCATGACTACTTTCTTCAGAAGCTGATGTTTCAAGAGTTCCTTCTTCATTACTCTCCATCACTCTCTCTTCTTCCGAGCTATCTTCAATATTTTCAAATACCAGCTCAGTTTCTGATGATTGACTAATCGGTTCATTTAAATTCGGTTCTATCTTGCTGTTTTCAATCTTCTCTTCATAATCTACTACTTCTTCAATTTCTTCAGATACTATTGTTTCTTCACTTGTTTTATTCTCAAGTAGTTCGGTTGAGTCAAGAGTTTGTTCGATAACTGACGCGTCTGTTTCTGTTATTTTTATTTCATCATCGGTTGTTGATAGTTCATTTGCTACTACACTCAATGGAGCAGTTTGCAAAAGTAAACTCGCAATAAGGCTATAACTAATTGTTCTTTTCATTAATATCTTCCTTTCTCTCATTTGTACGTTTCTTTGTTGTCCAAATCACTATACTGACACTAACAATTACCGCTGCTATTGCTATCCACATCCATAGATTATTGCTATCATCTTCAATTAAAATGGCTTCTTTGTTGTGTTCTTTAGCTTCTTTATTTGATATTTCAAAATCCTTACGCCAACTAAATTCCTCACCATCAGCATTAGCTGTTAATTCTAATGTATAACTACCTGGTTTAAATGCTGTTTCTTGAGTAGAAATACCATAATTAAATGATGAATTAGGTGCCATTCTTAATTGACTCCTTTCAGAAATAAATACCGGATTTTCACTATTTTTTTCATAAATTTTCGCCTCAACAGCCATGTCGTCAATAATTCTCGGCATATCATTTTGCAAGTTAACTAAGACATGATTACGATAATTAATCTGACCTGTTGTAATATCATTTAAATTCAAATTAACTGGAATATCTTCTTCTGAATTGCTTAATACGATACCCACTGTATAAGCAAAGCGATTCTCAATGCCTGTAACTTCTTTGTCACCCTCAGCTAAGCTGAAGCGAAAGCCTCCTAATAGAATCCCTTCAAACGCTTCTTTAGGCATTTGAATCTGCCACTTTACTACCTCAGATTCTTTTGGAGCCAATGTGATGCTTTCAACATTATTCGTTACAAATTCTTCAATATTATAAATTAAACTGTCATCAACTGTCTGGCTTGCTAAGTAATTGATATTACCTACATCCGATGTTGTGGCTCTATTAAGTTCTGGAATGACTTCAATTTCTTCATTAGAATCATTAAATACCTCAATTTCAACTGTTTGTTTTTCATTAGGCTTTAACTCTAAATCAAAATAACTTGTACTACTTTTTTGATTTTCAGGAATTTTTGGTTGAACAGAAAAATTGGCACCTGATGATGCAAATGTTACTTCTTCTGTTACAAATACTCCTATACCTATCACTGCTACCATCAAACCAATCAATTTTTTCATTGTTCTTATCTTCCTCTCTATATCTGTATCACTTAACTACTTAACAAGTATAACCTCTTACGATTCTATAAAATTTTATGTTTTATCTCTTTTGGATAGAATATAAAATGAATTATTTGACTATTATTTAGAACCGGCTCTTTACTACTAATCAACTATAACATGCTAAAGATAGTCTAGATTTTACGTTTTATCCTGAAGTGATAAAAAATAAAACGAGACATAAAAAGCTAATCAAAAATGATACTCCTTAATCGTTTGGAATATCATTTATAATTAGCTATTTATTTCATTAAAACCATTTGTTCAAATTCTTGCCAAAATTTATTGCTAGGATAACGTGAATAGTATAGATATTTACCTTCAAAATCTTCTAAATAAATATCAGAAATAATCACATCATAGTTTTTTACTTGAAAATCGTTATATAAAATATTGATATAATCAATATTTATTTTATATTGATTTTCATATTTATCTTTCAAAATACTTTCAAAAATTTCTGAGTAAATATTATTTTCTGAATAATATAGTAAGATTCTAATACTTTCAGATTGATTCATGCCAAAGTAATCTTTACGTACCTCATCAATAATTGTTAAAAAGAAGATACAAAATTCATACTTTAAACTCTCTCTATCTGTTAAAAAAAGCGCTGAACTGGCTATCAATTGATATAAAAATGATGATTTTTCTAAATTGATTTCAGCCAGTTTTTTATAGTTAATATCAAAATCTCTTAAAATCACCTGATTAATCGGACCAATTGTCACCAATTGATTAGTTAAGTATTTAATATATCGCTCTTGTTTATTGAGCGGAATGCATAAACCGTACTTCCTTAAATAACATTTTAGAATATCTGATATTTTATGTTCTTTATCATCATTTAACATATAACCTTTTTTAAGATATAAAATCTCTTCTATATACTCTATTGGGATTATATTGGCAATTAAATATGGAGAGAATGTCACATTGTAAGTTGACTCAATAAAATTCACAAAAGGTTTTTTTTGAACTAAAGTATTATAAATTATCATTATTTCTGTTTTAATCTCACCATCAAGTTGTTCTAAATCATCATGTAAATAATAATGTTTCGACACACGATTTAATGCAATTAATAAATAGGTATCGATCACCAATGATTCATGCCTCGTATGATAGTCACGATAATTTTTTTCAAAAAAGAGATGCACCTCATTAAAGATTATTTGATTTTCTCGAAGCACTTCATAATCATCCATTTCAAGAAGCAAGACTCTAAAAAAATGTCTCACTATTCTCTCTCTACCAACAATCTCATAATAATCATTGTAAATAATTTTGATTGAGAGTTCTTCATCAGCAAAGTATTGATTAATTTGGTTAACTTTATACAAAACTGTTGACTTCGTTACATATAAATACTCTGAAATTTCCGTTAAATTGTATTGATGAAAAAAAATTAAAATCAATAACTGAAGATTAGTCGAGTCATTTAGTATCCTCTTCGATATTAAAATAGAATTTTGTCGATAATTAGAATTTAGGCGAATACTATTACCTTTAATCACTATTTCATAGCTATCCGTCAAAGTATTTATTTCTTCAATATATTTTTTTAATGTTACAATTGTTGTATCTAAAAACTTCACAACTTCTTCCGTGGCTTCTATTCCCCCGTTGGCTTCCAAATAATACATCAAGTCAATTTTTTTGGAAATGTTATTCTCAATAAACACGTAATTCCTCCTTTAACAATTCTCAACATTCAAAAAACTCTCCGTATAATCTATCCCCACTTAAATATAGCATGTATATTTTTTCTCATATTTTTATTTTTTTATAATCAATAAAATAAAAAAAACACATGAAAATAATTCATGTGTTTCATTTCCCTTTAATTAAATCCTCAAAGCTCTTCCAAAAAAATGTACTTGGCAATTTTGTGAAATATAAATACTTATCCTTAAAACTATCCAAATAAATATCCGAAATAATAACGTCATAATCATCGACATTATATGTATCATGTAAAACGTCTTTATAATCCACCACCACCGAAAAATAGGCACTGTAACGATCTTTCAAAATATACTCAAGTACTTCCGAATAGACATTATGTTTAGCAGAATAAAGTAATATTCTAATTTTTTTAGACGGACGAATATGAAAATAATCTTTCCTCACTTCAGATACTACAACTAAAAAATAGATAATAAATTCTTGATAAATACTTGGGACTTCATAGGTAATAATACCTGACTCTTGTACTAATTTATAAAGATAATCTAATTTTTCTTCATTTTCTCTTCTCAAAGCACGATAATGAATCTCGTAATCTTCGAGTAGTATTTGATTAAGTGGTCCGTACATAAGAATCTGAACGGATAACAGCTTGACATAATAATCAAAATCATTTGTTAGCATATCGATATTATACTTATCTATATATTGTTTAAGAACATTTCCAACTGATGATTCTAAAGGATCTCCAATTTCAAAATTCCCATCTAAATACATGATTTCATACAAATATTCTATCGGAATTATATTGGCTAATAACAAAATATCAAATGTCACCAAATACTTACTTTCTAGAAAACTTACAAAAGGAGTCTTCTTTTTTAAATGCTTAAATAGATATTCTAACTCAATTCTGACTTCTTTAGGAACTTCTTCAAAACTTTCAAATAAATAAAAACCACGTGCAGCTCTTCTTAGACCAATAAAAATATACGTATCTACTGTTAGTGCTTCATTTTGAGTGTAATGTTGATTAAAATGATTATCTAATTGTTCATGAATTTCTTTAAAAATGGGTTTGTTTTGTAAATAAATATCATAGTAATCAACTTCCAATAATAAAATTTTAAAAAAATGTCTAATTTCCCATTCTTCTCCAACTATTTCATAACTTTCATTATCAAGATAAACAATTTCAATTTCTAATTCTTGATTTTTAAAGTACTCATTCAACTGTTCAACTTTGTAAATAACTGTTGATTTTGTAATAAACAAACGTTCTGCTAATTCTGACAGATTATATTTTTTATATAAAATACTTAGTAAAAGAGTGATATTAAGAGACTCCCCAATGATTCTCTTAGCAATCAACAAACTATTTTCCCTATGGTCACTTTTTAATTCTATACTGTTGCCTTTTATAATTATTTCATACTCTTGTGCCATTTCATTGATTTCTTTAACATATTTTTTCAACGTCATTTTAGAAACATCTAAAAAATCTAATAATTTATCAACAGTAATATCATTTTCAAAAAATTCTAAATAGTACAATAGATTTAGTTTAGTTGTAATATTTGTTTCAGCAAACAATACGAATCACTCCTCCATGAGTTTTAATCTCTAATGTTATTCTAATACAAAAATATCCAACTAACTACTATTTAATAG
Organism: Vagococcus xieshaowenii; assembly: GCF_004792515.1. Lineage (NCBI taxonomy): Bacteria > Bacillati > Bacillota > Bacilli > Lactobacillales > Enterococcaceae > Vagococcus > Vagococcus xieshaowenii. The sequence continues at coordinate 435,925 of NZ_CP038865.1, read as the reverse complement.
TTTTAAATTAATAAAAAAAAGCATTGAAACAGAATTGTTCCATTTTAATCGGACAATTCCATTATCAATGCTTGTTTTATTATACTTCTAATAATTCTTGCTCTTTTGCTTTAGTAATAGTATCAATTTTAGCAATACTGTTATCAGTTAATGTTTGAACATCTTTTTCGTATGTACGTAACTCATCTTCAGAAATTTCTTTATTTTTTTCTAATTTTTTCAATTCATCAATAGCATCACGACGAATATTTCGAACAGCTACTTTAGAAGATTCAGCAATTTTACCTACTTCTTTTGCTAATTCTTTACGGCGTTCTTCTGTTAATTGAGGAATCACTAAACGAATAACTGAACCATCATTAGCCGGACTTAAACCTAAATCACTTGCCATAATAGCACGTTCAATATCTTCTAAAGCTGTTTTATCAAATGGTGTAATCATTAACATACGTGCTTCAGGAATATTAATTTGAGCAATTTGGTTTAATGGTGTCGGTGCTCCATAATAATCAATTTGAATACGATCTAGGATACTAGCGTTCGCACGTCCTGCACGAATGTAGCCTAATTCACGTTGTAAATTTTCTTCTGATTTGATCATTCTTTCTTTTGTACTATTTAATACTGCTTGGACCATTATTTTTTCCCCCTTACTGTTGTTCCGATATTTTCACCTTCAACAACACGTTTAATATTTCCAGGTTCATTTAAGTTGAAAACAACTAATGGAATATCATTATCCATACTTAATGAGCTTGCTGTAGAATCCATTACAGCTAATCCTTTAGCAATCACATCTAAGTGAGTTAACTCTTCAAATTTAATCGCATCAGCATCTAATTTAGGATCTGCAGAGTAAACACCGTCTACGTTATTTTTAGCCATTAAGATAACATCCGCATTGATTTCAGCAGCACGTAATGCTGATGTTGTATCTGTTGAGAAGTAAGGATTACCTGTACCCCCTGCAAAAATAACAACGCGACCTTTTTCTAAATGACGTACTGCACGACGACGGATATATTGTTCAGCGATTTGGCGCATTTCGATTGATGTTTGAACACGAGTTGGTACCCCAACGTTTTCTAACACATCTTGTAAAGCTAAAGCGTTCATCACCGTTGCAAGCATTCCCATGTAGTCAGCTTGTGCACGTTCCATGCCCATTTGTTCGCCGACTTGTCCACGCCAGATATTACCACCGCCAACAACGATTGCAATTTCAACACCTAACTCATGAACTTCTTTGATTTCTTTACAAATTTCTTCGATAACTGGTGGTTTAATTCCAAACCCAACATCTCCAGCTAATGCCTCTCCACTTAATTTTAATACCACGCGTTTAAATTTTGGTTCCGCCATGATAACACCCTCCATTAATTTCTGTCCTTATTCTAGCATAAATATGACCAATCGACCATATTCTAAATTTGCCTAAAAAAAGGGAGCGCACTTTTTACAGTTGCGTTCCCGACTATCAGATGATAGATTTATTATTTCATTTGGCTTCTTACTTCGTCAGCAAAGTTTTCTTGACGTTTTTCGATTCCTTCGCCTACTTCAAAACGAACGAATGCTTTTACATCAGAGTTTTTGCTTGCTAAGTATTTAGAAACTGTCATATCTGGATCTTTAACGAATGGTTGGTCAACTAAACAAATTTCAGCTAAGAATTTTTGCATACGGCCAATAACCATTTTTTCAACGATGTTAGCTGGTTTGCCTTCGTTTAATGCTTGCTCAGTTAACACTTTTTTCTCGTGTTCTAATTCTTCTGCAGGCACTTCTTCTTTTGTCATGTAACGAGGGTTGATAGCTGCAACGTGCATTGAAACGTCTTTAGCTACTGCTTCGTCAGCACCAGTTACTACTGATAATACAGCGATAGTTCCGCCAGCATGTAAATATGCGCCGAATACTTCATCATCAGATTTTTCAACGATTTGGAAACGACGGAAAGCAATTTTTTCTCCGATAACTGTAGTAGCTTCTAAGATTTCTTTCTCGATAGTTCCGTTTTCTGTTTCGATAGCTAAAGCAGCTTCTAAGTCAGCTGGTTTGTTTTCAGCAACTAATTTAGCAACGCGAATAACTAATTCTTTGAATTGATCGTTTTTTGCAACGAAGTCAGTTTCTGAGTTGATTTCTACGATTGCAGCAGTGTTGCCATTGATGTATACGTTAGATAATCCTTCAGCAGCGATACGGTCGCCTTTTTTAGCAGCTTTTGCTAAACCAGATTCTCTTAAGTGATCGATTGCTTTGTCCATGTCTCCGTCTACTTCTACTAATGCGCGTTTAGCGTCCATCATACCAACGCCTGTTTTGTCGCGTAATTCTTTTACCATAGCTGCAGTAATTGTTTGTGCCATTTTATATGTGCCTCCTAGAGTGTATTTTCTTTGTAAAAAAAGTCTCAAAGGTACAAGACGGGCTACTTTGTTCGCCTACTACTTCATAGCCTTTGAGACATTTAATTATTTAGCTAAATTATTCAGCGTTGCTTCCTTCAACAACTTCAACGATTTCTTCCATTGAATCTGCTGCTGGAGCTGCTTCAGTTGTGAAAGTTTCTTCAACAACTTCATCTTCACCTTGACGGCCTTCGATGAAAGCGTCAGCCATTTTACCAGCGATTAATTTAACCGCGCGGATAGCATCGTCATTTGATGGGATAACTACATCGATCTCATCTGGATCACAGTTAGTATCTACCATAGCAACGATAGGAATGTTTAATTTATGAGCTTCTTGTACCGCAATACGCTCTTTACGAGGGTCTACGATGAACATTACGTCTGGAATTCTTGGCATATCAGCGATACCGCCTAAGAATTTTTCTAAACGTTCACGTTCTTTGTTTAATACTGAAACTTCTTTTTTAGGTAAAACAGAGAAGATTCCTTCTTCTTCCATTTTGTTGATTTCTTTTAAGCGAGAGATACGTTTTTGGATAGTATCCCAGTTAGTTAAAGTTCCACCTAACCAACGGTGGTTAACGTAGAATTGTCCTGAACGGATAGCTTCTTCTTTAACTGCTTCTTGAGCTTGTTTTTTAGTACCAACGAATAAAGCGATACCGCCGTTTTCAGCAACATCCTTCATGTAGTTGTAAGCGTCGTCTACTAAACGAACTGTTTTTTGTAAGTCGATGATGTAGATCCCGTTTCTTTCAGTGAAGATATATTTCTTCATTTTTGGGTTCCAACGACGAGTTTGGTGACCAAAGTGTACACCTGATTCTAGTAATTGTTTCATTGAAATTACTGCCATTTTTGTTTCCTCCATTTGGTTTTAAATTTTTCCTCTCCACTATTCAACTTCACAGAGAACTTTGTCAGACAAAGCACCACTCTGAAAATCGTAATGGATGTGGTTTTTGATTATTTGCATAACCTCAGATAGTATATAATAAATATCTATTTAATTCAAGTGTTTTGCTATATTTTGTCGTTAAATCTGTAACTAAGCTTCTTTCACACTTCTTAAAATAAAGTATCCTTTGTCTTTTGTTACTACTTCAACATTACCAAAGACGTCTTTCATTTTCTTTTGAGCACTCGGTGCGCCTTGTTTCTTTTGAATGACTACGGTCAAGCTTCCGCCTTCTTTTAATAGTGAATAAGCGCCTTCTAAAATCCCATGAACAACCTGTTTACCTGCCCTAATTGGCGGGTTACTGACAATTCCAGCATAACTTTCTTGATTGGTCACTTCATATATAGAAGATACATGAATATCCACTTGATCAATACCATTAACCACAGCATTTTCTTTTGCCAGCCCTAGTGCACGCTCATTCACATCAACCATCTCAACAAAACGTCCTGTACTATAAGCTAACGATAACCCCATTGGACCATAACCACACCCAACATCTAGTAAGGCCCCTTCTGGTAATTGGCTATCATCAAACGCTTCAATTAACACACGACTTCCAAAATCAATCGTACTCTTAGAAAAAACATGACTATCTGTATTAAAAGTAAACGTCTTTCCTTTTAATTCAAATGTAAATTGTGCTCGTTCATGAGCTGTTTCTGGTGAATTAGTAAAATAATGCTCTGTCATAAAACGTCCCTCTTCTTTTTAATTTCTTGATTAAATAATTGCGCTAGTTTTTCATAGCCATAACTTGAAAAATGCAAGCCATCTTCTTGAAACCAGTCATCTCTTCGATCATCGTCCATCATAATCGTTGCTAAATTGACAAATGGCACTTGATAGTTATTAGCAAGCTTCTGCGCGGCTTCTACAAACGTCATAATAGTCGTTAGCGGACGATCCTGACACCTCATTGTTTGATTAACATACGGAGCTGAAAACATAATGACTTTTCCAGGTGTAATGTGTTTAATGATAGCGGATAAATTGTCTATATATTCAACTAACGAAACGTCTCTATGACGTGCTAAATCATTTGCGCCAAAAAACACCGTCACAATATCTGGTTCATATTTTAACACATGTGCCTCTATTCTATGAAGCCCTTGTTCAGCAGTATCACCTGGAATACCAGCATTTATTACATGATCGTCAAAAAAAACATCTTGCACACGACGGGTCAATTCATCTGTAAACATTTCTTCCGGATTATAGCCTGCTGTCAAGCTATCACCAAATAAAATAATCTTTGCCACTTAGTGCCTTCCTCTCTATATTATCCCCCTTTTTATGATATAATCAGGGTGCTATTTTTATCTATCATAGCACGAGAGGGAGTTTTTTTTATATGAATGAAGTTACACCAAACGCAAAATTTTGTCATGAGTCACGTACGGTTCAAACACATTTAGTGCTGCCTCAAGACACAAACAGCCATAACACCTTATACGGTGGACAATTAATGTATTATATTGACAGCTGTGCAGCGATGGCCGCTATCCGCCATACACGTCAACCAGTTGTCACAGCATCTACTGACCGCTTAAATTTCTTAGCGCCAATCCCAGCTGACTATGCCCTTACATTAGAAGCTTTTGTGACGGGTACTGGTAAACGTTCTTTAGAAGTTTTTGTCAAAGTAACCGGTGAAAATTTAACAACAGGCGAGCGCTATTTAGCCGCTACTTGCTTTATGACGTTTGTCGCAGTTGGAAAAGAAATTGGAGAAGACTACGTTGTACCTAAAGTCATTCCAGAAAGTACGGAAGAAATAAGCATTTCAAAAGATTATTCAGAACGCAAACAAAATCGTCTACGTGATTTAGCACTGGAAAAGACCTTTGCAGCTGATATTTCTTTAACCACTTTCTAATTTTTACCATTTATATCTATGAAAAAAAAATAAATGTGGTATAATTCTTTTTACACCCTATTCTTAGGAGGAAATAACTATCGTGCAAGCGAAGGAATCAAAGAAGTATCATCACTTCTCACGATCTGAATGGGAAAGCTTTTATCGAAATGGTATACCTCTATTAACTGAGGAAGAACTACAAGAAATCAAAAGTTTCAACGATAAAATTTCTTTGCAAGACGTGCAAGACATTTATATGCCATTAACGCATTTGATTAAATTGTACATGAACGAATATGAATCATTGCAACAAAGTAAAGGGTTATTTATGCAGAAGTACCAAGAAACTCCACCGTTTATTATCGGAATTGCTGGAAGTGTGGCCGTTGGAAAAAGTACCACAGCTCGTGTTTTACAAATGATGCTGTCACGTATTTTCAAACGTCACAACGTTCATTTAATTACGACGGACGGCTTTTTACATCCTAATGATTATTTAATTAAGCACGATATGATGGATCAAAAAGGGTTTCCAGAGAGTTATGATATGGAAAGATTAATCGGCTTTTTAGAAGACGTTAAACGTCGTAAATCGCCCTTGCAAATCCCTATTTACTCTCACGAGGTGTACAACATTATTCCAGGTGAATTTCAAGAAATTGATGAACCTGATATTTTGATTGTAGAAGGCATCAATGTCTTACAATTACCCGCCAATCAACAAATTTATATTAGTGATTTTTTCGACTTTTCCATTTTTGTTGACGCAGAACCTGAAACAATTGAGAAATGGTACTTAGATCGCTTCGAAGCACTTCTAGATTCTGCCTTCTTAGAACCTAATAACTATTATTACTCATACGCAACCGGCCCTCGTGAGGAAGCTCTCGAAATGGCACGTGACGTATGGAAACGTGTGAATTTACGTAACCTAGAAGAATATATTTTACCCACTCGGCACCATGCAGAGTTAATATTACGTAAACAAGCCAACCACCAAATCAGTGATGTCTATTTGACTAAATATTAATTATAAGAAAGAGGGAACAACGTGACAACTAACCCAACAATTGAAACTATCATCGTATTAGATTTCGGTAGCCAGTACAACCAATTAATTACTCGTCGTATTCGTGAGTTTGGTGTATTTTCTGAATTACTAAGCCACAAAACAACTGCCGAAGAAATCAAGGCTATGAATCCTAAAGGAATTATTTTTTCTGGCGGACCAAACAGTGTTTATGAAGAAGATTCTTTCAAAGTAGACCCTGAAATTTTCAACCTAGGAATCCCAGTTTTTGGTATTTGCTACGGTATGCAATTAATGACTGACCACTTTGGTGGCGTTGTTGAACCTGCAGACAAAAAAGAATATGGACAAGCCTTTATTGACGTACAAAACACAACATCAGGTCTTTTCCAAAACTTACCAGAACAAGAACAAGTTTGGATGAGTCATGGTGACTTAGTAACTAAAATGCCTGAAGGTTTCACTGTAACTGCAACAAGCGCAGATTGCCCTGTAGCTGCAATGGCTAATGAAGAGAAAAACTTCTATGGCGTACAATTCCATCCAGAAGTTCGTCACTCATTAAATGGTAACGACTTACTAAAAAACTTCGCCTTTGAAATCTGTGGCTGTAAAGGCGATTGGTCAATGGAAAACTTCATTGAAAATGAAATCGCAAAAATTCGTGAAACAGTTGGCGACAAAAAAGTCTTACTTGGTCTTTCAGGCGGAGTAGATTCAAGTGTTGTTGGTGTTCTTTTACAAAAAGCTATCGGCGACCAATTAACATGTATCTTCGTTGACCATGGTTTATTACGTAAAGGTGAAGCTGAGCAAGTAATGGAAAGCTTAGGCGGAAAATTTGGCTTAAACATTATCAAAGTAGATGCTAAAAAACGCTTCTTAGATAAATTAGCTGGAGTTTCTGATCCAGAACAAAAACGTAAAATTATCGGTAACGAATTTATTTATGTATTCGATGATGAAGCAACTAAATTAGACGGTATTGAATTCTTAGCACAAGGTACGTTATACACTGACGTTATCGAAAGTGGTACTGACACAGCTGAAGTTATCAAATCTCACCATAATGTTGGTGGTTTACCTGACGATATGCAATTCAAATTAATTGAACCATTAAACACATTATTCAAAGATGAAGTTCGTGCTCTAGGAACTGAATTAGGTATGCCTGATTCAATCGTATGGCGCCAACCATTCCCAGGACCAGGATTAGGTATCCGTGTGCTTGGTGAAATCTCTGAAGAAAAATTAGAAATCGTTCGCGAATCTGATGCTATCTTACGTGAAGAAATCGCAAACGCTGGCTTAGACCGCGATATTTGGCAATATTTCACTGTCTTACCAGGCATTCGTTCAGTTGGTGTGATGGGTGACGGACGTACTTACGATTACACAATCGGTATCCGCGCTATCACATCTATCGACGGTATGACAGCTGACTTTGCACGAATCGATTGGGATTTATTACAAAAAATCTCAGTTCGTTTAGTAAACGAAGTCGCTCACGTTAACCGCGTCGTGTATGACATTACCTCTAAACCACCTGCGACAGTTGAGTGGGAATAAAATAACAACCTATTAAAAAGCGCTAATATCCCCTTAAGAGAGGATACTAGCGCTTTTTTTACTACTCAAATTTTCGTCTGAAAACAAAAGCAGAAACTCCTAATGAAAAAATACCAATCAAAATGTAATAACCTTCTCTTTTATTACCAGCTTTCGGTAAAATATGAGTTTCGTTATTATTTACCACTCTATAGTTTTTAGGTGGATTTATGTAAGTAAAATTAGTTTGTATAGGTAATTTTTTTTCATCATTTTTCATTGTATTAATAATAAAACTAGCACTTCCACTGCGCACTACTTTTGATTGATAGCCAGCAGGAACGTCTACTTCTTTAACCGTATATGTAATGTCTTGTTTATCGCGTTTTTGATGTAAGTTATCCCACGTGTGTTGCCAATTGTTTGCTTCACTTAATTGGATCACATCGCCTTCGGCTCGTCCATCCGCATACAGCTGGACGTCGATACTTGTCGGACGAATGCCATCTTGGTTATCGTTGTCTTCCCATACTTTCGTGACACTGTAGCTTCTTTTACCTGGGGTATACGTGTTCGTGAGGTCATATCCCTCAACTGTTGACGTGTAATCAGGTACTGGCGACTCGCTCACACGATAACTGATGGCTTTGCCGTCTTTATATTTTGGTAGCTCGTTGAAGCTATACTGCCAGTTGTCTTCGGCTTTCACCTCTTTTTCTATGACCACTTCATCGTTTGCCCATAAATTCACCGTTATCGTTTCCGGACGTTTACCATCTCGATCATTCTCGTCTTCCCATCTTTTACTCCCTGATAGGTTGATTGTTTCAGGCGTGTGCTTATTGGTGATTAGTACCTGTCCCGCTTGAACTTCTGTCATCGTTGCTTCGTAACCTTTGGCTACGTCTACTTCTTTAACCGTATATGTAATGTCTTGTTTATCGCGTTTTTGATGTAAGTTATCCCACGTGTGTTGCCAATTGTTTGCTTCACTTAATTGGATCACATCGCCTTCGGCTCGTCCATCCGCATACAGCTGGACGTCGATACTTGTCGGACGAATGCCATCTTGGTTATCGTTGTCTTCCCATACTTTCGTGACACTGTAGCTTCTTTTACCTGGGGTATACGTGTTCGTGAGGTCATATCCCTCAACTGTTGACGTGTAATCAGGTACTGGCGACTCGCTCACACGATAACTGATGGCTTTGCCGTCTTTATATTTTGGTAGCTCATTGAAGCTATACTGCCAGTTGTCTTCGGCTTTCACCTCTTTTTCTACGACCATTTCATCGTTTGCCCATAAATTCACCGTTATCGTTTCCGGACGTTTACCATCTCGATCATTCTCGTCTTCCCATCTTTTACTCCCCGATAGGTTGATTGTTTCAGGCGTGTGCTTATTGGTGATTAGTACCTGTCCCGCTTGAACTTCTGTCATCGTTGCTTCGTAACCTTTGGCTACGTCTACTTCTTTAACCGTATATGCAATGTCTTGTTTATCGCGTTTTTGATGTAAGTTATCCCACGTGTGTTGCCAATTGTTTGCTTCACTTAATTGGATCACATCGCCTTCGGCTCGTCCATCCGCATACAGCTGGACGTCGATACTTGTCGGACGAATGCCATCTTGGTTATCGTTGTCTTCCCATACTTTCGTGACACTGTAGCTTCTTTTACCTGGGGTATACGTGTTCGTGAGGTCATATCCCTCAACTGTTGACGTGTAATCAGGTACTGGCGACTCGCTCACACGATAACTGATGGCTTTGCCATCTTTATATTTTGGTAGCTCGTTGAAGCTATACTGCCAGTTGTCTTCGGCTTTCACCTCTTTTTCTACGACCATTTCATCGTTTGCCCATAAATTCACCGTTATCGTTTCCGGACGTTTACCATCTCGATCATTCTCGTCTTCCCATCTTTTACTCCCCGATAGGTTGATTGTTTCAGGCGTGTGCTTATTGGTGATTAGTACCTGTCCCGCTTGAACTTCTGTCATCGTTGCTTCGTAACCTTTGGCTACGTCTACTTCTTTAACCGTATATGCAATGTCTTGTTTATCGCGTTTTTGATGTAAGTTATCCCACGTGTGTTGCCAATTGTTTGCTTCACTTAATTGGATCACATCGCCTTCGGCTCGTCCATCCGCATACAACTGGACGTCGATACTTGTCGGACGAATGCCATCTTGGTTATCGTTGTCTTCCCATACTTTCGTGACACTGTAGCTTCTTTTACCTGGGGTATACGTGTTCGTGAGGTCATATCCCTCAACTGTTGACGTGTAATCAGGTACTGGCGACTCGCTCACACGATAACTGATGGCTTTGCCGTCTTTATATTTTGGTAACTCATTGAAGCTATACTGCCAGTTGTCTTCGGCTTTCACCTCTTTTTCTACGACCACTTCATCGTTTGCCCATAAATTCACCGTTATCGTTTCCGGACGTTTACCATCTCGATCATTCTCATCTTCCCATCTTTTACTCCCCGATAGGTTGATTGTTTCAGGCGTGTGCTTATTGGTGATTAGTACCTGTCCCGCTTGAACTTCTGTCATCGTTGCTTCGTAACCTTTGGCTACGTCTACTTCTTTAACCGTATATGCAATGTCTTGTTTATCGCGTTTTTGATGTAAGTTATCCCACGTGTGTTGCCAATTGTTTGCTTCACTTAATTGGATCACATCGCCTTCGGCTCGTCCATCCGCATACAGCTGGACGTCGATACTTGTCGGACGAATGCCATCTTGGTTATCGTTGTCTTCCCATACTTTCGTGACACTGTAGCTTCTTTTACCTGGGGTATACGTGTTCGTGAGGTCATATCCCTCAACTGTTGACGTGTAATCAGGTACTGGCGACTCGCTCACACGATAACTGATGGCTTTGCCGTCTTTATATTTTGGTAGCTCATTGAAGCTATACTGCCAGTTGTCTTCGGCTTTCACCTCTTTTTCTACGACCATTTCATCGTTTGCCCATAAATTCACCGTTATCGTTTCCGGACGTTTACCATCTCGATCATTCTCGTCTTCCCATCTTTTACTCCCCGATAGGTTGATTGTTTCAGGCGTGTGCTTATTGGTGATTAGTACCTGTCCCGCTTGAACTTCTGTCATCGTTGCTTCGTAACCTTTGGCTACGTCTACTTCTTTAACCGTATATGCAATGTCTTGTTTATCGCGTTTTTGATGTAAGTTATCCCACGTGTGTTGCCAATTGTTTGCTTCACTTAATTGGATCACATCGCCTTCGGCTCGTCCATCCGCATACAACTGGACGTCGATACTTGTCGGACGAATGCCATCTTGGTTATCGTTGTCTTCCCATACTTTCGTGACACTGTAGCTTCTTTTACCTGGGGTATACGTGTTCGTGAGGTCATATCCCTCAACTGTTGACGTGTAATCAGGTACTGGCGACTCGCTCACACGATAACTGATGGCTTTGCCGTCTTTATATTTTGGTAACTCATTGAAGCTATACTGCCAGTTGTCTTCGGCTTTCACCTCTTTTTCTACGACCACTTCATCGTTTGCCCATAAATTCACCGTTATCGTTTCCGGACGTTTACCATCTCGATCATTCTCATCTTCCCATCTTTTACTCCCCGATAGGTTGATTGTTTCAGGCGTGTGCTTATTGGTGATTAGTACCTGTCCCGCTTGAACTTCTGTCATCGTTGCTTCGTAACCTTTGGCTACGTCTACTTCTTTAACCGTATATGCAATGTCTTGTTTATCGCGTTTTTGATGTAAGTTATCCCACGTGTGTTGCCAATTGTTTGCTTCACTTAATTGGATCACATCGCCTTCGGCTCGTCCATCCGCATACAACTGGACGTCGATACTTGTCGGACGAATGCCATCTTGGTTATCGTTGTCTTCCCATACTTTCGTGACACTGTAGCTTCTTTTACCTGGGGTATACGTGTTCGTGAGGTCATATCCCTCAACTGTTGACGTGTAATCAGGTACTGGCGACTCGCTCACACGATAACTGATGGCTTTGCCGTCTTTATATTTTGGTAGCTCGTTGAAGCTATACTGCCAATTGTCTTCGGCTTTCACCTCTTTTTCTATGACCACTTCATCGTTTGCCCATAAATTCACCGTTATCGTTTCCGGACGTTTACCATCTCGATCATTTTCGTCTTCCCATCTTTTACTCCCTGATAGGTTGATTGTTTCAGGCGTGTGCTTATTGACAATATCATACGCTTCTACATAAGATTCATATCCAGGAACATCCAATTCGGAAACTGTATAATTTATTTCTCTGTGCCCATCAAACTGTGGCAAGTCAGAAAACAAATATTGCCAATGGCTAGCTGCAGTTATTGTCTGCTGACGAACTTCCTCACCATCAGCAAATAAAATAATCGTTATTTCATCAGGACGCAAACCGTCTTGATTATTATTATCTTCCCAGATTTTTTGTCCGCTAACATTAGTTAATGATATTAAGTCATTCGTTGCACGCACAATTATACCTTCTCTATTAGAAGAATTTATAATAAATTCTTCTATATCATATTCAATAGAATTAATATCATAACCATCCGGTGCCACTACTTCTTTAAATCTATAAACCCCTTCAGGCAGATTTTTAAACTCTAAACTTCCCATATCATCTGTTTTCTTAATCTCTTCTCCAGTCAACGGTTGATAATTTTCCCAACTACCAAGAGTGTTTTTCTTTTGTAACCTGAATTGAGCACCCGATAATAATTTTGAAGTATCTTTATCTTTTTTGATTAATTTAGCTGAATCACTTGCTAATGCTGACGAGCTATCAGGTGTAATAGTATTACTAGCAGCACGTGCCTCTAGTAATACTGGTCCTTTTAAATCATTTCCTGTAATTGTAGCAGTGTTTTGTTTTGGTGCTTTTATTTGATCGTAATTAGGGTAGGAAGTTCGTAATTGAATCGCAAAACGCCCGATTTGTCCATTAATTACATTTCCTGAGCCTAATGATGTATTATATATTTTTTCTTGAATTTCATTAATTTTAATAGTAGAAATAGAATGTAAATGTGTACCAATCTCGTTACCATTTGTAAAATCTGTATATCTTAGACCATTGTTCCCTACATCTCCAAATTTAGCTACAATTTTTGTCACACCATTTGTTTCTCGATAAAAACCGTATTGCAGCTCAGTTAAACGATTTTTAAATTCACTGTATGATTCACCTGGCAATTGATCAATCTTTTGGAATCCCGATGTTACAGGCAAGTAGTAAAGTCCATTATTGCCGAATTCCCCTATCTGATCATTTTCATCTTGCATAGTTACTGTAATAGGTGCGCTAATTTGAAACGAAAATATTTCTGCATCACCTTCTAATGTATCTTCAACTACTACATTATTTAATTCACTGTACTCTTTACCTAAACTTCTTCCTAATGTTGATACACCAACCGTATTAACCGAAATAATCCAGCTCACTTGGTTCGTTCCTTCAGATCCTGATTTAGAAATTTGAACATTTGGTAAAGGAACTATAGTAGGCTTAATAAATAAAATTTCTTTTGTTTTATTTCCTACAGTCACATTTGCTGTTTGTGTAATTAGTGAACTAACGCCTCCTATTTTATCACTAGTAATTTTACCATCTGTAATAGAAGTCTTACCTTCTACTTCTTCATTGAAAACGATGGAAATACTTCTTCCAACTAATGTCCATTTTCCAATAATCGTTCTATCATGATCATATAAATTTTGCTCAAATCCAGAACTAGTAATATTAATTTGAGAATTTGAACGATCAGTTGTTAAAACGGGGATAACAACCGTATCTCCCGCACTAAGTGACTGTCCTTCTGGTAATTTAACTTCCCAATCAATAGACAATCCAACTGTTGTACTATGACTAATTCCGTTAGTATTTGAAGCAATAGTATCATCCGATTTTATAATTTGAAAATCACCGACTTTAAAATAACTGCTAATATCAGATTTTGTTGTTAGTTTAAGGTTTTTTGATTTACGTGCAATTTTTGATGATGTTTGTGATTCTTCTAAATAATTCTCATTTGACTGATTATCTAACGAGTTAATAACACTTTCAGATGAATAACTAATTTGATTTGTAGAAGGTGTATTTTTTTCGGGTGACGAAACACTTGACTTTGGTATCGAACTTTTTGTTTTTTCTAGTGACGATTCAGTTATCTTAGTTACTTGTTCAGAATTAGTTGTTGAATCTTCTACTTGTTCTTCATTAGGCACTACATTTACAGAGCTCATATCGTCTGTATTCTCAATATCTTTTTTTTCTTTAAAAACTAACGGATAACTAGATTCCATTATCTCCTCAGCAATAACAACCGAACTGCTGATAAATTGTCCTAATACAAGCAGAGCAACTAATAACAGCGCTAACATTTTTTTAAACCCCATATTACACACACCTTTCTATTTTGTATTCAATACTAGTTATTTTATAATAAAAATTATACCAAATAAGCGTTTTGTGCATTACTTTTACGCTCATTATATTAATTACTTAATATTTCAAAAAAACTATTCTATCTAATATATATGCAGCTAAACTTTTTAGTAACTTAAACAATCTAATAGTCATTTTATACCTCATGACATTTCCAAAAAAAAAATATAACAAAAGCGTATCCTATTAAATCTAATAAGATACGCTTTTGTTATATTTTGATTGTCTTCATCATTCCAAATGTTTAAACTTTTCTTTTGCGCTTTTTTACTAATATACGGGGCAACTTTTTGATTTGAATTATACCCTATCGCTCTTGACGACCACTATTGAATAATTAGGTTATTATTGGTTATTTTAGAAGTCGCTTTAGTAGTTTGCGTAACTAATCGTTGAGCCGCCTAAAAATATTACTCCTGGTACAATATACGTTGATTTTTTTACATAAGTAAACCTTCATAATTCGAACTATAGGAGGAATTTAAAATATTTTAAAATCACAATTATTTTTTCTTGTTCTTATAAAACATATATATAATTGTCAATAAAATTATTAAAATAATAGGCATTATTGAAATACTAGTATACGCATCCAATTCACCTCTAGAATAAGTATAACCATCTTGATTTGGTCTTTTACAAGCAACTAAAAAAATAGTTGTAAGAAATAAAATAAAAGAGTATTTTTTTATATATTTTTTCATTTTTTCCTCCAAAGTAACAATTATTTTACTTTTACATTTATTGCCGCAGATAATCATCCAGTTCCCGACATATTATTCCCCCAAGCTTATCCTTCTGCTGAACAAGTATAGCTTCCTTTAGGATGAACTCCCATCCGTTGTTATACTTGCAGCACTATTCGCCGTCAACACACCTATAGTTATAGGAATACCAAGTAACATTTTCTTCATAAAACCACTCCTTAAATTTGATACCTTCACTATCCCTTATTTCTCTATTTTCCGCTAGCAATCATTGCTTGCACAGGGGGCAATCAAAGTGAGCATCACTATTAAATAAAGGTTTATAAGTAGTATAAATTGCAAAAATTAAGTATGTGATAATCAAAAAGAATAACGAACTATAAGAAGAAAGTAATTAATATAAAAAAAAATTCATTTAGTGTAACCTGAAATTCATATCTTATTATTTTTTAGCATAACAGTCGTATTATTGTTACTTAACGGGGCTAAGTTAAGTCTAGAGGCGGATGCATAAGTATCTTCCTTGCTATATATTACATATAGCAAGGAAAAATCTAATTTAGGAGATTCACCAATGAAAAATCTAATCAAAGTTATAAGTATGTCTCTACTTGGAATAGCTCCTTTATTTCTAGCAAATATCATTTCAAATATTTACTATAATTTAATGGGAAATGGAATTATTCCAAATGTATTATGTAGCATAACCTATGTAATTGTAACCTATCTTTTATTGAAATTGATCATAACAAAATTTTTAAAGCAGCCTTTGAACTCTTTTCTTATGACAAAATTCAAATTAAAAAAAGAATGGGTCTTAATGGGTATATTACTACCTGTTTCAATCATATTCATAATGAGCATCACTTTAAAAGGTGAGTTATATTTCAATAAGAACGTCGATTATATAAATATAATTATAGGCATTTTTATGGGGATGGCTGCTGGAATTGTCGAAGAATTAATATTCAGAGGATTTATAATGAATTATATTAAAAGTAAGTATGGAGTTTTTATTGGAATATTATTGTCTTCGATTTTATTTGGTGCTTTACATATACAAGGAGCATATAACTATACTAGCATGATCTTATTACTTGTTGGTGGAACATTAGTAGGAACTATGTTTTCTGTCATGGCCAACTATCATCATACAATATGGGCTAGCATTACATTACATACTATTTGGAATGCTATTATGTTTGAAAATATATTTTCGATTGGAACGACAATAAACGATAGAAGTATCGCAGGTTATTTAGTTAAAACTAATAACACATTGTTAACAGGTGGAGATTATGGGAAAGATGTTTCTATTTTTGCAATTATAGGTTACTCAGTTGTTATATTATTCATAATCTGCCAATTTAAAAAAAGAAATTCAATAAATAACGTGAATTAAATAGTTGACACGCAAAATTAGATTTTTTTGTCTAACTTTTGAAGGGCAGTATCCTTTTCAGCCACTCTTTTCTATTGATTATCTTCTAACCAACTTAAAGCTACACCCACATATGCTGCCGCTCCGTATGGCATACATTCCTCATCTAAGACTAGTTTTGGATGATGAACGCCGTAAACGCCGCCTTTTCTCAAGTCACTTGCTGCAATCATCATAACGGAAGATGGAATTTCATGTGAAATATAAGCAAAATCTTCTGAACCCATAGCTGGGACATCCATTGGCATTGGTGGCATATACATCTTACCTAAGTACTGTGGTAGAGCTTTTTTAATATGATCCGCTACTTCTTTACTATTATCAAAATATGGCGCACCAGCTGGAAATTCAACTGTTGCTTCACAACGGAATGCTTTTGCAATATGCTCACTAATCTCTACCATTCGATGTTTAATTAGTTGACGATGTTCTTCATTATATGAACGAATCGTACCACCCATCGATACATTATCAGGAATAACATTAGACGTTTCACAACCATGAATACCTGTTACGGTTATTGCTGTAATAGCATTTGGTGGTAACTCACGAGATTGTAACGTATGTAAAGCATTTTGAATAGCATTCATCGGCACAACAGGATCGATTGCAGTATATGGCATTGAACCATGTCCACCTTTTCCTTTAATGCTGATATCAAACCAGTCAACCGAAGCCATCATCGGACCCGCTTCTGCTGAAATAACGGTGCCAATATCTAATGGTAATCCTGGCATCACGTGAATCATTAGACCTGCATCGGGTCTTGGATTTTCTAAGATACCATTCTTAATCATATCAGCGGCACCTTTCATCACTTCCTCGCCTGGTTGGAACATAAACTTAATTATTCCAGGAATTTGCTCTTCATATTTTTTTAAAATTTTTGCAGCACCAAGTAACATGGTCGTATGCATATCATGGCCACAAGCGTGCATTCGGCCTTCTATTTTAGATTTATACGCCAACTCATTATCTTCAATAATTGGTAAAGCATCCATATCGGCACGAAGTAAGAAAACTTTTCCATCTCCTTTACCTACTGTAGCTGTCAAGCCGTACTCACCGACACGTTTTACATCTGTATAACCCATTTCTTTAAGTTTATTTTCTACAAATAAAGAGGTATTAGGTAAATCCATTCCTAATTCAGGATTTTCATGAATATGACGACGATTACTTACCATTTCCTCTTTTAATGTAATCGCTTCTTTTAATATTTCTTGATCTAATAATGCCATGTTTTTTCCTCCAACTTTTTTATTATTATATGCGTTTTGCTTTGATTAACATTGTAAATATACCTGAACAAATTAAAGTTGCCATGATGAATAAAAATGCTGAACTATAGCCACCCGTAGCTTCTACCATAGCCCCCATAACGGTTGGTGCCACGAATCCACCAGAAACACCAATAGCATTAATCGTTGCATATTTTGATGATACTTCATAATTAGAAAATAGTTTGACTGGTAAACTCATCAAAGTTGAAAATGCAACAGTTGAACAAATTGTACATAAAGTGATAAGCACCACACTTATTACGACAGAATGAGATTTTGATACCATAAATACAAATAATGCACCTAGTAACGCTGCAATTAAAATAACACGCTTTTCTTTCCCTCTAAAATAACTATTAACAATAATACCACCTAGCATTCCTGCAGCAAGCGTTCCAACTCCCATCAAAACAGAAATCACAGATACCATTGACATTGATAAACTGAATTCTTCACTTAAGTATGAAGGCAGCCAACTATTTAAACCATATAGTCCAGCATTAATAAAGAATGCCGCACAAATCATAATCCAAACGGTTGAATCTTTTAGTACTTGCCCAAAAGATAAGCTCTTTTGATTTCCTTCTTGCACAATTGGCTGACCAACATCTTTAGGAATAGCAAACATCATGTAAATACCGACTAAGACGACCATACAACCTAAGATTAAATACGTGGTATTCCAATCAAAGACACCAAATAAAATAGCAATTAACGGTGGTCCAATAATAGCTGCAAATCCTGATGAAGCGATCATTGTAGATTGTACAGAACCCTTTTTCTCATCAGATACTTCTTGCGAAATAAACGAACTAACAGCCGATGGATAACCTGCATGAGCAAATGACCCAGTAAAAAAACGAATAAGGATTAAATATAATACCGATGTTCCAAAACCAAATAATATCATAAAAATCCCAACACCAATAATTGATGTAATTAATACTTTTCTTGAGCCTATCTTATTACTTAAATAACTATACGGTATTTGAAAAATAGTATAGCCCAGGAAAAAAATACTTAAGATTAACCCTTTTTGACTAGCGGTCATGTTTAATGATTCACCGATACTAACCATTGATAACGAAATAGCTGTTTTATCAAGGTATATACAGGAATAACCAATAAATATGGCTAGAAGCATATAAAAATTTTTCTTGTTTTCCTTTGTTTTTTCTAATTCATTTTCCATAAAACACCTCTATTTTTAATTTAATATTCATTTATTGACATTATACCTAGGTTTTTTATAAAAGGAAAGCGTTTTTATTAAAATTTATTAATAACTAAACCTAAACCTAACGATAGCTATGTTTAGGTTAGTTTAAGAATTTAACAACTATTTTTTACTAATATTTACTCCAATGTGAATCCTTGCTCTTTCAGGAAAATGGCCACTTCTTTCCTTCTTACTTCTCCAAAGAATTCAGCATTTTTAAATGACCATGATGTCTCTTGAGCGTTACTTGTACGGCTACCGTAGTACTGACGTGTGATGTCTTCATAATCTGTTAAATCCGTTAATTTTTCACGGTCATACGTATTTTCTGACATTTGATTTTCAATTGGCAGACGTGGTTTTACTTGATTTTTAGTTTTGGGAATTCCAACACTTAATCCGAATAGTGGCACGGTAAATGGTGGTAAATCTAAAAGATTAGCGACTTGTTTGATATCGTTACGAAGACCACCAATATAACAGATACCTAAGTCCATCGATTCAGCAGCAACTGTCATATCTTCAGCCGCAATTGTTGTATCAACAACTGCAACCAACAAACTCTCCATGTTTTTAATAGCATCTAGCGGTTGTTGGTAGGTTTCTAAAATTTTAGCCTGACGATATAAATCAGCTACAAACATATAAAATGTACCAGTATTTTTGACATACTCGGCACTATTGGTAATATTAGCCAAGGCTTCCCGTTGTCTTGAATCTGTTATTTCAATAATCGAAAATGCTTGAACAAAATTAGAAGAAGAACCACTTTGAGAGGCTTCTAATAAAGCTTGTTTCTCTTCACTTGAGAGTGGGGTTGTTTCGAATTCTCTAACTGAGACATGTTCTTTCATTTTTTTTATGACTTTGTTCATCTCCACACTTCCTTATACGTTTTCTCACTAATATTATACCTTTTTAAACAATATCTTCATATTCAAATACCTGATTAGTCACAGACCTGCTCTTTTCAATCTTTATAGTGGTTATTTTATTAATTAATGATAGACTCAAAGTAAATAAGTCCAATTATTGTTCACATTAATACACTAATGTAATTATTTATAAGGAGGAATAGTATGAAAAAATTTGGTTTTACTAAAAACGTCGAAAAGCTAGTTGATCCGATAAACGTCGGCTCTATTCATTTTTTACAACAATTTTTGACGATGTTGCCCACCACGTATCAAAATAAAATCATTGAAAAAAACGCGGATAAAACACCTCATATGGGCTTTGTAGTCGAGCCCTATAGTTCATTTTTATGCTATGTTGTAGAAGATGTGGAAAAAGCGAATAGCTTACTACCTGATAACTTTGAAATGGTAAAAAGTAATGTTATCACAGACGAAGAGCCTGAATATTATGCCCTTTTTGGCTCTTTTAACGTACATACTAGTGCCTTTTGGGGACAACGGATGGAATTTTACTTAGTCGCTCGTGATAAAACAACTGGTCTATTGACTTGGATCATTGTTGACTATGATACCAATACTATTAGCTACGACAAAAAAGGTGGTTTAATAAGTCCTACAACAGAACGCTCGATTATCACAACCGATTTTGACGGAAATGTCATCGTCGATATTAAACGAGCAAACGCTCACAATGAACTCGTCTACGACTGTAACATCACAAAAGGTGTCATGACGAAAATGGCCGACGAACTTTGGCTTTATGGTAATTTATCTATCGGCTACGGCAAAGAATTATCTCATAATAGTCCCGATGTTTTTTCATTGAAGTTCGATCCTAAAGAAGTGGAGCAAGCTCTTAAAATACCAAAAAATAACTATACAATAGATGTGAATAATTGGTATTCAGATATGTTGAATACTGAACCTAAACATGTTTTAGTCTTCCCTTATGCTCAACATATGTTATCAGACTCACCAGGAACCTCCAGCTTATTAAAAGATGTTGAGACGATGCTAGCGGCCAAAGATGCGATTAATTTCGAGAAAATGAATGTCTATAATCCTAAAGAGACGACTAACCTAATGAAAAAAAGTAGTCTTGCATTATTCTTCATTATCATCGGACTTATTATTGCACTTATTCTTAAATAAAAAATAACTACCCCTCAGCCTTACGCTCATAAAAGAGCGGCTCACTGAGGGGTAGTTATTATAGTTTAATTTTGGTGTTTGAAGAGACAATGAGCTCTTTAGCGTAAGTATTCTTATCATTGAGTATGTTTAACATCACTTGTGCTACATCTGATCGATTAGTTGAAGAATTAACTGGCATTTGGTAACCGCTATTAGCTAGCACAACAAAAGGAGTCGTCGTTTTGTCTTTATCTGTCAGTATCCCCGGATGGATGGTTGTCCAATCAAGTTCTGTTCTCCATAATCTTGATTCACCTAGTAAATGATCTTTAAATGCACCTCTTAAAAATGTTTTGGCCGCTAATTTATAGTGTATAGGCGCATTACGATAGGTGTTACCTACCCCTAATGCCGACATAATAATCAGGCGTTTAACTCCTTTGTCTTCCATAAGACTTATTAACATGGGGATAACCCATTCAAATAATGAAACATTTTTATCTGCTTGAGGATTACCTAATGTCACCAGAATTGCTTCAGCTAAGGAAATAGCTGATGCTAATTTTTTCTGATCTGTAAGTGGGGCTTGAATAATTTTGAGATGTTTATGGTGTCTTAAAGAATCGGCATTTCTAACATACACTATCACATCATGTCCTGCTTCCAATGCTTGTTTTACAAGTTCTTGCCCCGTACGTCCAGAAGCTCCTAAAATTAAAAGTTTCATGTGCAATATCCTTTCATTGACTTCATGACAATCATTTAACAAAAAGCAACGACAACTTACTTATTCACCACGTTCATTTCCATAAAAGAATAACGCCACTGTTCCTGGTCCTGTATGTGAACCGATAACTGTTCCTACACTATTTATTTGAACCTTACCATTTAGATTAGGAAACGTTGCTTCCACTAATTCAGCCACTTCTTTTGCATCTTCATAACAGTCAGAATTTGAAATAAAACATTTCCCTGAATAGTTTTCACCATCTTTGGCGTGTTGCTTCATCTCATTCACAATCGCTTTAATAACTTTTTTCTTACCACGAATCTTAGTACGAGGAATTAACTTTCCTTCATTATTCATGTTCATCAACGGACAAATATTTAATAAACCACCGATTGCAGCTGACGTTGCACTAATACGTCCCCCACGTTGATAGTGTGTTAAATCAGTTGAGAAAAACCAATGATGTAACGTTAAACGATTTTCTTCTACCCATTTAGCCACTTGTTCAATGGATTGTCCTTGATCACGCATATCAGCAGCCGTATCTACTAATAAACCATAGCCTGAAGAAGCACCTAATGTATCCACTACCATAATCTTTCGTTCAGGATATTTTTCCACTAATAATTCTTTTGCAATACAGGCTGATTGATAATCTCCTGAAAGCCCTGAAGAAAAAGATAAATGCAGAATGTCTTGTCCTTCTGCTAAAAATTGTTCAAAGAATTTAGTATAGTCATCGGGATTTGATTGTGATGTTATTGGCATTGAACCTTCTTTTATTTTTTGATAAAAAACATCAAACGGCATTGACTGTCCTAAATCATCCAAATAGCCTTCCCCATCCATCGTAAAATGAAAACTTGAGTAATGAATCCCTCGTTCTTCAAAAAATTCTTTTGACATATCTGCAGTTGAGCCACATGTCAATGTAAATAGTTGTTCCATTATATTAATACTCCTTATCTATTGATCCATTCATCCACATATAAAAGGCATCCGAGATCGGATGCCTTTTATCATACAACTTTTTTGGTTATTTTAGTGATATAAATCAAAGCGTCCTTTAGCAAACATTTGTTTCATTCCACCAGTTGCCGCAAGTGATTTATTCATGATAATTTTCTTCAAGAATGACGCTGGGTATCCTTTAACTGATACTTTACCTACTTGTCCTAAACCAATAGTATTACCAATTGAAGCTACAGAACCTTGTGATTCAAAAGTGAACGCTTCAGTTGCTTGGTTATTCAATTGACGTACAATATTCTTAGCTGCAAAGTCACCCATTTTTAATGCGATTTGAGCAGTTGTTGGATATGGACGACCTGATGCTGGATCCATTACAGCAGATACATCTCCAATAATGTAGACATTCTCATGGTCAGATGAACGTAAATCATCAGCTACCACTACACGTCCACGACGTTCTGCAAATCCTGATTCACCCATTACAAAGCTTCCGCTAACACCTGTTGTCCAGATAATAGTTGCAGCTTCTAATTCAGCCATTTCTTCTGTTTCAGCGTTGTCTTGGTAAACAACTGTTTCAGGTTTAATCGCTTTGATTGGTTTACCTGTTAATAAAGTAACACCTAAACCTTCTAATTTGTTAATCGCATAGTTAGCTAACTCTTCATTAAACATTGGTAACAAACGAGTGGCAGCTTCTACACAGTAGATTTCGATATCTTCTGGTTTAACACCCGCTACTTTGGCATATTTAGGTTTCATTTCAGCTAGTGAACCTAATAGTTCAATCCCTGTGAACCCTGCACCACAAACGACAAATTTCAAGTATTTTTTATCTTTTGTTTCTTTGTATTTTTTAAGCATGGCATTGATGTGGTTATTAATGTTAACAGCTGAGTCAATGTTAACCATTTCTAACGCATTTTCTTCTGCACCTGAAATACCAAATGTTTCAGAACGGAAACCTAAAGCAACTACTAAGTAGTCATATTTTAATGCCGCATTGTTTTCTAATTCAACTTCTTGTTGATCCGTATTGATTTTTACCACACGATCTTGTAAGAAAGTTGTCACTTTTGAGTTTACAACTTCTTTAATTGGGTAAGTGATTTTTTCTTTTGGTTGTGTACCGGCTGCTACTTCATGTAAGTCAGTTGCTTCATAATGATAATCATTTTGATCAACTAATGTAATATGAAAATCTCCTGCTTTTTTTTGTAGAGCTTTTAGTGTGCTTAAACCTGCATAACCTGCACCTAAGATAACTACTTCTTTCATAACTGAATTCCACTTCTTTCTATGTTATTAATAGTGTTATTAAATCCTTAAATCTGTTAGAGTCTTTTCAGAAACTTCTCCAAAAATAGTCTAGTTTGCTTACTTAATATTTTGCTACCTATATATATAGATAAACATAAACAAAACGCTATTTAATCTACCTAAATATTTTTTCACAAACTTTCACATCATCAATTCGTCAGCAATCCACACTATATTTGGCAAAGCACTAACTATATTACTAAATTGATCTAGTAAATTCAACTTAAATGCTTCATATTGTGTGAATAACTTACTCTTTAATCAATTAAACGTTTACATTAAAGATAGATATAATTAACATTCTTTTTCTTAACAAGTACCTCCAAAAAGTATCTCTACTTTCTATCTTCTATTATACGATAAACGACCATATTAATTAACTGTAACGTACCGAATGAACACTATCATTTGGCTAAACTTCTAAAACGATTAGCTCTCAGCTGATATCCACTTGTCAATTACTTCTTTTAACTCTGGATACCCCTTATCACGACAAAGTTTCCATAGCTTATTAAATCGCTTAAATACTTCTTCCAAATGCTCAAGCATCTCATCACTTGAACCAAGAGACAATAGTTGTTTAAATAAATATCTCGAAGAAAAGAAAGCAATGTCATATTCTTTATGTTCTATAAGGTGATTAAATTCATCCGTAAATAATTGTGTAATCGTCACCGATAAGTCTTGATAATTACTTATTGTCCACGGCCCCTCCAATTCTACAAACTCTTCTAATTCAATATCAATCCGTTCTCTCATTTGTTCTAAAGACAGATTAGAATCCGAGAGCTCAAATAATTCCGCATATCGATTAAACATCTCTAACGCTTCCTTTAACTCTTTTTCAAAACTTTCATCCATCATTCATCACTCCTCGTTTATTATCAATTAGATTATAACCTATTCACTCTATATATTAGTTTTATAACCAATGTTTCATGAAAAAAATTAATAAAAATATTGATAATTTATAACAAATAAGGAGCAGATTTCTCCACTCCTCATAACTAGACGAAAAATTACTTCAGTAGTTGTTGCCATTTTTCTAAACTAGCTAGATAATACTCCACAAGTTGCGTCTCATAAAGGGTTTGGAAATTAGTTATTGTCCCAATTTCTGAAAAAGAACCTTTAGCCAATATACGTCCTTCCTTCAACATTAGTAAATGATCTGACAAATGCAACGCTAAATTAACATCATGAAACACGCCAAGAATTCCTGATTCTCGTTGATCTCGCCATTGCTTCAAGAAAGCAATCATTTCTAATTGATACTTGATATCAAGATGGTTACTTGGTTCATCGAGTAGTAATAATCGAGGATTTTGTGCCATTATCTTAGCTAAAAAGACTAATTGCTTTTGCCCTCCAGAAAGTTTAACTACTTCTTGTTCTTTTAATTCCCACAACCCTAAATCAGCTAATAACGTATCGACATAATCAAAATCCACTTTAGAATACCCATTGAACAAACCTGTTTGTTGATATCTAAAGCGTCCCATCAAGACGATATCTTGAACCGTATAACCACGTTGAACAACTTGATGTTGACTCAACAAAGCCACTTCTTTAGCTAACGTTTTACGTGGATACTTTTTAACCGATTGACCATTAATCAATATTTCACCGCTAAAAGGCACTAAATTTAATATCGTTTTTAAAAGTGTAGTTTTCCCACTACCATTTGGTCCTAGCACACATACTATCTCGTCATCATCTAATTGAAAGGAAATGTCATCTAAGATTTGATGATTGCCATAACGAACAGAGACACCTTGGATATCAATCATTTAATCAGGTCCTTTCTTTAAAAATAAGTAAGCAAAAAACGGGGAACCGATTAAAGCAGTGACTGCACCGACTGGGATTTCTCTAGGCGCGATGATTGTTCGCGAAATAAGATCTGCAAATACCATCAAGATACCTCCCACAAGTGCTGAAGACGGAATGACCCAACGATGATGATGACCAAATACCTTACGAACTAAGTGAGGGGCTACTAAATCGACAAAACCAATAATCCCGACAAATGAAATCGCTGAACCAGTTAATAAGCAACACAGCCCAATAAAGAATACTTTTAGTTTTTGAGTTTCAAGACCTGTTGTCATTGCCTGCTCATCTCCTAATGTCAAGATATCTAATTCACGTGAAAAGCGTATAAATACTACTAATCCAAGTACTAAGAGCAGCGCTAGCCATAATATTTGAGCATAATGACTACTAGCAAAACTTCCTAGTTGCCAGTAAACAATCGCTTTTAAATAATCATCTGAAAAAACCGATAATAAAGTCAGTAAAGCATTGATAAATAAACCCACGATCATCCCAACCAAAATAATCGTCTGATTATCCATTTGATGAGCTGTTTTCTTTGCAAAAAGTAATACGATTAACACTGTCAAGCAACCAAAAACAAAGCCATTCACAGGGACTAAATAACTAGATAAACCAAGCAACGGCACGCCAATTGTTAACATTAACGCCGCGCCAAAAGATGCCCCTGAAGAGATACCTAATGTATAAGGTGAGGCTAAGGGGTTATTTAATAAGGATTGCATAACGGTGCCAGAAACTGCAATCATCGCACCGACAATAAAACTCATTAGGACACGTGGCAAACGGACATCGAGAATAATCGTTGGCATGATGCCTGCTTCTGAGCGCCCCATTAGTTGGTTCATGATCACTTGACAGACGTCAGCAAAACTAGCTGACGCGCTCCCTATACTGATTCCAATTACTATCACTACTATCGCTATAACCATTAAGCCACTTAATTTCATTCCCTTAGACATGGCTAAACTCCAATTGAGCATATGCTTCTGGATAAAGAATATTTGCCATTTCTTTCATAGCCTCAACAATATGGTGATTAGGAAGGGAACTTGTCATATTATCAATACGATACACCTCTTTTTCTTTAATTGCTGTTACTTGGGCCCAACCTTTACGAGCAACTATTTCATCTATTGGGTCCGGAATATACGTTACATTAGTAAAAATAACATCCGGATTACGTTCAATAGCTGATTCCTCTGTAATAGCCAACCAACCACTTTGATCATGATAAACATTTTTAGCACCAATGGTCGTGATCATTTCATCTAAAAACACACCGCTACCGCATGAATAAATCTCTGGTAAAGCTGCCACTTCAAAGGAGACTGTTTTTCTTTGCTTAATACGGTTGCCCATTGCTTTTAATTGCGCAATGTCTGCCTGCATATTTTCTACTAAAACTTTCCCTTGATTGTGTTGGCCTACGCAATCTGCCACAAATTGGACATCCGCTTGAATACTTTCGATGGTATCACTCGTTGGAATATTAATGACGGTGATACCTACTTGTTTTAGTTGTTTCAAAATTTTTGCCTCGGCATATACATTAATGTCACTGACAAATACCACTTGTGGTTCTAATGCTAACAACATTTCTAAGTCAATCGTCATCATATCAAATCGAGACACCTTTTGATTGGTTTCTTTTAACTGACTTTGATTATCGATACCAACTAATTTCTCACTCTGGCCTAAATCATCTAATATTTGTGTCACAGAAGGCACTAACGACACGATTTTAGTTAAGTTTTCTGGAATCTTAATAATCTCACCCGAACGATCTTCTGTTGGTAATGGATTCGTTGAAGATACTGATAAAACGTCTGAAGTCGTTGGATTTTCGCGGGTTGATGAATCAGAACACCCTACTATCAAACTACTAATAGCTATTAAGCCGGTACTAATTAAATTGTTTTTTTTCATTCCTACTCCCTGTTTACAAAAAGCGACTCTAATCAATAGAGTCGCTTTATTTTAAGTCACCTATTCTTACTACACTAATCCTTGCGCCAACATGTTATTAGCAACTTTTGCAAAACCTGCAATATTAGCGCCAGTCACTAAATCACCTGCTGCACCGTACTTATCGGCAGTATCGCGACAATTTTCGTAAATATTTTTCATAATGGCATCTAATTTGGCATCTACTTCTTCAAATGTCCATGGTAAACGTTGTGAATTTTGACTCATTTCAAGTGCAGATACAGCCACACCACCGGCATTAGCCGCTTTAGCTGGTCCAAATAATATACCCTGTTCGCGATACAATTCAATCGCTGCTAAATCAGATGGCATGTTCGCTCCTTCTGCGATTAAAAAGACACCGTTGGCTATCATTGTTTTCGCTAACTCAGCATTGATTTCATTTTGCGTCGCACAAGGAAGCGCAATATCATACTTAGTAGCAATTGACCAAATCGATTGCCCTTCAAAGAACGTCGCGTTTGGACGCTCGTCTACATAAGACGAAATGCGTGCACGTTTCACTTCTTTAAGGTCTTTAATGATTGCTAAGTCTAAACCTTCTGGATCGTAAATATAACCACTTGAATCACTACAAGCTAAAACAGTTGCCCCTAAAGCTTGTGCTTTTTGAATCGCATAAATCGCCACATTACCACTACCAGAAATGACAACTTTTTTCCCTGCAAAAGAATCGCCACGATCAGCTAGTAAATGCTTTACAAAGTATACAAGACCATATCCTGTTGCTTCTGTACGTGCTAAACTTCCCCACATATCCACCGGTTTACCCGTTAAAACACCAGCACTAAATTGATTTAAACGTTTGTATTGACCATACAAATAGCCAATTTCACGATGCCCTACTCCAATATCGCCAGCTGGCACATCAGTATCAGCTCCAATATATTTTTGTAATTCGGTCATAAAACTTTGACAAAAACGCATGATTTCGGCATCTGACTTACCTTTAGGATCAAAATCACTACCACCTTTGCCACCGCCAATTGGTAGTCCAGTCAAACTATTTTTAAAAATTTGTTCAAACGCTAAAAACTTCATAATACTTAAATTAACCGTTGGATGAAATCTTAAACCACCTTTATACGGACCTATTGCTGAATTATATTGCACGCGGTAACCACGATTGACTTGCCATTTTCCTTGATCATCTTGCCAAGGCACTCTAAATTGGATGATGCGTTCAGGTTCTAATAATAAGTCTAATAAATTATTGGCCTCTACCTGAGGATTTTGCTCTAAATACGCTGCAATCGTTGGCAAAAATTCTTCCACTGCTTGAATGTATTCATTTTGTCCTTCATTTAACGTACGAACTTTTTGACGGATTGCGTCAATATAATGATTTTCTACAACCATATGCTCATCCTTCTTCCTATAAATAATAATAAAAGTATACGTTATTCTTTGAAAAATACCAACTCATAACCTACCAACTTCCTAAAAAAATATGGTACACTACATTAGAATTGGAGGTAATTATATGAACGTAGATAAAGAAGTTATTGTCATTGGCGCTGGAACAAGTGGCATGATGGCAGCTATTTCTGCTGCTACACACGGTGCGCGTGTTATGTTAGTAGAAAAAAATAAACGCCTTGGAAAGAAATTACTGTTAACTGGAGGTGGTCGCTGTAATGTTACTAACAACCGACCAAGTGACGATGTCATCAACCACATTCCTGGTAATGGAAAATTTTTATACAGTGCGTTTTCTCAATTTGATAATCATGACATTATTCGTTTTTTTGAAGATAAAGGCATCAAATTAAAAGAAGAAGATCACGGTAGAATGTTCCCTATAACTAATCGCTCAAAAACCATTGTCGAAGCGTTAACTAACGAATTAAATAAGCAACAGGTACACATTGAACGAGAAGCTGAAGTTGAAAAACTACTTAAAGAAGACAATCGTGTGATAGGCATTCGTTTAAAAGACGGCCGTGAATTCACATCTCACTGTGTCATCATTGCTACAGGTGGTAAAACTTATCCTTATACAGGCTCAACTGGTATTGGTTACCGCTTAGCAAAAAAAGCTGGCCACACGGTGACACCCCTTTTTGCGACAGAATCACCTATTAAATTAGCCGATCCCTTTGTACAAAAAAAAGTCTTACAAGGCTTATCCTTACAGGATGTCACGTTATCTGTCTTAAATGAAAAAGGTAAAATCCGTGTTAGTCACACGATGGATATGTTATTTACCCACTTTGGTGTTTCAGGACCTGCTGCACTACGTTGTAGTATGTTTGTCAACCAAGCATTAGAAAAGCACAAGGAAGCAATTGTTACTCTAGACGCTTTACCGGAAAAAACACTCAAACAATTAATTCATGAATTAACAACATTAAAAGAACAACAACGTGATAAATCAATAAAAAATGCGTTGAAAGGCCTACTACCAGAGCGTTACTTAGAATTCTTATTAACAGAAGCTGACATCGATGGTTCCCGTCCATTCCGACAAGTCGAAGGTCACGAATTAGAACGTTTCGCGCATTTGATTAAAGATTTCCGTATGTCAGCGATTGGTACCTATCCTATTGAAAAATCATTTGTCACTGGTGGCGGCGTTAATTTAAAAGAAATCGATCCAAAAACACTGGAAAGCAAGTTAGTGGAAGGATTATTTTTTGTAGGAGAATTATTAGATATTAATGGCTATACAGGTGGCTATAATATTACGGCGGCGTTTGTAACCGGCTATGTTGCGGGTAAAAATAGTGCCCAAATCGCTAGTTATTTCCGTTATTAAAAAGAAAAGCATTGAAGTATCGTATTAAACTTGGCTATAATAGTATTATCAACTAAACGAGGTGACGAATATGTTTCCACAAAAGAAAATTTTTCAAGCTGAAAAAAATCGTGACTATACCGCTGATTCATTAGCCCATGAGCTAACATTATTAAAAGAAAAAGCCTTTGACGATGTCTCTTATACAGGATTAAATTTAAATCTTGATATGCTAATGAGCCAGAACATTCGTGACAATGAGTTCAAACTGATCCAGACACATGACGGCCTAGCAAAAAAACGTTATGCTGATTGGCATCATGATTTAGTTCTATCTATTGATATTTACAATGCATTTGCAGCCTACACTTCTGCTCATTATCATGACTATCTCCATGAATATGACGAATTCGAGAAGCGTACAGGCTTAGATAAATCAAGCAGTGATTATAAAGACTACTTTGAACAAGGTAATTCTATGTATTTCCACGATGTTTTACACAGTGTCTTTGATTTATCTCGTCGACTAGATTTATCTATTAACAACTTCAAAGAAACATTATCTTTTGAAAATTATTCTTTAAGTGATTATCCACTTCCTGAAAAAATTATTTTTAACAATTAATAACATGAAATAAATAAAAGCGAATTAGTTTACCTTAACTAATTCGCTTTTTACTATATAAAGTAATTTTCCACATAATTCTTCTGTAGATAAATCAATCGTTCCTTCTAACCAATCTACAATAAAACCTGTAATACCATACACATAAAATTTAATTTGCATTTCATTGTGTTCAAATGAACTCTCAACAAACAAATAACTTACCAACCATTGTTCGATATGGTGATTAATGTAACGTTCCGCTCGCTCTTTTCCGACAGAACGATACACATTTAAACTAAACGCCTTATGTTCATCAACATAATCACTCATCGTTTTCAAGTTTTTTGTCAAATTATCCTCTTGCATAAACTGTTCAAACTTTTTTAAAAAATTTTGTTCAATTATCCAATCTACCAACTCATAAATATCTCGAAAATGATAATAAAAGGTTTGACGATTCACTTGGCACCTGTCTGCTAAATCTTTGACCGTAATTTTATCAAGTGGACATGTTTTAATCATCTCTTTTAATGTTTCGGCTAGCGCTGCTTTTGTTAAATTTGTCATCATTTCACTCCAATTTGTTAGACAATTAGGTTACTTTGTCTGAATTTTCAACATTTTCATAAGTTTGTTTATGGTTCTTTTATTATAACAAGGCTACACTTAGTTTGTCACAAGATATGGAATCTTAAGGAGGTTTTTTTATGTACTATAGTAATGGAAACTATGAAGCTTTCGCTCGTCCAGTAAAACCTGAGGGAGTTGAAAACAAACATGCTTACTTAATTGGATCAGGACTAGCATCACTTGCAGCTGCTGCCTTTTTAATCAGAGATGGCCAAATGAATGGCTCACAAATCACCATTCTAGAAGAACGCGATATCGCCGGTGGCGCGTTAGATGGTATTTATGATGATGGCAAAGGGTTTATCATTCGTGGTGGCCGTGAGATGGAAAATCATTTCGAATGTTTATGGGACTTGTTTCGATCAATCCCTTCACTTGAAGAAGAAAATGCTTCCGTTTTAGATGAATTTTATTGGTTAAACAAACGTGATCCTAACTATTCATTACAACGTGCCATCGTTAACCAAGGTCAAGATGCCCATACTGATGGAAAATTTACCCTTTCTCAAACAGCGTCTGAAGAAATTATTAAACTCTTTTTCACACCAGAAGAGAAATTAGCTGATTTAACAATTGAAGATGTCTTTACTGATGAATTTTTCGAGTCTAATTTTTGGTTGTATTGGTGCACCATGTTTGCTTTTGAACCTTGGCACAGTGCGATGGAGATGCGCCGCTATATTACACGTTTTATTCACCATATTGGCGGACTTCCAGACTTTTCAGCCTTAAAATTCACAAAATATAACCAATACGAATCACTTGTCTTACCTCTAAAAAACTACTTAGAATCACACGGTGTTAGCATTCAATATAATACAACTGTTACTAACGTATTATTTGATATCAGCAATGACAAAAAAGTCGCCAAACAAATCGAATATACTATTAATGCTAGTAAACACGCCATCAACCTAACAGAAGATGATTTAGTTTTCATTACAAATGGTAGTAACGTAGAAAGCGCTGATGAAGGGGATCACCACACACCAGCAAAACTAAATGTCGAACTAGGTGGTAGTTGGAACTTGTGGAAAAACATTGCCATGCAAGATAGTGACTTTGGTCATCCAGAAGTATTTTGTGGCAATATTAAACAAAGTAGTTGGGAATCTGCTACCTTAACCACTCTTGACGATAGAATCCCTCCATATATTCAAAAAATTTGTAAACGTGATCCATTCAGCGGAAAAGTAGTAACTGGTGGTATTGTTAGTGTTAAGGATTCCAATTGGTTAATGAGCTTTACCCTAAATCGTCAACCTCACTTCAAAGCACAACCTAAAGATCAATTAGTCGTATGGATTTACGGATTGTACTGTGATGTACCAGGTAATTATGTTAAAAAAGCTCTACAAGATTGTACAGGAGAAGAAATTACACAAGAATTTTTATACCATATTGGTGTACCTGTCGATCAAATCGATGAGATGGCTAAAAATAGTGCGCGATGCATTCCTTGTATGATGCCTTTTGTTACTTCTTACTTTATGCCAAGAAAACCAGGCGACCGTCCACTTGTAGTACCAAAAAATTGTGTCAACGCAGCATTCATTGGTAACTTTGCTGAAACACCTCGTGACACTGTCTTTACAACTGAGTATTCTGTCAGAACAGCGATGGAAGCTGTCTATACCCTGCTTGATATTGACCGTGGCGTACCAGAAGTTTTTGCTTCAGCTTACGATGTTCGTGTTCTATTAGACTCTACTGAAAAAATGATGGACGGCGCTAAATTAAGCGATTTAAAATTATCTTTCTTGAAAAAAGCATTATTAAATAAAGGGGTACATAAGATAGAAGATACTGTCATTTACGATTTAATTAAAGAATATAAATTATTATAAAATCATGAGCCTAGACACTACGTCCAGGCTCATATTTTTTCTATTCAGTGATGGATGCAAATGTTGCGCTAATCAATTGTTGGACATCATGAGGATTAACTTTCATCTGCAAACCTCGCTTGCCGGCTGATAGATAAAAATACGCTAAACTATCCGCAGCTTCTTCAATATAGGTTGGAAACTGTTTTTTCATTCCAATTGGTGAACAGCCTCCACGAATATACCCCGTTGTACTTTCTAACTCTTTTAAATGAAGTAGCTCAACCTTTTTATTTCCACTCACTTTAGCTAATTTTTTAAAATCCACCGTTTGATTACTCGGTATAACAGCGACAATTGGTCCTGTTTTGTTACCGACAACGACTAATGTCTTATAAATTAATTCAAGCGGTGTCCCTAACTGGCGTGCGACATCTACAGCACTCATATGTGCATACTCTTCAATATCAAAGGCACGTTCTTCGTAATTAATATTCTGTTGATCAAGTGTGCGTAATGCATTGGTTTTCGTTACTTTTTTCTTTTTCACCTTGCCTCACAACTCTTTCATTAAAAAATTTGATAAATTAAAACTTTTAGGTAATTGCCTTCTTTAAATGTGCTTGCCGTCACAAAATCACTTGGCAAACGATGTTCTTCTACTTTTTTAAAGCGACGTCCTTCGCTATGAATTCCCTCTTCGACCATTTCTTTGAATTTATCATAAGGTAAATTAGCCACATTCGTTGAAGCAATCAAATAACCATCTGGACGAATTAATGGTGTTACTTCTGCAACTAGTTCTCCATAATTTTTCACGACTGAGAACGTACGCTTTTTATTACGAGCAAAACCAGGTGGATCTAAAATAACCATATCATAGGTTAACGATTTTCGATTAGCATAACGAATATAATCAAAAATATCCATTACCACTATTCTATTGTTATCTAAAGACAACTGGTTAACTTCAAACATTTCTTTTGTTTTTTCTAAACTTCTTTTCGCCAAATCAACACTTACCGTGCTAGCAGCGCCTCCCATGGCCGCTGCGACCGAGAACGCGCCTGTGTAACTAAATGTATTCAATATATCTAAACCGCTTGCTAGACCATCTGCTAAGCGTCTACGGACGTTCTTCTGATCAAGAAAAATTCCTGTCATCATCCCTTCGTTTAAATAAGTCGCATACGTTACGCCATTTTCTTTCACCATTAATGGTTCAGGTGCTTCTAACCCAGCGATATGCTGTGTTTCAGGTAAGCCTACTTGCTCGAAACGATTTTTCTCATAAATTCCTTTAATCATTGGAAAAGCAGCCATGAGTGACTCAATTAGCATGGGTTTGAATGTATAGATAGTTTCGTTATACCAAGAAACCACCGCATACTCTCCGTATCTATCAACCGTCATGCCAC
The DNA here is from genome assembly GCF_004792515.1 of Vagococcus xieshaowenii. Classification (NCBI taxonomy): domain Bacteria; kingdom Bacillati; phylum Bacillota; class Bacilli; order Lactobacillales; family Enterococcaceae; genus Vagococcus; species Vagococcus xieshaowenii. Next base: position 400,881 of record NZ_CP038865.1, on the reverse strand, counting down.
CTAATCCGTCTCCCTCACCATTAAATAAGCGATACGCATTGGTTAACTCATTATGTTCAAATCCTTCGCGCTTTTCTCCTGCTTTCAAAAACAAACGCGTGAAAAATTCAGCATCCATTTTTGTTTCCTCTTGGGCAACCATCCAACCGATCCCTTTGTTTTGTTTCCCAATATAACCCGTCCCTATAAATTGCCCTGTATCAGTAACGAATTCATGCCATTCTTTTGTTTTTAATTGATCTTGTGATTTCACTAAATCCCCTTCTATTACTAAGGGATAGCCTGCCATCATTTTTTTTGAGGCTTGTTTTTTTAATTTTATTTTCATGTTGAACACCTTTCTACTATTATATGCTTTTCTATTTTAACATATTTTTTTTGATAAAACCCTTTCTCACTGTTTCTTAATAAACAGTCCTCCTTGAGACTGATTTATCGTGATTTAGATTGACTTTACTCTCATTTATCGGTAAAATATTTTCGATAGTTCATTAATTAACATTTTTTAGAATATACACTTATGAAAACAAACATGAAAGGAAGTCATAATGTTGAAAAAATCCTACAAAGAGTCATGGATTAACACACGTATGGGCTTTTTCTCTCTACTTGCCATTTTATTTTGGTTTAAAACCATTGTTGCTTATATTACAGCATTTAACCTTGGAATTGAGAGTATTACACAGTATTTAATCTTATTAATTAATCCAATCGCCACAACTATTTTTATTCTCGCCATTGGATTGTATGTGCGGAATGAAAAAAGAGCATACACCACCACCTTGGTTTTGTACCTTTTAATGACGTTGTTACTATTTTCAAATGTCGTTTACTACCGAGAATTTTCAGACTTTATCACGATTAACACTATTTTAGGTGTGGGTAAGGTATCCTCAGGCTTAGGAGAAAGTGCTCTTAAACTTTTCTCAATCACTGATATTTTCTATTTACTTGATTTAATTGTTATCGGTGGATGTCTAGCTACTAAAAAAATTAAACTTGATAAAAATCCTATTAAAGGGCGTTATGCCTTTGCGGTAACATCATTTTCAATTTTAATGTTTGCGCTAAATTTAACCTTAGCGGAGGCAGATCGACCACAATTATTATCACGTACGTTCTCTAAAGATCATATCGTGAAATACCTAGGTCTAAACTTCTTTATGGCTTATGATGGGGTTCAAACCTACCAGACTAACCAAATACGTGCTCAAGCTAGCGAAAATGATTTAGTTAGTGTTGAAAAATATGTAAAAGAGCATCATGCAGATAAAAATGATGCCATGTTTGGTAAAGCTGCCGGACGTAATGTTATTTACGTTCATTTGGAAAGCTTACAACAATTCATGATTGATTATAAATTAACCGATAAAGACGGTGTTGAACATGAAGTAACACCTTTCTTAAACAGCTTATTCCATGATAAACAAACATATGCTTTTGATAATGTATTCCACCAAGTAAGCGCTGGTAAAACAAGTGACGCTGAAACATTAATTGAAAATTCATTATTTGGATTAACACAAGGTGCTTTATTTACACAATTAGGTGGTAAGAATACTTTCCAAGCGGCACCGAGTATTCTAAGTCAAACAGAAGGTTATACGACTGCAGCTTTCCACGGTAATGTCGGATCATTCTGGAATCGTAATGATACATATAAAAACTTTGGTTATCAATATTTCTTTGATGCAAGTTACTATGATGTGACCGATGACAATTCCTTCCAGTACGGCTTACATGATAAGGAATTCTTTAATCAATCGGCTCAATATTTAGAACATTTACAACAACCATTTTATGCCAAAATGTTAGCAGTATCTAATCACTATCCATATGCAAAAATTCAAGGTTCAGATGATGAATTACCACTTCCTGAAACAGCAGATGAAACCATCAACGGTTACTTTGCAACAGCACACTATGCTGATCAAGCGATTGAACAATTCTTCAACTATTTGAAGGCAACTGGAATTTATGATAATTCTCTTATCATCTTATACGGTGATCACTATGGTATTTCTAATTCTCGTAACCCTGAATTAGCAGAGCTATTAGGCAAAGATAAAGCAACTTGGAACGAATATGACAACGCACAGTTACAACGTGTACCATTAATGTATCACATTCCAGGAGAAACAAATGGTAGCATCAGCCATACTTATGGCGGACAAATTGATATGTTACCAACATTATTACATTTATTAGGGATTGATAATTCTAAATACCTAATGTTAGGACAAGACTTATTCTCTAAACAACACGAACAAGTCGTTGCTTTCCGTAATGGAGATGTCATGACACCTGATTACACAATCATCGGCGACAACGTCTATGATAATCAAACAGGGGCAATCAAAACAACCATTAGTCCCGGCGAACAAGAAACCATTGATAAGCTAAAAGATGACGTACAACAGCAACTATCTACATCAGATGCTATCAATAACGGGGACTTAATGCGCTATTACAGCGCTAGCGGTTTGCAAGAAACTGATATCACAACTGTTAATTATCGAGATCAACTTAAACAATTAGAAACCATTGAAGCAAAAAAATCAACGAGCCTTTACTCTAAAAACAATAATAAAACAACCGTTGATAAATATGTCAGAGATGATGAAACAATAAATAAATAAAACTAACTAAAACTATCCCTCTTCTATTAAACTGTAGATGAGGGATAGTTTTTTATAATATAGCCTATAATAAAGGCTCTTCGTCAAATAGTGTTGATGGGCTCAAATTCGCTAAAATAAGTGACTAGGTGAAGTGTAAAAGCTTCACCTTTTTTATGTGATATTTTGGAAAATTAATCCTTGCGAAATATAAATTCTATCACGTAAGTTTCTAAAGTTACGATAGCCGTAGGAAACGCGTTTAATTAATTTGATTTTATTGTTGATACCTTCGGTAATACCATTAGAATAAGGCAGAATCAAGGCATTATAAATGCCTTGATTCTGTCGATTGAAGAAGGTTAATTTCTTTCTAAACCAGTTAGGAAGCTCTTTAGATAAGTCATTTATTATATGAAAGAAGTTCTCTACATCGGATTTCTTGCGATAGTGATGTAAGAGCTGGATGGTATCGTATGCTAGTCGTAGACGCTCATCATAAGTTAATAGTTCATCAATAATTTCCTGTTGGAAAAGTTCACGTTTAAACAAATAATGATAATGTGAATGCTTATTATCTAAAGTATCAGTATCTTTTAAAAGGAGTTTCCAGTAACGCTTCAATCTGCGATATTTCTTCATATCTTCTGAATGATGATTTCGGAAGGTATTCATGATATTGATACGTAATTGATTAAAGCTACGGTTAATGTGTTGGACAATATGAAAACAATCCGTGACAATTTCAGCACAAGGAAAAACTTTCTTGATTAGTTGCGCATAGCTACCATTCATATCCATGACTAAGTATTTAACGGATTTGCGTACTTTAAGAGAAAACTTCATGAAATAACTAGCCAACTTCTCCAATCGTCTGTCCTCTAAGAGGACAAACAGCTTATTCCTAACGCCGTCAACGCAAATAAAGCTCATAGAGCCTTCACATGATTTCATTGATTTAAATTTATCAATACATAGAATACTTGGTAGGTGATTGTAGTTAATTGTCCGTTGTTTAGCTAACTCTCTTTGTATACGTAACACAGTTACATCAGAAACAAAGTACCGTTCCGCAATATCTTTACGAGATACAATACGCTTTAATTCCATCATGATTTGATAGTTTAATTCACGGGAAATATGATGATTGCGTTCAACGGTAGGTGTTGAGGCGATAAAAGTAGCACCACAGGTGTAACATCGAAATCTTGAACGATGCAGCTTTAGATACGTCAGTCTATTTCTAAAGGGCAGTAATTGTGTTTTGGTCGTTCTATATCCGTTTTTAACGATTTTTGAGCTATCTAGTTCACCACATTTTTCGCAGCAAGTCGGGCGATAGGTTAATACACCTTCAATAATATAAGCCAGAACATCTTTTTTCTTTTCTTCTTTTAACCAATCTTCTGCAAAATATATATTTTTATCTTCCAATCCAAGTAATTTTCTAGTATGCTTATCCATAAGCGACCCCTCCGATATATTTGGTTTTAGTCGACTTTAATTTTATCAGGTTGAGGTCTCTTTTTTTGTCTAAAAATCAAAAAAAGTGTTAACAGAAAATCCTAATTGGATTTTCCATCAACACCAAATATTATACAGCCATAAAACGCCTCTCTGTCATTTCAACAGCGAGGCGTTTTGGGATAGTGATCTATTTACTTGTGTTTAGCTTCAATATATTTCACTTGTGTTGAGCGTGCGATATCGTTTGAAATAATACGATAAGAAACACGTGTACCACCTAAGACATTTCCTTCTGAAATTAATATACCATCTTTTGTGACTGCTTCAACAAACGCCACATGTCCATATTCACTGCTAGATCCTGCAACTCCTGGTAAGAATGAAACTAAATAGCCGGCTTTAGGTGTATTGCTTACTTTATAACCTAATTTAGCTCCCTTAGTTCCCCATTCACCACCATTACCCATATAATCATCTACCGTCATACCTAGTTGCGCCACACGGTTAAACGCATACCATGTACACTGACCAATTGGATAAGAACCTGATGTGTTATAATTTTTTTGGTTAAAATCAGGGAATTTCATCAAACGACGATATTCTTTTGGAATCTCATTTCTAGATTGTAAAATGCCTGATGTTGTTCCAGTATAAGTTTTATCTAATTTTGGTTCATCATATTGTGTTAAATCATACGCAGCAATTAAACTAATGATTTTTTTATCATATTGTGTATCCGTTGCGTATTTACCTGTTAAACTTTGCGCAGCTGAAATATAGTTATTAGCTTCTGATCGCCATGCTTCTTTATAAAAATCTGATTGCCATCCTGTACCACTCTTGATTAATGACACATAATCTTTAAGAGATTCTTGATAACTAGGATATTTTCTAAACGCTGATTGGATAGCATAAAGATTTCCTTTACCATCGTCTTCATTTGTTGCCATTGAAACGCTCTGACTTTGGTATTGTCCTTTTATGCCAAATAAATTATGGTTAGGTGCTTGTGCTAAACCACTTGTTCCAGAGGCACTTTCTAACAATGCTTGTGCAATCATAACAGAGGCAAAAACATCATATTTTAAACCTAATTCACGCGCTCCTTCTCCAATAGATTTTACAAATTTTTCTGTTAACGGATTGGTTTGAAAATTTAAAGAAGCAGGGTATTGTTTTAATAATTTTTCCCCTTCTTTATTTAAAGTTAGCTTTTCATTTCGATAGATAGTTTGATCATCACTTTCGACATAGTACTGAGTTACCACTTCATAGTGATCATCACCATCTTTTTCTACCGTGATTAACAAATCATCGCCGATATATAAACCATACTGCGTTTGATTCATATAATTTGTCCAAACAACAATATCGCCTACAGCAATTGTTTCTGAAGCAGATAATGGCTTAGTTTGTTTGGTCAATAAATCTTGGTCAAAATATTCATTACCTAACCATGTCATTAAAGCTCTTGAGGTAATAGGAGTAGGCTTAACCTTATTTTCTTTATTTTCTTCATGCTTTTTATGTTGTTCATTTTTTTTGTCTTTTGTTGAAGGTTCTTCAAACTGCTCTTTGCCTACCAACAATAAACTACCATAAATAAGAACAGCTTCTTGCTCTGACTTTAGTTCAGATAATAAAGGTAAACGGTAATTTAATAGATTAGACGTTGCAAATTCTTCAGACTGTTCACCTAAGTCGATCTGCGTATTAAATGACGGACCTGAAGTGGCTGCTTTTGTGCTTACTCGATTATCCGTTGTTGATTGCTTATTATTTTGTTTCGTTTTAGAAGCTGCTACTGGTTGATTATTTCCTTCTTTATGAGGTTTTATTTCGGCTTTACCTGGTTTTAAATTATTCACTGGCTTCTTCCCCGGATTATTATCTTTGCCGGGTTTTTGATTAGCTACTGGCTGTTCACCTTTGTCTACGGATGATGAACTATCTACTTTATTAGGCGACTCTTTACTTGTCTCAGTTGTTTCTGTCGAATTTTCACTTGTTTCAGTGGTTGTATTAGTCACAGAACCTTCTGATTCAGTAGATGACACCGTCTCCTCTGTACTTTCTTGAGTGTCAGAAGTAGTAGTTTCTTCGGTTGTTTGAGATTCCTCAGGTAATGTCTGACTAGAATCAGTTGTTGATTCTGGAATATTTTCTTCCGTTGTTTCAGTCATTTCTGTTGTTTCCGTAGTCACTTGATCTGTTGTCTCAACAACAGATTCTTCGGTTTCAGAACTAGTTTGTGCACTTGAATTTTCTGTTATTTCGGTCATTTCTGTTTCATTTTGTTGTGCCGCTACTAATGGAATAATAGGCCCGCCTAGTGTAAAGGTACTATACATCCCCACCGTAAACACTAAAAAAGTGTTCATTGGTTTTTTCATACTAAATTCCTCCTTTATCAAACTATAATACTTCTCCTTATTTATTATAGTCACAATTTAATTATGAATTTGTTTATATTCGTGTCCTAACACTAATTACGTCATTCAATTAATTAAAGACGAATATTCTCCCAAAAAAACAACGTCACAAATACTAAACAAAACTCACTCTACTTCATACAATACGTACATTTAATATTATACACCATTTTAATGAAATGTATCCACAATAACTTTTTAATATCATTATATAACAAAAAAGACATAAGACCTAAGATATTCTCTTAGACCTTATGTCATCTTATTGATTAACTATTCAGTATCACATATTTGAAGATTACTTATCTAGCGATACTTTAAATAACTATTAAAAAATTATTTTTGTTCTTGTGTATATTTGTATGCTGTCCCTAAAGAAATTTGACATTCTTCAGCAATTTGTCTCAATGTATATTTATTATTGTTATATAAGAATTGAATTTTTTCTACTGTCTCTTGTGAAATTTTTGGACGTCCACCAATACGGCCGTTTTTACGGGCAAACTCTAAGCCACGAGACGTACGTTCGCGAATGATATCTTTTTCCATCTTAGCAAAGCTTCTAATTGCTCGTGCATAATCTTCATCAGATAATTCACTTAATTCTGTTGCTTTTTCTACAACGACTAAACTTGCGCCTTTTTCTTCTAATACGGTTAAAAAGTCTGCTAATTGAATAATTGATTTTCCAATACAAATTAAACGTTGTACGACTAACTGATCACCAGTTTCCAATGAAGCCACTAAATCATTTAAGTCCGCATGAACATTATCCACACTTTCCATAGAACTTTCAATGATAATGTTTTCTACCCCATATTTTTTCAATGTTTCTACTTGCTTTTCTAGGCTATCTCCCGTAGCTGAATAAGCATACCCATATTTTGTCATACCAATCTTCTCCTTTTAGTGAACGTACAATTAACGTTTCTTTTATTATACTTAAATTATAATTAATGTATGATAAAAAGACTAGTTCACTAATTGCACCTTGATGTGAAAAATATGAAAAAAACTTACGTTAACTAATAAAGAATACTATAATAGCACTCTATATACGACTATTATTCCCTCTTTAAAAAACAAAAATATTTTTCAATTGTTTTACTTACTTTTTTTATGTATAATAATAACTATCAAAAAGTAAGGTGGTAAAATAAATTATGGCAAATGTTTTATTTGTAAAAGCTCATCCATTAACAGGAGAGCAATCAAAGACTTTAGCAGTAACAGATGTATTCTTCAATAAATACAAAGAAGTAAATCCTACAGATACAATCGAAGTATTGGATTTATTTGATTCATATATCCCAGAATTAGATGGTACATTATTATCAGCAATGTACGCTTTAGGTGGCGGTACTGAATTTTCAGCATTAACAGCTGAACAACAAAAAGCAATGGCCGGCTTCAGTGAATTAACTGAACAGTTCCTAGCTGCTGATAAAATTGTTATCGCAAATGCTTTATGGAACTTAAATATCCCTACTAAGCTTAAGGCTTGGTTCGACGCTATTAACGTTGCTGGTAAAACTTTCCGTTACACTGAAAATGGGCCAGTACCTATGACTGAAGGTAAAAAAGTTGTTCATATTCAATCAGGTGGCGGTAACTACGATGGTGCTGACTTCTCTAGCCAATACGTTAAAGCAATGATGAACTTCGTTGGTGTAATGGAGCACACATTGGTTCCTATCGAAGGAATTGATCATCATCCAGAACAAAAAGAAGACATTATGGCAGCAGCTAAAGCTCATGCAGAAAAAGTTGCAGAAACTTTCTAATTAAACAGACAATGCAAAAAACCAGAAGCTAAGCTTCTGGTTTTTTTATTAGACGTTCTTTGTCTTCTACATCATACAACCTTGAATGTGCAATATACCAGCTAAAGGCATGTGTCACAATAACTTTAATAGCAGCATAACCAGGAACTCCTAAAATAACTCCTGCAACACCAAATACTTTTCCTGAAGTAAGTAAAACGAAAATAATCGTAATTGGATGAATCTCTAACTGATTACCTAAAATTAAAGGAGACACAAATCGCCCCTCAATAAACTGCTCAACTGAAAAGACAATTAACACCTTAACTATCATCATCGGTCCAGCGACAATTGCCAAAATAATGGCAGGAATCATCGCTAAAAATGAACCTAAATAAGGTATAAGATTCATAAATCCAGCCAGTATCCCTAATGTCACACCATACTCAAGACCGACTATTTTAAAACCAATCATAAATAAGATAGCAACAACAAACGCTACAACCAATTGCCCTCTAATATAACTTGAAACTTTTTCGTTAATATCAGTCAAGACTTGCATAATCGGCTTTTTTGATTTACTTGGCAAAAACTTCTCAATATAAAGGCTTAATTGCTTACCATCTTTTAATAGATAAAACAGGATAATTGGTCCTGTTGCTATTGTTAAGAAAATAGTGGTCATCACACCAATCAAGCTACCAATACCTGATACTGTGTTTTTAGAAAATTTTTGAATCATTGAACCGAAAGAATCGAAGAAGTTCTTACTAACTTTTTCAATTTGATCCGCATATTGTGCAAGCAATGGATGCTTCAAAATATCGCTTCCTTTATTTTGAATCGTTTCCCAATAGTCCGGCCAATTGTTACTAAAGCTGATAATCTGTTCTTGTAACATCGGGAATAAAATGACAATTCCCCATACCAATAACGCTACAATTGCAACGAAAATCAACGATATGCTCCAAACTCTTGATAAACCTTTTTTTTCTAGGAACGACACAACAGGCTCTAGCAGGTAATACAGTATCCCTGCAAACACTAACGGTGCCCCAATAATACCAATAAATTGGAAAATCGGCGTAAACAAATACGAGACCTTATTAAATAAGAAAATAGCGAGTAATACGAGAATTAAAATAATCAACCCTGTCACTGTTTTACTATTTAAAAATAATTTCCAAAACCATGACGGGCTTGGGCGTTTAAATTTTTCCATACCATTCACTCCTCCTTTATTAGTCAAAGATTAATGACATACCTGTTTTAATTTCAGGAAGATTATATGGTGATAGATAGAGTGCATTTGGTAATAAATCTTCATCAGATCGTTCTTTAAAGAGTAACGTAGCATGCCCCATCATGGTTAACGATCCGTTAACCCTTTCACCCATTTCTTCTATAGCGTAACATTGCTCACCAAATTTAATCGTTGTACCGACTGATAATTGATATGTCACTTCTTGATTGATTGGTTGATGTATCACAGCAACGTTCTTAATGTCATCTGTTGCTGTTTCATCAAATAAAATAATCATATTATCTTTACTAGAAACAGCATTTTCTCCCACTGATATAATCGTATTTTCTTTCATAAAATCCCTCTTTCATATAAAAATTACTTGTTTCTATTGTATCACATAACCTTATATTAATAATACCTCTCTACTCAATAAGCTCTATGTTATAATATTATCATGAAACGAAAGGCAGGTATTATTAATGGAAACTATTTTATTAGGAACTTATACAAAAAAAACTAGCCAAGGGATTTACCAACTATCACTTGATACAGAAAATAAAACATTAGAAAACCTAAAATTGATAGCGGTTGCTGATTCCCCAACTTACTTAGGAACAAGCAAACAAAACTTTTTATATGTGGTTTCAAAAGATGAAGCCTTTGGTGGTGTAGCTGTTTATGAATTAGTAGATGGCGAATATGTTTTACGTCAACAATTATTAGAAGAAGGCGCTCCACCATGCTATATTGGAGTGGACAACGTGCGTGGTTTCGTTTTCGATGCTAATTACCACCGTGGGTTAATTCACGTATATAAAATATTAGAAGATGGCACACTAGAACTACGTGACACAGCCATTCATACAGGTAACGGACCTCATGCTAATCAAACAGCTCCTCACGCTCACTATGCAGATTTAACACCTGATAACCGTTTAGTCTCTTGTGACTTAGGAACAGATGACGTTCATGTATATGATATAAACGACGAAGGAAAATTAACTGAAGCCTCAGTTTTCAGAACAACGCCTGGTGCTGGTCCACGTCATATCGTATTTCATCCAACGCTTGATTTAGCTTATATTATTGGGGAATTAAACAATACCATTACAGTGGTTGACTATCAACGAACAGATGGTTCAATGACCGAATTGCAAACAATTTCTACTTTACCTGAAAATAATACTACTCAAAGTAGTGGCGGTGCGATTCGTATCTCAAGTGATGGTCGCTTCCTTTATGCTTCAAACCGTGGACATGACTCACTTGCTATCTTCTCTGTAAGTGACAATGGCGAAACATTAGCATTAATAGACATCGTTTCATCAGAAGGCGATTTCCCTCGTGACTTCACTTTAAATAAAACAGAAGATTTCTTAATTTGCTCTCACCAAGAATCGGATAATCTTGCTTTATTTGAACGTTCAAAAGAAACAGGTAAGTTGAGCTTAATTAGTCGTGACACATTAGCACCTGAATGCGTCTGCACGTATATTAACTAAATCCATCATACGAGAAGCTGTGACAAACTTTTGTCACAGCTCTTTTCTTTAGTTAAAAAAATTTCTTATTCCTATTGAAATAGTTTAGTAAATATTTTACAATATATTTACTAAACTATTTATTAGGAGGCACTATCATGAACACAGAACAATTGACTCAGCAATTTGAAACTATCTTTGGAACGAAAAATGAAGGCGTTTACTTTTCTCCAGGACGAATCAACTTAATTGGTGAACATACCGATTATAACGGCGGACATGTTTTCCCAGCAGCTATCACGATTGGAACCTACGGATTAATTAAGAAGCGTGAAGATCAACTATTACGTTTTTATTCTGCTAACTTCCCAGAATTAGGTATCATCACTGTCTCATTAGATGATTTAAACTATAAGAAAGAAGACAATTGGACGAATTATCCAAAAGGCATGATTCACTATATGAAAGAAGACGGCCATCAAATCCCTTATGGACTAGATATCTTTTTCTATGGTAATATTCCAAATGGAGCCGGTCTGTCTTCTTCTGCTTCTATTGAATTATTAACAGGTGTGATTATTAATAATGAATTCCAATTAGATATTCCACAACTTGAATTAGTAAAATATGGTAAAAAAACTGAAAATGACTTCATCGGTGTAAACTCAGGCATCATGGACCAATTTGCTATTGGTATGGGGAAAAAAGATCAAGCGATGTTGCTAGATACTAATACCTTAAAATATGAGCTAGTGCCTGCTGCATTCGGTGACAATGTAATCGTCATTATGAATACCAATAAACGACGTGAATTAGCTGATTCTAAATACAACGAACGTCGTAGCGAATGTGAAGAAGCATTGAGAAGACTTCAAACAGACTTACCTATCCATGCACTTGGCGATTTAGATGAAGAAGCATTCGAGAAAAGCCGACACTTAATTAACGATGACACACTAGAACGACGTGCCAAACACGCTGTCACTGAAAACCAACGCACACTAAAAGCCAAAGAAGCCTTAGTCAGAAATGATCTTGAAACGTTTGGTCGATTATTAAATGCTTCTCACGAATCGCTTCAATTTGATTACGAAGTCACAGGAATCGAACTAGATACTTTAGTCGCAACAGCGCAAAAACAGCCAGGCGTCTTAGGTGCTAGAATGACCGGTGCTGGGTTTGGTGGTTGTGCGATTGCCTTAGTTAACAAAGATATGGTAGAGGCATTTAAAGAACAAGTAAATAGTGTCTACACCCAAACAACCGGCTATCCAGCTGATTTCTACATTGCTTCAGTCGATGACGGCGCTCGTCAACTAAATTAAAAGAGGTTAAATACATGACATTAACAAACACTATCAAAGATTTTGTAACCATTGCTATCCAACATGGTGGCTGGACAGAATTAGATCGTATCTACTTAGAAAATCGTGTTTTATCTTTAATTGGATCAGATACGCTAGAAAAAAACGATCCTAATACAACACAACAACCATTACCCGCAATCGAACTAGTCGATACACTAGTCGCAAATGCAACAGCGGCTTCAAACAACTATGAAAAAGAAATATTAGCGACACAATTGATGGATTTAATCACTCCTCCGCCATCAGTCATTAACGCGTTTTTTGCCAAATATTATGACAAAGAGCCAAAACTGGCAACAGATTATTTTTATGAACTTTCTAAAATGAACGACTATATCAAAACACGAGATATTGCTAAAAATATTGAGTTCACTACTCCGACAGAATACGGAGAATTAGAAATTACCATCAATTTATCTAAACCAGAAAAAGATCCTAAACAAATTGCAGCAGAAAAAAATGCCCCGAAACAAATTATCCTGCTTGTTTATTATGTATGGAAAATGAAGGCTATCGTGGTCGTATTAACCATCCCGTCCGTTCTAATCATCGTATTATTCGTTTGAATTTAGATAATCAAGCGTGGGGCTTACAGTATTCACCTTACGCTTACTATAATGAACATTGTATTTTCTTGTCAGCAGAACACCGTCCAATGAAAATCAACCGCCAATTGTTTGAGAATCTACTACGTATTGTTGAGATTTTCCCACACTATTTTGTTGGTTCAAATGCTGATTTGCCAATTGTTGGCGGTTCAATCTTAAGCCACGATCACTATCAAGGTGGACGTCATGAATTCCCAATGGCCAAAGCACCTATCATGAAGTCATTTGACTTATTAGGCTTTCCAAATGTCAAGGCTGGGATCGTCAAGTGGCCAATGTCGGTCATTCGTTTAGAAAGTTCTAATAAAGCAGACCTAGTTCGTAGCGCTGAATTTATTTTAGCTGCTTGGCAACAGTACTCTGATACATCTTTAGATATTCGTGCTTTTTCAAAAGATGGCACCCCTCACCACACGATTACACCAATCGCTCGAAAAAATGGTGACAGCTTCCAATTAGATATTGTCTTACGCGATAATAATGTGTCGGAAGAACATCCTGATGGTATTTTCCATCCACATAAAGAATTACATCATATTAAAAAAGAAAATATTGGCTTAATAGAAGTGATGGGCTTAGCTATCTTACCGCCACGCTTAAAAGAAGAATTAGAAGATGTCAAATCATACCTTTTAGATGACACACACGCTATTGCCGAGTATCATTTAGATTGGGCAAATCAATTAAAAGAAACAACTACTATCACCAAAGAAACGGTTAATCAAATAGTTGAACAAGGGGTAGGTAATATATTCCTACATGTTCTAGAAGATGCAGGCGTCTTTAAACAAACAGCGGATGGTTTAGCTGGATTTGACCGTTTTATTCAAACACTTAGTTAACAAAGAAATGAGGTATATATGGCTACAATAAAAGACATTGCTCAACAAGCGGGTGTTTCTCCTGCAACGGTTTCGCGTGTTTTAAATCATGATAACGATATCTCAGTCGCAGAAGTAACAAAAAAACGTATTTTCGAAACAGCTGAAGCGCTCAATTATACGAAGCATCACAAGAAATTACAAAAGCAACGGTTAACCTTTAAATTAGTTCAATGGTTCGATGAACAAGAAGAATTGGAAGATTTGTATTACCTCTCCATTCGATTAGGCATTGAAAAACGGGCAGAAGAATTGGGCATTACCCTTGTTAAAGAAACACTTCACCAACTATCTGATGAAAAAGTTCATGGGATTATCGCTCTTGGTAAATTCGATGCAACCGAAATCAACCAACTAAAAGAACATCATGAAACATTAATTTTTGTTGACTTTGACGGTTTTCCTTACGGTTATTCTTCCATTACAGTAGACTTTGAATCAGCCGTCAGGAAAGTCGCTGCCATTTTACAAAAAGAATCAATCAAAAAAATTGGGATTATTTCTGGTGAAGAGTTTACAAAAACAGAACAACGGCCACTGGAAGATTTGCGTTACAAACATCTGAAACGTTCATTAATCGAAAATCGTTGTTTTTACCGAGAGTGGCATCTTACTTCTCATTTTTCTGTTGAGGATAGCTACCAGAAGGTCTTATCTTTCCTAGCACTAGATATCCCACTTCCTGAAGCTTTTTTCTGCTCAAGTGATGCCATTGCTATTGGTGCTCTAAAAGCCTTTAAAGAAGTAAATATTCGCGTTCCTGAAGATGTAAAACTAATTAGTTTTAACGATATTAGTACAGCAAAATATTTAACTCCCGCATTAACAACTATCCATGTTCCTACTGAATGGATGGGGAAACAAGCGGTCGACTTACTTCGCTCTATTCTCTTAGATGATGAAGCCATTGCTATTCGTATGCAAGTCGCTACACAATTAATCAAAAGAGAATCATTGTAACTAAAAAGCCGTTCCTAAAGGAACGGCTTTTTAGTTACATGCTTTCAATTAATACATTCTCAGACAAAATACCGCTATTCCCTTTTAATTGAAAGCGAAAGAGACTTGCATTAAAATCCAAAGTCATTTCTTCTTCTAAATATCTTATTGAACTCTCTTTTATCCCAATATTCCCCATATTACTTTCTACTTTTGTTTGATATAAATCAAATGCCTTTAATTTTTTATCTGTTGAGACAATTAATAAACGATACGCAACGGCTAATGTACAACTGATTGCTCCTTCATAACCCGGACTATCTCCATCGATAAAATCCAAATAGACATCTACTCCGTCGACTAATTTATCTTGTAATTTTTCTAAAGCTGCGTTTGTTACTGTTAATTTCATATATCCCACTCCTTCTCATCGCTTGGCTAAAAACCTCGTCGATAATACTTTGTCTTTGCACGATCTTTTTGACGCCATTTATATTCTTTAAGTCCTGGACTGCGCCATTTTTTAGCTATTTTCCTTCTTATCGGATAATCTAATCGCCTAGTAGGATAAACATCTAACTGACGATGAATCTTACCATTCCAACTAGCATAATTAAAAGACTCACCATTAATAATCTGTTCTTCAAAATAATCGAGTTTATCTCGATAGACAGTCTGATAATATTGCCAATCACTTACCACACGATGGTTAAAATCCCTATGTAAAACATTCCATTGGCTAACAAATTCTCCTTCATCATCTATTATAAATTCACCGTGAAAATTAGGACATAAACGTTTACGATTCTCACTTGTTCTAGGAGCATTACGTTTTGATTTATTATGAAAACGTCCTCTCTCAGCAATCAACTTGCGACCGCCTAAACCACCAGACTTTTTAGGGTTTGTCACATATAATTGAAGTGCTTGTTCATCATTCATGCTTGGTAATTTAAAATATGAACGAATATAACGAATATTATGCTCATCAATATAGATTCTAAACTGATGTAGACGCTTATCCTTCAACCCTTCTCGTCCATACGCACGTTGCACTAATTTGGAAAAATAATGTAAAAATTTCCCATGCGGCGCCATTTTAACGTCAAACGTATGCGTCCCCGTTAATTGTAACATGCCATGATTATCTATCTCAGCACCCATCTGATTTAATAGTAGCGCAATCTTTTTTTCTGTTGATAAGCTAGATTTCTTATACATTTTATAATAAAGTGTTGTTCCCACACGTAAACTTTGATTCAATTCTGTTTGGATTACCTTATCTAAAGATAAAGTCTCATTTGCTGTCAAATATTTTTTTACACAATTTTTAACAAAATACGCTCTTGCCTTTTCATCCCATCCACGCTGTTCACATACTATTTTCTGGATTATCAGATGATAATGCTCCAGCAGTTGATTTTCTTTTACTGTCAAACGGTAACGATAACGAAATATTCCTAATATGTATCTACGAAAAAAACTCGCCATCTCGCTATCCCCCCTTTGCCATTATTATAGTACAAAATCAAAAAAATCACTCAAAAGTTGATTGTTAACCACTTATTGAAAACAAAAAAACAAGGTGGTGACAAAAGTTTGTCACAACCTTGTATTAATCCTACTTTTTAACCTTTTACCGATCCATGTATTAATCCTACTTTTTAACCTTTTACCGATCCATTTGTTACACCCTCAACGTAATATTTTTGCATGAAAATAAATAATAACGTAATCGGAATAGCAATTAACACACATCCCGCCGTAAAGGCCATAAAGTATTCGTTAATTTTATCCTTCGTTTGCATCGTGAATAAACCAATCGCGACTGTATATTTTTCAACATTGTCACCTAAAATAATTTTAGCAAAAATAAAATCCATCCAAGGTGCCATAAATGCCATTAAGGCTGTATAAACAATAATAGGTTTACTTAATGGTAAAGTGATTTTTGTGAAAATCTCAAATTTACTAGCTCCATCGATCATGGCTGATTCATCAAGTGCCATAGGAATTGTATCAAAGAAACCTTTAGCAATATAAAAACCTAACGCCGCCCCAGATGAGTACACGATAATCAATGCTAATAAACTACCCGTTAAATTCATTGCTTTTAAAATATAATAAACAGCAATCATGCTCATGAATCCTGGAAACATGTTCAATACTAACGCAACCTTCAAAAATGGTTTTCTCATTTTAAAACGTAAACGACTTAATGAATAAGCCATCGCGATGGTAATCAATGTTGATAAAATACAACTACAAATCGCCACAAATAACGTATTAAAGAACCATCTAATAAACGGATAGGTATTACTTGTTAATAACATTTTATAATTTTCTAATGTAAAGTTTTTGGGCATAAAATAAGTAACAAACGCTCCACCTTCACCTCTAAAACTAGTTAAAACAATCCATACTATCGGAAATAACCAAACGATTGCTAAAACAGTTAGTAACGCATGTTGCCATATAGCCGTCTTTCTTTTTTGTTTTTGCATAATGATTACGCTCCTTCCGTTTTATATGAACCACTTCGAGTATAGGCAATTAATGAGAAGACTGCCGATAAGACAAAGATTAAAATCCCGATAACCGAAGCTAAATTATAATCAGCTGCAGATACCGTTAATTTGTATAACCATGTCACCAACAGATCGGTTTCTCCCGCGTTATAGTAGTTACTATTAGCTGGTTGACCACCTGTTAATAAGAAAATAACGTTAAAGTTATTAATATTGCCAATAAACTGTTGAATCAAACTCGGTGCCATAACGAATAAAATTTGTGGAAAAGTAATGTTCTTAAACACTTGAAATTTCGTAGCACCATCAATTTCAGCTGCCTCAATTTGATCGGTAGGTAAATTGGTAATAATACCTGTTGCAACTAACATAGTAACGGGAATCCCTACCCACATGTTGACAAAAATAATCGTAATTTTCGCCATTAAACCATCTGTTAAGAATGGAATGGGTTGACTAATCAATCCCCAGTTTTGCAACAAGGCATTGACTGGTCCTGCTCCATTAAACATATTAGCCATTAATAATAAACTAACAAATTGTGGCACAGCCATTGTAATAACAAAAATTGTACGCCAAACTTTCTTACCTTTAACTCCTTTTGCATTAATTAATAATGCTAATAGAATACCAAAGAAAAAAGTCGTGATTGTTGCTAAAACAGCCCATACCATCGTCCACGCAAAAACAGGGAAAAAGGTACTCGCAATATCACCAGTGATTACTTTACCAAAGTTTTCAAACCCTACCCAATGGAAAAGATTTTTTGGTGGCAAATGATTATGATCATAATTAGTAAAAGCGATTGATACCATATAAAGTAGTGGTAATACAGTAAACATTAAGACTCCGAACAATGGAATAGTCATCAACGTTATGTGGAAATTTTCATTTAGTAATGTGTGTAAATCTTCCTTCATTGTTGGGAGTGGTTTACCTTCTTGTTTTAATAAATGAATGTTTCGAGCACTTTTTAAATTCATTATATACATCACTAGGAACATCACAATAATAATAAGAGCAGCAATCCCAAACAATAATAATAACATTGAATTATCACCAGGTTGTTGAATTTCAATTCCTAATTCTTCATCCAATATCCAGCCTTGTGTTTTAGTTCCTAATGTTTGTAACATTGATAGTGCCTTAACACCATTTGATACTAACCAGGCAATAAAGCCTACTTCTAATACTAAAAATAATAAGCCCTTGATAAACTGTTTATTAGCAAAGTTGGCACTTCCCATCACCAAATAAGAAAGTTTCGTTGCGAGGTCGCCTTCTTTAAACAATTGCCTAAATGACAGTTTTCCTTTTACTTGAGTCGTATCCATAACTTTTCACATCCCATTCTATTCTTACGTCCTTCTCAATGTAGAAAATAGGAAGGAATGACTAATTCCTTCCTACTTTAATTGACGTTTTATTTACTTGTATCTTCTACTAATTTGTCTAGTTTAGCTTTGTAATCATCAGCTGAAATTTTATCATTAAATGTATCATTGATAACCGCATCTGATGGTCCCCAGAATGTTACCATTGCTGGTAATTTAGGCATTACAAATGAATGTTCTGCATCACTCATTGTCATTACTGCTTGTGTTACTTCATCAGCTTGAACGTTTTCAGCTGTTTGGGCTTCAATATTTGAAGGAACTGTTCCGTGCCCTTCAAAGACTGTTAATTGACTCTCTTTATTCGTAATATAGTCTGCTAAAGCCATTGCTGCAACTGGACTCTTAGTTGCGGCATTCACACCGAATAATTTAACCCCTAAGAACGCTTTTTGTTGCACTTCACCATCACCAAAATCAACGGTTGGATAAGGAGCTGCAGCGAAATTATCACCTAAAGCTTTTTCAACGTCGTTCTTAGACCATGGACCTGATAAGAACGCATCTACTTTACCACTTTCTAGATTTGATAAGGCTTCAGCATTCGATTGAATCACACCTTTGTTATCTTTTTGAGCGCGAATCCATTCTAATACTTGAACCCCTTTATCATTATTAAAGTTAGTTCCTTTTAAATCTTCTCCATTTTCACCATATAACACATTGCCATTAGACATAAATAACGGTGTAAAGATGTAGTTAGCACCTGCTTCTCCAAAGTTAGTCCCTAATTTTCCTTTCGCAGTTAATGTATTCCAAGATGTAACATCCTCGGCTCTAAGTTTAGCTTTGTTATAATAAAGAATTTGTGTTTCAACACCATATGGATAGCCATATAATTTACCATCATAAGTTGCAGCATCTACAGCGCTTTCAATATTATTTTCTTTAACTGTTTCTTCATATTTAGTATTAGGATAAATCATTCCAGCTTCTACCATTTGACCTATATGATCATGTGGGAACATGAAAACATCTGCTGCTGCACTTGGGTCTTTTTTAATGTTTTCTTGAGCTGTAGCAGACTCACTTGGCTTAATGGTTACTTTCCAATTTGGATTTTCTTTTTGGAAGTCATCAACAATTCCTTGATATGTCTCTACTTGTGCTGCATCTACCCACAACTTAATAGAAGCGTTTTCATTTGTTTTTGAAGTATCTGTCGCTTGTTCCGTTTCTTTATCACTGCCACAACCTGCCAATAACATCGCTGATAAACCTAACGTTGCACCGACCCCTAAAACTCTTTTTGTTTGCTTTTTCATATTTTCCTCCCCTAAACCTTTAGTTATTAATTTCTATAACCCCATTGTGCAACCGTTTGTCTAAAAAGTCAACTATTATTTATCAACCACTACAAAAAATTAGAATGTTCGATTGACAAAAAACAAAATAAAAATGCTTAAAAAGTTGATAAAACAACGTTTTAACGAACTAAGCATGACCGAATAATTATAATAGTCGTCGATAATCACACCTGTTACAAATAAAAACGTCTAAATGCAACCGATTGCGAAATAACGATTGAAACCGTTTTTATATTATGCCATAATAGTAAGTAACTTAAAATAAACTATCATGAAGAAATATTTTATACAGGAGGAATCATACGATGAATACAGCAGCTATTTTACACCGACCAGAAAGCGAATATGCTTATCTTTACAAGAAAGATTTGATGCACATTCGTATTAGAACAGGACGTGGTGATATTAAACACGTTGAACTAATTCACGGGGACCCTTATCAATTAGATCAAACAGAATGGTTTAAGCAATCTAACCATATGACAAAAGGTCTCACCACTTCGACTCACGATTATTGGGAAATTGAATTAACCGCTCCTTTCAGACGATTAAGCTACGCATTTAAAATCGAAGCTTACGATGGTAGTATTCTATTCTTTGGTGAACATGGTTTCTCTGAATATACGGATAAAAACCTGAAAGCTGCTAATAATTATTTTCGTTTACCCTATTTCCATGAAGCAGACCGATTTACTGCACCTGATTGGGTGAAGGAAACCGTTTGGTATCAAATTTTTCCTGAACGCTTTGCCAATGGAGATCTTACTAACGACCCTGAAGGAACATTAGCTTGGGGAAGCAAAGAACATCCTGACCGAGAAGATTTCTTCGGCGGTGACTTACAAGGGGTTATCGATCACTTAGATCATTTAGTCGAACTAGGAATTAACGGCATCTACTTCTGCCCAATTTTTAAAGCTCATAGCAATCACAAATACGACACGATTGACTACTTAGAAATCGATCCAGATTTTGGAGACAAAGCACTCTTTAAACAACTAGTCGATGAATGTCACCAACGTGGAATTAAAGTTATGTTAGATGCGGTCTTTAACCACATGGGTGACGTTTCACCTCAATGGCAAGATGTTATCGCACATGGTGCAGATTCACCATTCGCTGATTGGTTCCACATTCATGACTTCCCTGTTTCATATACCGAAACGGAAGATTTTGAATTTTCAGAAGATATAAATTACGATACATTTGCTTTTACACCACACATGCCTAAATTAAATACTGCAAATAAAGAAGTACAAGAATATCTACTAACAATTGGCAAATATTGGATTGAGGAATTTAATATTGATGCTTGGCGTTTAGACGTTGCAAACGAAGTTGATCACCGTTTCTGGAAAAAATTCTACGATGCATGTACCACAATCAAACCTGATATTTACATTTTAGGAGAAATCTGGCATTCATCTCAACGTTGGTTAGAAGGCGATGAATTTCATGCGGTAATGAACTATCCATTCACTGATGCGATTACCGCTTACTTCTTACATAAAACCGTTTCTTTACCACGTATGATGGAAAATATTAATGCGCAATTAATGCTTTATCGTGAACAAACCAATCAAGTAATGTTTAACGTCTTGGATTCACATGATACACCACGTTTACTCACATTAGCAGAAAATAATAAAGAACTAATGAAACAAGTCCTAGCCTTCACTTATTTACAAAAAGGGCTTCCTTGTTTGTATTATGGTGATGAATTTGGAATGAATGGTGCGGGTGATCCAGATTGTCGCAAGTGCATGGTCTGGGAAAAAGAACAACAAGATACAGATATGTTTAATTTCATTAAAACATTAATCGCTACACGTAAAGCTTATCAGCCAATTTTATCTGAGGGTAAACTAATTTGGACAAAAGCTGATGAAACAACTGGCTTAATCGAATATTGTTACCAAACACCTCACCATACATTACGTGCAACTTTCAACTCTGGGAACAATGCGATAACGTTAAATGAATCTACTGGCGTTCTATCCTATTTAACACATACTACTGATCATACATTAACAATTGAACCATTTGGCTTTAACGTAAGCTTGATTAATGAAAGGACGGATGAAGAATCATGACACATACACATTGGTGGCAAGAAGTTGTTGTTTATCAAATCTATCCTCGTAGCTTCAATGATAGTAACGGTGATGGTATTGGGGATATCAACGGCATCATTGAAAAATTAGACTATTTAGAAAAATTAGGAATTGGTGCTATTTGGTTAAGTCCAGTCTACCAGTCACCCAACGATGATAACGGGTATGATATTTCCGATTATCAAGCGATAATGACAGAATTTGGCACGATGGCTGAAATGGACCGTTTAATTGCCGAAGCAAAAAGACGAGGGATTCAACTTATTATGGATCTCGTTGTCAATCATACAAGCGATGAACATGCTTGGTTTGTAGAAGCAAAAGCTTCAACAGATAGTAAATACCGAGATTTCTACGTTTGGCGTAAACCCGTCAACGGACAAATACCTAACAACTTACAATCAACCTTCTTAGGACCAGCTTGGGAATTAGATGAAGCAACTGGCGAATATTATCTACATCTATTTAGCAAAAAGCAACCTGATTTAAATTGGGAAAACCCAGAAATGCGTCAAGCAATTTACGACATGATGAATTTTTGGATTGATAAAGGAATCGGTGGCTTCAGAATGGATGTTATTGATCTAGTTGGAAAACTACCTGATCAAGAAATAACTGGTAACGGGCCAAAATTACATGATTATTTACAAGAAATGAACCGTGAAACATTTGGCAAACACGACTTATTAACCGTTGGGGAAACGTGGGGAGCAACTCCAGAAATCGCCAAACTTTATTCACACCCTGACCGCCAAGAATTGTCTATGGTCTTCCAATTTGAGCATGTTGGATTAGATGAAGTTCCTGGAAAAAGCAAGTGGGATTTACGCCCGCTACCAATCAACGAATTGAAAAACGTTCTTAGTAAATGGCAAACAGAACTGGGAAACGACGGATGGAATTCACTTTTTTGGAACAATCATGACTTGCCTCGTATTGTCTCTCGTTGGGGAAATGATCACATTTATCGGGTCGAAAGTGCTAAAATGTTTGCTATTTTATTACATATGATGAAAGGCACACCTTACATTTATCAAGGCGAAGAAATCGGCATGACCAATAAACCCATTAGCTCTTATGAAGAAATTGAAGACATTGAAAGCCGCAATTTTTATCATGATCGTCTTGAAAAAGGTTATAGCGAAGCGGAAATCTTCACATCGATTAACGCCAAAGGACGTGACAACGCCCGCACGCCAATGCAATGGGACGCTAACAAACATGCTGGTTTTACAACGGGTACACCTTGGTTAAGCGTCAATCCAAATTACACAGGCATAAACGTCGCTCAAGCTTTAGCTGACCCAACATCTATCTTTTATACTTATCAACAACTCATTCAACTTAGAAAAGAACACCCAATAATCGTATGGGGAGACTTCGAGTTATTAACAGATACTGTTGATGAAATTTTTGCTTATTATCGTCACTATCAAGGTGACACATGGTTAATCGTTGCTAATTTTTCTGAGCAAATACAACCCTTCCACGTAACACACTCTGTGGAAAAGACCCTCATTTCAAACATGTCTGAGTATACATTAACCACAGGAGATAATTACTTGCCACCTTACGCGACCTTCGCCGTGAAGTTAGGAGATACAGTATGAACAACTTACTTATTGAAAAAAACAACCAGACCGATGATTGGTGGAAAAAAGCCGTTGCCTATCAAATTTATCCACGTAGTTTTTATGACAGTAATAACGACGGTATTGGAGATTTAAACGGAATTCGTGAAAAATTACCCTACTTAAAAGAGTTGGGAATTGATTTCATTTGGCTTAATCCAATATATGCTTCGCCTAATGTTGATAACGGCTACGATATCTCAGACTATCAAGCGATTCATCCTGATTTTGGGACGATGGCTGAATTTGAACAATTACTCGCCGAAGCGCATGCCTTAGATATTAAAATTATTATGGATTTGGTCGTGAACCATACAAGCGACCAACATCCTTGGTTTCTTGAAGCCAGACAATCAAAAGATAACCCTTATCGAGATTACTATTTATGGGAAGATGCAACCGCTGATCAACTTCCTAATAATTGGCAATCGTTCTTTGGTGGCCCTACTTGGACGTATGACGAAACAACCGAGCAAGCTTATTTCCACGTCTTTGCAAAAGAACAACCCGATCTTAACTGGAAGAATCCGACTATGCGAGCAGCTATTTATAAAATGATTCGCTGGTGGTTAAACTTAGGCATTGACGGTTTTAGAATCGACGCTATTAGCCATATCCAAAAAGAACCTTGGGACTTCGAAATCACAGACAACCAATGGGCACCTTTTATGAATGTTAGTGGGATTGATGACTATATGTTAGAATTAAAAGCTATATTTGACGAATACGATATCGTAACGGTCGGCGAAGCAAGCGGTGTATCTTCCGAAGAAGCCGTCGCGTGGACTGGAAACGACGGTTACGTTAACATGATTTTTGAATTAGAACATTGTGGCCGCATTGGCGAACCCGGTCAGCAAAAAGGATCCATCCCTCACCTTAAAGATACTCTAACTCGTTGGCAAAATAGTCTGGCAGACAATGGGTGGAATGCTCTTTATTTGGAAAACCACGACACTCCACGTAGCGTTTCTGTCTACGGAGATGGTTCTGAAAAATCAGCAAAAGCCTTAGCGACTCTCTTACTATTAATGAAAGGGACTCCATTTATTTACCAAGGGCAAGAGTTAGGGATGATAAACTATCCTTTTCGTTCTATTGAAGAAGTAGATGGCAAAGATACTTTGTACGCTTATCAAGCATTACTCGAGGAACAGCCTGAATTAACATCTGAAGAAGCTTTGACTATCACGATGAATTGGTCACGTGATCACAGTCGAACTCCTTTTCAATGGAATACAGAAGCATTTGGCGGTTTTTCAAAAACAACCCCTTGGTTAGCGGTTAATCCTAATTTTCCTATCATTAATGCCCAATACGAACTTCAACAACCACATTCTGTTGTTAATTTCTATAAACAATTGATCACTTTGAGAAAAAATACAGACACATTAATCCATGGAACCTATCATTTACTCTTAAAGAATCACCCATCTATCTATGCGTTCACACGTCAAAGCGATACAGAAACTTGGCTAATTATAACTAATTTATCAACTCGTAGTGTTACAATCGATTTATCTGAAGAATTAACACTTAACGATTGGCAACTCATACTTACTAACAATCAAAAACTATCATTATCGCACCCCTTAACTTTAGAGCGGTTCGATGCACTGGTCTACCGAAAAAGGCATTAAAAAAGAGCTATGACAAAAATTTGTCATAGCTCTTTACACTTTAAAACTAAACGCTTTGTTCACAGCCTCTTTTATGTGTCTATTGATTCAAATCAATGACTGTTTCACGACGAATCAGTTTATGAGGAATTACCATACGTAAACTAGACGCTTCTTCATCTCCTAGAGATTTCACTAATTGGCGTAAACCAAGTTTCCCTAATTCTTGAACAGAGATATCCATGCTCGTTAAATATGGATGAACCATTGTCGCAATTATGGAGTTATTAAAACTCACAATTGAAAAATCTTCTGGAACTTTATACCCATACATTTGCACTAATTGAATAACCTTCACTGCAAACATATCATCAATTACTACTGCCGCACTATATTTTTTCTCTGCTAACAATTCACCGAAGGCTTCATAATCTTCCGCATTAATTAAATTTATCGATGTATGGTGAGGCAAATTATTCATCATCAACGATTTTTGATAGCCAAAATAACGTTCAAAGAAAATATTCTCGTGAATAGTATTAGTAATAAACAAGATATCTTTGTGTCCATTTTCAATTAAAAAATCTGTCGCATGTTTACCTAACAATTGATTATCATTATCAACGTACACAATATTGTCTTCTTGCTGATAAGGTTGACCAATCAACGAAAACGGTATGTCCTTCTCACATAAGTAAGCAATTACAGGATCATCTTTATCAGAATAAACTAACACGAAACCATCTACTTGTCGTTGTGAATGCATTTTTTTTACATTTTCTAATAATTTCTCATAATTTGTCGCTGTCGCTACAGCCGTTGTTAAATTATTAGCAAGGGCTTCTTCATTAATTGCTTCAATAATTTCTAAGAAGAAAGGATTACCCATACGTTCTTTAGAATCTAGGGGTGGTAAAATAACCCCTATCGCATTTGATTTTCTTTTCCCTAAATTTTGCGCCGCAATATTAGGAACATAACCTAATTCGTCCATCACTTTCATCACACGTTTCTTAGTAGCGTCTGAAATACTTGGATGATCATTGATTACGCGCGACACAGTAGACGTCGCAACACCCGCTTTTTTGGCAACATCTTTTACTGTAACAGTCATCGTATCATCCTTTCTACTCGTCTAATTAAAATAGTAGCGAGTTGTTAATTTTTTTTCTTCATTAGCACTTAGTTCTATTGATGGCCATCCATCAAAATGAACACTGTCGGGTGCTTCTTGAGGCTCAATGGCTAAACCATAATTGGAATGCATCTTACGCCCATTCAATTGAATGTCTGCATCAAACCCTGTCGTAGAAAATAATACCACACCTTGACGCTCAGTGACTATCTCAAGTTGTCTTCCTGAAATCTTTTCCGATAATACTAATTGCTCAGTCGCTTCATTTTTTTTATCAAAAACAAAGTAATCATCTAACCCTTGTGGATAAACTTGAAAAATATCATTAAAGTCTTGGGGATAAGCAACATCCAGTTTCGGTAATATACTTTCACCCGTGGGTAATTTATCCTCATCTAAGATTAACTGTTGATGTGATTGAACCTGCAAGATGTGACTGTCTAAATCACGCTTGCCATCCCCAGATAAATTAAAATACGTATGACTCGTTGGATTAAACAACGTCAATCGTTCAGAGCTTCCTGTTATTTCCATCTCTAAACAATTGCCAATTAAGCGATAAACCACTCGAGCATCTATCGGACCAGGATAACCAGAGCTATCATCATGTAACGTAAAGATGACACTTAGGATTTCTCCTTCATCCTCTACCTGTGTTTCCCAATAACGGTAACTCCAACCATTATCTCCACCATGAATATGGTGATCACCATTATTCTTATCTAGGCACAACTCACCCCATCTTGCTTGTCGGATACGTCCTGCTACAGGCCCTACTGTTGCCCCAAAAAAACTCGTGTCCGCTTGTAAAGCTTCTAACGAGTCAAACGAAAGTAAAACGTTTTCTTTTTTTCCCTTTTTATCAGGGGCATACAGCGTGTGCATACGTGCCCCATAATTAACAAAACTAGCCGTTATTACCCCATTTTCTAGGGTAATAACGTTTAGTTTGCCATCTTTTTGCTCTTTAATTCTCATGTTTTTCTTGCCATTTCTCTAATAAATACTCGTAAGTTAACGCTGCTGTTGTCGTCACCAACGCAATATCATCACCTAAATCTTCAGCTTGTCCGACACCTATTGGTAAAGCACCACTAGCTTTAATAGCTGCGATACCAGCTTGCGCATCTTCAATTCCAATAGATTCCGTAATCGCTACACCAACCTCTTTAGCAGCTAGTTCAAAAATATCAGGTGCTGGCTTACCTTGAGCAACTTTTGCTGGATCGGCAATCGCATCAAAGTAGTCAGTTAACGCCATTTTATCTAATAAACTAGGACCATTTTTACTCGCTGATGCTAACGCGATTTTAACCTCATGTGCTTTCAAG
The DNA here is from genome assembly GCF_004792515.1 of Vagococcus xieshaowenii. Classification (NCBI taxonomy): domain Bacteria; kingdom Bacillati; phylum Bacillota; class Bacilli; order Lactobacillales; family Enterococcaceae; genus Vagococcus; species Vagococcus xieshaowenii. The sequence goes on along the minus strand of NZ_CP038865.1, from coordinate 373,020 downwards.
GTTTTCAACAACTCAAGAATTCCTGGATAGACATCTCTAGGTGACACTTCTTCAATCATTTGTACATAGTTATCGTTCTTCTTTTTAGCTAGCGCTGCAAATTCTTCAGCTGAAAAATCTGCTCCACGTCTGCCATGCTCTAAAATCAATCGCAAAGAATCTTCTCGACTGACCCCTTTTAAGCGTTCATTAAATTCACGATCAATCGAAATCCCTAATTCTTCACCTAATTTTTTCCACGCACGATAATGGTACTCGGCTGTATCCGTAATAACACCATCCAAATCAAATAAGACTGCTTTAAACATGTTATGCCTCCTTCAATGCAACAGTTAACGTATCCGCTAAGTTATACACTTGGTCATAAACTGTTACTTCTAGACTAGGTCCAGATACTAAGTTCATCACCACACCTACTTTTGACACCTTAATTTCTAATAAGCTACCACGGTAGTTAATATGGAAAGCATAACCGTTCCAAATCGATGGTAAGAACGGTGAGAAACTTAGTGTATCGTTAGCTGTTTTCATTTGCGCAAATCCTTGCACAATCGCTAACCAACTACCCGTCATTGACGTAATATGTAATCCATCTTCTGTATCGTTATTATAGTTATCTAAGTCTAAGCGTGCCGTACGTTGGTACATTTCAACTGCCTTTTCTTCCATGCCTAATTCCGCTGCTAAAATAGCGTGAATACATGGTGATAATGATGATTCATGAACAGTCATTGGCTCATAAAATTCGAAATTCTTTTGTTTTTCTTCACGTGTAAATTCATCATTGAAGAAATAAATACCTTGTAAAACATCTGCTTGCTTAATAAAGCATGAACGTAAAATACGATCCCAAGACCAGTTTTGATTCAACGGTAAATGTTGTGCTTCTAAATCTGAAACAGGCATCAAATCTTTATCTAAGAACGTGTCGTGTTGAACAAAAACACCTAACGTCTCATCTTTTGGATAATACATTTTCTCAACAATTTCTGCCCATTTTGCTAATTCTTCGTCTGATATTGAAACAGTTGCTTCACTGCGGAATTTTTCAAACATCTCAGCTGTATACTTCAATACCCAAGCAGCAATATAGTTCGTATACCAGTTATTATTCACATTATTTTCATATTCATTCGGACCAGTCACACCATGCATCATGTAAGCATCTTGTCGTTTAGAATAGTGCACACGATCGGCCCAGAAACGCGCAATTTCCGTTAATACTTCTAGCCCTTCTTCCTTCACATAACTTTCGTCACCTGTATAGTTCGTGTAATTATAGATAGCGTAAGCAATCGCCCCATTACGATGAATTTCTTCAAATGTAATTTCCCATTCATTATGACATTCAACACCAGTAAATGTTACCATCGGATATAATGCACCTGCTAGTCCTTGTTGGCGTGCATTGTGTTGTGCTTGTGGTAATTGATTGTGACGGTAAGTTAATAAGTTTTTTGTCACTTCTGGATCAGCTAAGGCTAAGTACAACGGTACCGCGTAAGCTTCTGTATCCCAATATGTAGCACCTCCATATTTTTCACCAGTGAAGCCTTTAGGGCCGATATTCAAGCGTGCATCTTCTCCGTAATAAGTAGAGAATAATTGGAATAAGTTAAAACGAATGCCTTGTTGCGCCTCATCATCGCCATCAATCACCACATCAGCTAATGCCCAACGTTTTGCCCATTCAGATGTTTGAACCTCTAGTAATGTCGTAAAATCATCCGTCACACTCTTTAATAACTCTTTTGCCTCAGACGCTTGCTGCGCTTGCGCAACATCGCGACTCGTTAAAATGACCACTTTTTTAGTTAACGATAAGCTTTCAGTAGTTGAAACATGTGCTTCAAACGTTTGTGTAACCAGGAAATCTGTCACTTCTTCAGCCATCAACGAGGCATTCGTTTCATTTTTCATCACTGAAGTTACGGCAAAACGCTCAATCCCAAAATTATTAGGAATAGTTTCTGTTGTCAATAACCCTAGACCTTCTTCAACTGAACTTGCTTTGTGTTCCCAGAACATTTCGTCATAGTTACTGTCTTCATTACGTACATCTCCGTCTAATTTAGAGACCACTTTCACCACAGCTTCACCCGCTGTTGCCTTTACCTCTAATGACATTACACCTAATTCTTTTGTTGCTACACTTAAGAAGCGTTTAAACGCAAATACTAACGTCGCATTTGCAGTTTCTAGCGTATATTGACGTGTCAATAAACCGTTTTTCATATCTAACTCTAAATAAAAATCCTTTGGCTCTTGTTTAGCTAAATCAACTTTTTCGCCGTCTACATATATATCCATCGCGATAAAGTTAACCGCATTAATTACTTTACCAAAATATTCAGGGTAACCATTTTTCCACCAACCAACACGTGTTTTGTCTGGATACCAAACACCCGCTAAATAAGAACCAGCATGGTGATCTCCTGAATAATCTTCCTCAAAATTACCACGCATTCCCATATAACCATTACCAATAGATGTTAGTGATTCTTGTAAGCGTAACTCTTCTTTGTGTAAATGTGTTGTACTAATTTTCCAAGGGTTAATATCGAATAATCGTTTTATATTTTGCATAACGTCCTCCTAAAGTAAATATCTTGTTGCATTAATAATAAACGCAATCGGTTGCGAAAGTCAATCTTTTTAATTAAAAAAAATAAACAGACCTACTAAATCATTACATCTACTATATACACCCGTCATATCAACTTATTCAAAATAAATGGTTTACAAAAAAATATATTTATATTATACTTCAATCAACGAAATCGATTGCATTGATTTATTCGATTCAGCAATTATTTAGGAGGAATCATCATGAAAAAATTATTTAGTTTCGAGTTTTGGCAAAAATTCGGTAAAGCCTTAATGGTAGTAATCGCCGTAATGCCTGCTGCGGGTTTAATGGTTAGTATTGGAAAATCACTTCCTTTAATCAACCCCGACATGGCGGCGTTAGTAACAACTGGCGGCGTTATCGAAAATATTGGTTGGGCCATTATTGGTAATCTTCATTTATTATTTGCACTAGCGATTGGTGGCAGCTGGGCCAAGGAACGTGCGGGCGGAGCATTTGCAGCAGGGATTGCTTTTGTTTTAATCAACCGTATTACTGGGTCAATCTTTGGGGTTACTGGGGATATGTTAAACGATCCTGAAGCATTCACTCATACATTATTTGGCACAAAAATTATGATTAACGGCTTCTTCACCAGTGTTTTAGAAGCTCCAGCTTTAAACATGGGCGTATTCGTCGGAATCATCGCAGGTTTTGTCGGTGCTAATGCTTATAACAAATATTACAATTTCCGTAAATTACCTGAAGCGTTATCTTTCTTTAATGGTAAACGCTTCGTACCTTTCGTAGTTATTTTATGGTCTGCAGTGGTTTCTATCGCATTAGCACTTGTATGGCCTTACATCCAAGCAGGAATCAATAATTTTGGTTTATGGATAGCTGAGTCTCAAGATACTGCACCTATCTTAGCTCCTTTCTTATATGGAACTTTGGAACGTCTATTGTTACCATTTGGTTTACATCATATGTTAACCATTCCTATTAACTACACACAATTAGGTGGTTCTTATACTATTTTGTCTGGCGCACAAGCTGGGACACAAGTATTTGGGCAAGACCCATTGTGGTTAGCTTGGGCAACAGACTTAGTTAACTTTAAAGGCTCTGGCGATTTAACTCAATACAATAACGTCTTAAGCGGTTGGACTCCTGCTCGTTTTAAAGTTGGGCAAATGATCGGTGCTTCTGGTATTTTAATGGGAATGGCATTAGCCATGTACCGTAATGTTGATGCTGACAAACGTTCACAATACAAATCAATGTACATCTCTGCAGCTTTAGCAGTTTTCCTAACAGGTGTAACAGAACCTTTAGAGTTCATGTTCATGTTTGCTGCTATTCCTTTATACGGAATTTATGCCGTTCTTCAAGGCGCTGCTTTTGCAATGGCTGATATTTTACCATTACGTTTGCATTCATTTGGTAACATTGAATTAGCAACTCGTCTGCCTATTTCTTTTAAAGCTGGTTTAGGGGGCGATGTATTAAACTTTATCCTAGTGACACTAGCATTTGCAGTTGTTACCTATTTATTAGCAAACTTCTTAATTAAAAAATTCAACTTTGCAACACCTGGTCGTAATGGTAACTATGATAATGGTGGCGATTCAGTAGACAACGACTCTGGTGATGCTAATTCATTAAGTAATCAAGTAGTTTCAATCATCAATCTATTAGGCGGTAAAGAAAATATTGAAGATGTTGATGCGTGCATGACACGTCTACGCGTTTCAGTTAAAGACAAATCAAAAGTTGGCAATGAAGAGGCTTGGAAATCAGCTGGAGCGCTTGGTTTAATTGTTAAAGACAACGGCGTACAAGCCGTTTACGGACCAAAAGCAGATATCTTGAAATCTGATATTCAAGATGCACTGGATGCTAATATCGATATTCCTGTCACGAATGTATCAGCTATTGATAATAATACAACCAAAGAAAGTAACACAAACTTTTTGAACAAGCAATTACCTTTAGTCGCTGTTGCCGAAGGAGAAGTTTTGTCGCTTGAGCAAGTAAATGACCCTGTTTTTTCAGCAAAAATGATGGGCCAAGGTTTTGCCATTGAACCTGTTAGTGGTAAAATTGTGGCGCCTGTCGCAGGAACAGTAACCAGTATTTTTCCAACACAACATGCTATTGGCTTATTAACAGATGACGGCATTGAAGTTCTGATTCACATGGGAATTGATACTGTCTCGTTAAAAAATAAAGCATTTGGCATCACCGTGAAAGAAGGACAACAAGTGTTAGCAGGGGAAAGTATCGCACTTGCAGATTTAACTTCTATTAAATCTGAAGGCAAACAAGTGACCATGATCGTTGTCTTCACAAACAGCGATAAAGTAAACAGCATTCATATTGAAAACAATCAACAAGTGATTGCTGGTCAACCAGTCGGTCAATTATCTATTTAATTTGTGTAAACAAGCTGTGACACTTTCGTCACAGCTTGTTTTCTTGCTATAATATCCCCACTATCTTAAAAAGGAGCCTCATCATGACATATAAACTACTAACATTAAATCTTCACAGTTGGATGGAAGAACAACCTTTACTCAAACTAGACATACTCGCACAGGAAATTATTAAACAAGATTATTCAATGATTGCTCTCCAAGAAATCAATCAACTAATAACATCTCCTACTACCACAACCGATGACTTCTTCTGTGCTACACCTCAGCAACACGCGATTAAACAAGATAATTTCGCCTTATTACTTATTAATCGTCTAAAAGAATTAGGCAGTCATTACTATTGGGGATGGGCATATAATCACATTGGCTATGACAAATACGAAGAGGGAGTAGCACTACTTTCAAAAACACCTCTAGTAACTTCTGCTCACACCATCTCCCAACGTCAAGACCCTACTGATTATCGTACAAGAACAGTCTTAATCGGAGAAACACAACTAGATCATCAATCATTGACGATTGTTAGCGGGCATTATTCTTGGTGGATTAATTCAGAAGAAGGATTTGCTTATGAATGGCAACGTCTTATCGAACATTTACCACCTGAACAACCACTCATTTTAGCTGGAGATTTCAACAATCCTGCACACTTACCTAGAGAAGGCTATGAATTAGTCATGCGTTCTTCTTTGGAATTGACAGATGCTTTCCTTGACGCAAAAGAAACAGTTGGTGAGTTTACAGTAGAAAAAACAATTGATGGATGGGAAGAAAATACGCAACAACTACGTATCGACTATATTTTTGGCCGCGGGGTATTTTTTGAAACTTATCGTATAAAGTTTAATGGAATAGACACTTCTATCATAAGTGATCATTTTGGTATAGAGAGTGCGCTTACATTTTTATAGAATTTCATTAGAATCGCAATATTTAGATTAATTTATTTTAATAATCCTCTATTTAAAAAATATATTTTATATACTCAAATTATCAAATAGAAATGGAGGATTATTATGACAAAGAAAAAATTAACACTTACCGCGCTTATTTTAATGATTTTCACGTCAGTATTTGGATTCACTAACATGCCCAGAGCGTTCTTCTTAATGGGATATGCGTCGATTCCATGGTATATTTTAGCGGCACTGACATTCTTCTTACCTTTTGCTTTTATGTTAGCTGAGTTTGGAGCTGCCTTCAAAGACTCAAAAGGGGGAATTTATTCTTGGATGGCGGAATCAATCAATCCAAAATTCGCCTTTATCGGAACTTTCATGTGGTACGCTTCTTACATTATTTGGATGGTAAACGTTGGATCAGGTATTTGGATTCCTTTATCAAACTTCATATTTGGGGTTGATAAAACACAATCTTGGAGCATTTTTGGTTTAAATAGTGTTCAAACACTTGGGATTCTGGCTATTATTTGGATTATCTTTATCACTGTTGTCTCTTCTAAAGGATTAGACAAAATCAAAAAAATTACTTCTGCTGGTGGGACTGCCGTTGCCTTATTAAACGTTATCCTAATTGTCGTTGGATTACTTATCTTAGTATTAAACGGTGGTGAAATGGCTCAACCACTTTCAGGTGGTGCCTTCACTTCTTCACCAAATGCAAGTTATCAATCAATCATTTCTATCTTTAGCTTCTTAGTATTCGCTATTTTTGCTTATGGTGGTATCGAAGTTATTGGTGGTTTAGTAGATGAAACTGAAAATGCTGAAGTTACTTTCCCTAAAGCTGTAACAATTTCAGCGTTAGTCATTGCTATCGGATACGCTATCGGAATTTTCGTTATGGGGGCATTCACAAATTGGGACTTTGCTTATACTCAATTTAGCTCAGCAGAAACAACGTTAGGTAACGTTGCCTACATTACAATGAACAACATGGGATATCAACTTGGATTAGCAATGAACTTAACAGATGCTGCTGCTGTAACAATGGGTAACTGGTTCAGTCGATACATGGGAATTTCAATGTTCTTATCATTATCAGGTGCCTTCTTTACACTAAGTTTCTCTCCATTAAAACAATTAATCGAAGGAACACCAAAAGAAATTTGGCCTTCTAAATGGACAAAAACTGTAAATGGCTTACCTACTTATGCAATGAAGATCCAAGGAGCTATCGTTATCGTGATTATCGCCTTAGTATCATTTGGTGGTGATAGTGCTGCTAAATTCTTCGAAATCTTAACAGCTATGACTAATGTCTCTATGACAATCCCTTATATTTTCATCGCATTAGCATTTATGGGATTCAAAAACAAAGATTCTATCAAAAAACCTTTTGAAATGTACAAATCAAAAAGCAAAGCAAAACTTGCAACTTACATGGTTATTTTAGTCGTAGGTTTCGCAAATGTCTTTACGATTATTTCTCCAGCTATTGACGGTGACATTATGACAACTGTCTGGTCAATCGTCGGTCCAATTTTCTTTGGTGGCGTAGCTTGGTGGTTATTCTCAAGATATGAAAACAAACAAAAATAATGCGTCATTTAAAACAGGATAAGCTAATGCTTATCCTGTTTTTGTATACTCTTCAATAGTTCGTCTTGATCATACACTTGATCAATCAAAACATATGGTAACTTATTACGTTGACACTGTTCAAGTAGATGTCTATTCCCCTTTATTAAATTTTCAGAGGTTAACCACCCATCGTCTAAACGTCTTTCAATTACAGAACTATACTTCACTATTTCTTCAAAAGATTGTCTGATATACGCCTCTGAAAAAATTAAACAAAGATAACGTATTTCTTTTAAATAGGCCTTCGAAAAATATGTTTTCCAATTTTCTGGGACGTAACACCCTTCAACAATCAATGATTGCTGGTTTTCGATAGCTGTTTTTATCATTTCAGCTACAATCGGCCATAAATACTCTGTTAACGACTCATCTGAAGACATCGGAGTTAACGCTGTCTGTTTCGTACGAATTAAGCCCATTTTCAAATGATCAATTGATAGATAAGGTATTTGTTCTATTTCTAATAGACGTTGTGCAAGCGCTGTCTTTCCAACGTGTGTTTCGCCTGTGATAATCGTGATCAACTTATTGCCTCCTCTTAACTAAAAATCCCCTCTTATCATTATATAAGAGAGGATTCATTATCAACCACTTTAACGAATAACTTGTTCTGTTTCTTTATCAAAATAATGCGCTTTAGCTAAATTAAATCCTAATTGCACATTTTGTCCTGGAGAATAACTTGAGCGTGCATCTACCCGAGAAATAAATTCTGTATTACCTAACGTTGTATAAAGCATTGTTTCTGCTCCTAATAGTTCTGATACGACTACTTTAGAGTCCACAATAGACTCATTGTAAGTATCCAATGCAATTGGCTCAGTATGGATATCTTCAGGACGAATACCAAACGTAATAGCTTTCCCTTCATAACCTTTTTCTTTTAGCATGTTATATTGACCTTCAGGAATATGTAAGTTTAATCCTTCATCATTGACTACAAAACCATTCTCAATTCGTGCATCAAAGAAGTTCATTGCTGGAGAACCAATGAAGCCTGCGACGAACACATTATTTGGTGTATCATAAACTTCTTTAGGCGTACCAATTTGTTGTACAAAACCATCTTTCATAATAACAATACGATCAGCCATTGTCATCGCTTCTGTTTGATCATGTGTTACATAAATAGTTGTAGTTTCTAAACGTTGGTGTAATTTAGCAATCTCAGCACGCATTGCTACACGTAATTTAGCATCTAAGTTTGATAATGGCTCATCCATTAAGAATACTTTAGCATCACGTACAATCGCACGACCTAAGGCTACACGCTGACGTTGTCCACCAGATAGCGCTGCTGGTTTACGTTGTAAGTATTCTGTTAATCCTAAAATTTCCCCTGCATCTTTCACTCGGCGATCAATTTCCGCTTTATCATATTTACGTAATTTCAAGCCAAACGCCATATTATCATAAACCGTCATATGCGGATATAACGCGTAGTTCTGGAATACCATTGCGATATCGCGGTCTTTAGGTGCTACATCGTTCATCAATGTATCCCCAATCCATAATTCCCCTTCTGTGATATCTTCTAAGCCAGCTACCATACGTAATGTTGTTGATTTACCACAACCAGAAGGACCAACAAAAACTATAAATTCTTTATCTTTAATATCTAAATTAAAATCTGTTACTGAATATTTGTCGTTACCTTCATATTTCTTTTGGATATGTTTCAAATTAATATCTACCATGTTTAACGTCTCCTATTTCATATTTTTTTACTTAATTATCAGTTAACGATCTCATTATCCCCACAAATAATACGCTTACATTTTTTATGAAATCATAAGTCTTTTATCCTTAATTGACCTATTTATTTTCCTTACTGTATCGCTATATTCCTTGAAGACAACAAATAAAAATAACTAACACGTTCGTTCATAAGCGATGATAACACCCGAAACCCCTTTAAACATCGTGTTATTTCAATAAAAACAAATAATTAAATAATTGATAAACCAATTATAAAACGTTTTCATAAATGTGTATATAAAATTTCATTTTTTTATTTTTTATTTCTCTTTATTTAGTAAATTTTTACATATTATTTACTAACATAACGACACAACAAAGAGGCATCCCTTACGGTCATGCCTCTTCAACCATTATTTTATTTCTCTTGTTCTACTTCTCTTTAAGCTTGTGACTATTTCTTTTCCCTCAGCATCCCATTTTACCATACGATAAAAGGCATCATGATAAAAAATAAAGCCGTAGTCATTCTCTTTTGCTTCGTTCATCCACTTCTCTTTGGCAAAAATCGAAGTCATCGGATAATCATCGTAAGCTAATACCCATAATGGATTTTGATGAGCATGCGTTGGCATAATATCAGCCATATGAAGTAACACTCGGTCCTCTTGCTGAAGCTTCACTACGGCATGTCCCTTACTATGTCCTCCAGAGTGAATAAGTTGAATACCTGGTAAGTCATCATAAACTTCTTCATATGTTTTTACTTGGTGAATGATTGGTTGCCAGTTATAGTCCCAGTAAGTGCTCTTAGAGCGAATATTAGGTGATTGCATTTCTTCCCATTCTATAGCATTCACAATGATTTCAGCCCGTTCAAAAACTGGTACATACTCTCCTTGAGCGACTTGTTTCGTTAAACCAGACGCGTGATCAAAATGTAAATGAGTCATTAGTACACTATCAATATCGGCTGTTGTTAATCCCAAATAAGCCAAACTTTCTTCTACTTCTGATTCTCTTGAAACACCAAAAATCTTTCGTTGTTTTTCAGTCAACTTACCTTTCCCAATCCCTGCATCAATCAAAATATTCTTTCCTTGATACTGAATTAATATTGGATCTGTTGGTAACTCAATTTGATTGTTTTCGTTAAAAGGATATTTGCGACTCCACAATGGTTTAGGCACCACACCAAACATTGCCCCACCGTCCATTGCGGTTGTCCCTCCTTCTAACCACGTAAGTGTCATTTCTCCAAATACTAATTGATCTAACGTCATGGTTTCCCTCTTTTCCTAGATGCGTATTTAAGCTAGATAACCCATTGCTTTTGCTTGCTCCATCAACTCTTCACGGAATTTAGGATGCGCAATATTGATTAAGCTTTCCGTACGTTCTGAAATTGTCTTCCCTTTTAGTTTAGCACTTCCATATTCTGTGACAACCGTATCGATATCATTTTTTGATGTGGCAACTGGCGCGCCACTAAATAAGTGCGAAACAATGGTCGAAATCTCATCGTTTTTGGCTGTAGCATACAAGCAAATGATACCGGTTCCATTCTTAGTTAATCGAACACCTTTCATGAAGTCAGACTGGCCACCCGTTGAAGAATAGTACATACTCTTCACACGTTCTGAATTACATTGACCTAAAAAGTCTACTTCAACCGATGAATTAATGGCAACTAAATTATCTAAGCGACTAATCACCTCAAAACTATTGGTATAGTCACATGGATTCATTAAAATATCAGGATTATTATCCATAAACTCATACAAACGTTTTGAGCCAATTGCAAATGTAGCCACCGATTTTCCTGTATCAATTTCTTTTTGACTATTATCAATCACACCTTTTTCAGCTAAATCGACTAATTTTTCCGGTAACATCTCTGTATGTAAGCCTAAGTGACGTTTATCGACTAAGTACTCCATTACGGCATTTGGCATGGCACCAAAACCAATTTGTAGCGTATCCCCATCTTTAACCTTAGCTGCAATTTCTTTTCCAATCGCTAAATCTTTTTCATTTAATGATGGACTTCCTAACTCTGGTAAATCAATATTATGCTCAATCAACGCAGCGACTTGGCTAATATGAATCCCATTATTAATTCCAAAAGTGCGTGGCATACGATCATTTACTTCTAATATAATCGTATCTGCTTTATCAATTAATGAAGCAACATATGATGGACTAGTCCCTAATGAGAAGTAGCCTTCTTCATCCATTGGTGCAACTGTTGCCATGATAACCATGTGTCCTTCTTCACGCTCTAACAAAATAGAAGGAATGTCAGAAAAGTGGTTAGGTAACAAATCGACAGTTCCTGAATTCATTGCTTTACGATCCATGCCCGATAAGAAAATTGAGATTTGACGTAGTTTATCTTTTGGTGCATCAACCACCGGAAAACTTGGTAACATACGATATAAACGATTATCTTCTAATGTTTCTAATTCACGGATACCATCTAATAATGCTTTAGGTTCACCTGGCATTATTGGGAAAATAATTCCTTGTCCTGGTTTCACTAAACGAACCGCCTCTTCAGCTGTCGTTAATTTCTCTTCATATAATCCTTGTAAGTCTAATTTTTCAGCAACTAATGTAGCATTCATCATGTTCATACACTTCCTTTAATAGATTTTTATTTTATCTCGTGATTATTGTTTATTAAATGCTGCTTTTCGACGATTCAAGAAAGCATCCATACCTTCTGTTTGATCATCTGTTGAAAATAATGAGCCAAAAACTTCTGCTTCTAAACGTAATCCATGTTCGATAGGCATTTCTAGCCCTCGATCAATCACTTCTTTGCTCAATTCAACTGCCAGTGGGGCATTTTTACGAATTTGATTAGCTAAGTTTTGCGCTTCAATCAATAATTCTTCAGCAGGCACCACACGATTTAGTAACCCAATGCGATGTGCTTCTTTAGCGTCGATGATATTGCCCGTGAAAATCAATTCTTTGGCCATGCCTGTTCCTACTAAGCGAGCTAATCGTTGTGTCCCACCAAATCCTGGTATAATACCTAAACCAACTTCTGGTTGGCCAAACTTCGCATTTTCTGCACCAATACGCATATCACATGCTAGCGCTAATTCACAGCCTCCACCTAGTGCAAAGCCGTTCACACAAGCAATAGTTGGTTGTCTCAAATTAGCCAATTTACTAAACACTCGATTCCCAACTTCAGAGAATGTACGTCCCTCAAATACACGTTTTTCTTTCATCTCCGCAATATCCGCTCCGGCAACGAACGCTTTTTCGCCTGCTCCAGTAAGAAGTAACACATCGATTGTCTCCATCATTGAAATATCATCAATCATTAGTTCCAATTCTTCTAGTACTTCTGTACTTAATGCATTTAACACTTTAGGACGTTCAATCGTTAAACTCCCAATCCCTTGTTCTATTGTTAATGAAATATAATTATATGTTTGCATGATTATTCTCCTATTAATTGTCGTAGTTATAGAAACCTTTTCCTGTTTTCTTACCTAACCATCCTGCTTCTACGTATTTTTTTAGCAATGGGGCTGGACGATATTTAGAGTCATTGAAACCATCGTATAATACATTCATAATCGCCAAGACTGTGTCTAAGCCTATATAATCTGCTAATGCCAATGGACCCATAGGATGATTAGCACCTAACTTCATTGATTGATCAATTTCTTCAGCTGTCGCCACACCTTCTCCTAATACAAAGATGGCTTCGTTTAACATTGGAATCAAAATTCGATTAACCGCAAATCCTGGTGAATCCTTAATATCGATTGACACTTTATTCATGTTATTAGCAACTTCTCGGATTGTGGCTATCGTCGCTTCATCTGTGGCTAATCCATGATTAATTTCAACTAATTTCATCACTGGCACTGGGTTAAAGAAATGCATCCCAACTACTTGATGAGGACGTTTTGTTACCGCAGCGATTTCGGTAATCGATAGTGATGACGTATTGGTTGCTAAAATAGCATGTTTAGGGGTAATCTCATCTAATTGACGGAAAATATCTAATTTAATCTCTTTATTTTCAGTCGCTGCTTCTACCACTAGATCTACTTCTTTAGCATCTTCATAAGACGTAGAGGTTTGAATATTCGATAAAATAGTCGCTACCTCTTCTTGCGCTTTTTTACCTTTTTCAACGCTTCTATTTAATGCGCTTTCAATTTTATCGTAAGCACGATTCACAAATTCTTCTTTAATATCATTCATGTAGACATGGTAACCTGCCGTTGCTAATTCTTGAACAATACCACTTCCCATTTGTCCTGATCCAATTACCATTACTTTTTCAATTGTCATTTCATTTCACCTTTCTTTTGTTACATTTCATCTTCAACGTCTTAACACGCTGTCCAAGGTTCTGCGATAATTTTCCTTAGACGATTAGATGAGCTGCCGTAAATTGCTGTTATTTTAGCATCTCTAATTAAACGTTCAATATCGTTATTCTTCATATAGCCATAGCCACCTACTAAACTAATAATTGTTTCCGTTATATCAATAGCATGATTGGAAGCACTCAATTTAGCCATAGCTATAAAACGATCATCATCTTGATGTGTCGTAACGACTTGGTTTAACAAAGCATTATCCGCATATAATTTGGTTTCTATTTCTGCTAATTTGAATTGTGTATTTTGCAAGTCAATTAATCGTTTGCCAATATTTCTTTTACGTGAAACATAGCCTAACGCTCGCTTCATTGCTCCTTCAGAGATACCAATAGCTTGTGCTGTAACGGCTAAACGATTACGATTTAATATCGCATTAACTTGTTCTTCACCATTTAAGCATCCACCCAACACCTCATCTTCTGAAACGAAAACATTTGTCATTTTTATGTTCGCAACAGGTAATGCTCGTATGCCCATCTTATCTTCTGGTTTTCCTACTTCAAATCCTTTTGCACCTTGTTTAACAATAAACACACCATACGTATCTTCTTGCCCTCTATTTATCACACGAGCTGCAATAAGAAATAGGCTAGCAACAGGTGCATTAGAAATATATTGTTTTTCACCAGTTAATTGCCAACCGCCTGCTACTTTTTCTGCTACCGTCAACATTTCCGTTATATCACTTCCAGAATGCTCCTCATTTAATGCAAACGAACCGAATTGATTGCCTAATAATAACTCTGGAAGATAACGTGCTTGTTGTTCTGACGTTCCAAATTTAGTAAACGGATATAATGCATGACTTTCTTGCGTTAACATAATACTTGCTAAAGCTGGAAAATGATGACTCACTAATCGTAAATTTGATAAGTAATGTTGATAATGAGTATTGGATTCAGCATATAATGATTGAAAAAAACCTAGGTCAAATAATTTCTTTACTTGTTCTTCTGGAAACTCTTCTACTTGGTCATAATACCTAGCAGCTCCCACCAATACCTCATTAGAATACTTTTCAATTTTTTCTACTAGCTCGTTCATCATCATCTATCCCCTTTAATGATACTAATTACTCATCACGTTTTATAATTAATGAAATACCTTGTCCGCCACCGATACATAATGTTGCTAGACCATTTTTAGCTTCACGTTTTTTCATTTCATGCAGTAACGTTACTAAAACACGTGCACCACTTGCACCAATAGGATGTCCTAAGGCAACCGCGCCACCATTGACGTTAGTAATTGCTTCATCTAGCCCTAATTCTTGTACAACACTCATTGCTTGTGCAGCGAAGGCCTCATTAGCTTCTACTAAATCTAAATCTGATACCTCTAACCCTGCTCTTGTTAAGGCACGCTTCGTTGATGGAATCGGGCCTGTTCCCATAATCGTCGGATCAACACCCGCCGTAGCATAAGAAGCAATTGAGCCCATAATTTCCATACCTAATTCTTCGGCTTTATCACGACTCATTAAAACAAGAATCGCTGCACCATCATTGACACCTGAAGCATTTCCAGCAGTCACGGTTCCATCTTTTTTAAAGGCTGCACGAAGTTTTCCTAAACCATCTGCAGTTGAGCCAAATCTTGGGAACTCATCCTGATTAAACTTAATGGGCTCACCTTTTCTCACTGGAATTTCAATCTCTACAATCTCATCAGTAAAACGTCCTGAGGTGATAGCTGCCTCTGCTTTATTTTGACTTGAAGCTGCAAAAGCATCTTGTGCTTCACGGGTAAAGCCAAATTTTTCTGCAATATTTTCTGCTGTTATCCCCATATGAATCCCATCAAATGCATCCGTTAGACCGTCTTTTAATAATGTATCAACAATTTCACCATTTCCCATACGTCCACCCCAACGATGGTTCGGTAATACATATGCTGCCTGGCTCATACTTTCTGTACCACCGGCGATAACGATGTCATTTTCTTCTAACATAATAGATTGAGCCGCTAATATAACCGCTTTCAATCCAGAACCACAAACTTTATTAATCGTCAACGCCGATGAAGATTGTGGCAATCCTGATTTCAACGCAACTTGACGTGCGACATTTTGTCCTAATCCTGCTGATAAAACATTCCCTAAAATCACTTCATCCACTAAGTTAGGATCTAAGTTAATATCTGCTAATGTTTTTTCAACTACTTTTTGTCCTAGTTCAACCGCAGATAAATTTTTTAAACTTCCACCAAAACTACCAATTGGACTTCTTCTTGCTGCTACGATAACTACTTCTTTCATGTGATGTTCCCCCTGTATATATTAATGAAAACGTTTTATTTCTTTTGACACTCTTATCATACGGCTGATTTCACAAAAAATCTAACAAGTAAATGTTATTAATTCTATTAGTAATTTTAATACATACAAAAAAACCTTGAGTTAGCAACGTTTGAAAGAAAACGTTTTCTAACTCAAGGCGGATGATTTTCTTAAAAAAAGTTTGTGAATTTTTTGCACACTATTATTCTACGATTGGTTGATAGAAATAGCTTAAAATTGACTCATAAACTAAACCTTCAACATCATTATAATTTCCTTTAATTGGTCGACATAATAAGACATTAAAGGGAATTGGTTCTTTAAATGGTATTTCAACAAATAAATTTTTATCCATGGTTCTTTCGATTGGTGACGGCAAGACTGCCACAATATTTGATTCTTGTGTTGCCTCTACTAAATAATCCCATGATGAAGAAGTTAACTTTATTTGGGCATTACTTTTTTCTTTTTTTAGTTTCTCAGTTACTAATTCATAGGTAGTAAAACTTTCGTTGAATGTTGCAACTGGAAAGGATTCCAAATCGCGCCAAGATAAGCGTTTTTTATGCGCTAATGGATGTGTATGATAGACAAATGCCGTCATTTCATCAATTTGAATGACATGTTCTTCAAAACTTTTGGGATCAAGACTAGTTGGCTCAATTAAAATAGCATAGTCTAAATCATTTTGAAATAACATTTTTCTTAAATAATTACTACCACCTTCTACAATCTCTAATTGAATATTAGGATTATCCATCATTAATTTTGGGAAAAATGATGAGAAAAAAATTCTTAAAATAAGGGATGGCAAACCAATTCGAATGGTCCCTTTTTGTTTAGCGGCTTCTTTACGAACCATCTCATTCATCTGTTCATGCAACTGTGTGATTTCTTGTGCATAAGTATATAACTTTTCTCCACTTGGGGTTAATGACTCTAACCGACCATTTTTACGATAAAATAGTGTTAATTCTTCATTTGCTTCAAAATTAATAATTAACTGGCTTAATGCCGATTGTGTGATATGAATTTTTTTCGCTGCTAATGACAAATTACATCCGCACTCTACAATGTTCATAAAATAATATAACTGTTGAATATCCATCTAACAAAACTCCCCTATAGCGTTTGATACCTTTATCTTACTATAAATGTACTCGTTTTCATAAAGTTGAGCCTACAAAAAAAGCCGCTGTTGACTAGGCAGCGACTTTTAAACTGTGAATGTCAAATGTTCCATACAAATGTCTAAAAGAGATTGTTTTTTTTATAATGTTTGAATGAATGTTTTCTACTGCTATTGATTAAGTATTAAACGAAAGCTCCTACACCTGTTAAGAAACGACCAACGATTAGCGCATTAATTTCATGTGTACCCTCGTAAGAATAAATCGCTTCACCATCTGCAAAGAATCTTGCCACATCTGTTTCAAGAGTAATACCATTACCTCCACAAACTTCACGCCCCCAAGCAACTGTTTCACGCATTCTCATCGCATTATGCATTTTGGCTAAAGCTGAATTTTCTTCTAAAAAGTGACCTTGTTCTTGCATATTAGCTAATTGTACTGAATATGCCATTGTTGATACAACATTCGCTTGCATGCGTGCAACTTTTTCTTGCACTAATTGGAAACCTGATAATTTACGACCAAATTGATCACGATCTTTGATATATTTCAACGCTGCTTCAGTTGCACCAATTGTCATACCTGTTGCTAAATGTGCAATATCAGCACGTGTTGAACGTAAAATTCTTGCCACATCTTTAAAGCCATTAACGTTTTCTAAACGATCCTCATCCAAAACTTCTACATTTTCTAATGTAATATGACCATTTTGAACTAAGCGTAAAGAAACTTTATGTTTGATATTTTCAACAGTTAACCCTTTTGATCCGCCTTTAACGATAAAGCATTTAATTTTTCCATCTTCTTTATCACGAGCAAAAATTGGTAAAATATCAGCGGTTGATGCACCACCAATCCAGCGTTTTTCACCATTAATGATCCATTTATCTCCAACTTTTTCAGCGGTTGTTGCTAATCCGCCTGCAATATCAGAGCCGTGATCTGGTTCGGTTAAACCAAAACACCCTTGCCATTCCCATGAAGCAATTTTAGGTGCATATTTTTCAATTTGCGCTTCACTACCACCTAATAGAATCGTGTTATAACATAAACCACCGTGAACAGTATAAAAGGTTGCGATAGAAGCATCCAATTTAGCTAATTCAAAGTATAAAAACGCATTGTATAACTCACTAGGTTTTCTAGCCCCTTCACGTCCTTCAAACAATAGTGGGCTATTCATAATGCCTGTTTCTGCAATTCCTTTAAAGATTTCAAAAGGAAAATCAGCTTTTTCCCAATACTCATTGACCACTGGCTTAACATCTGTTTCAAGGAAGTGACGTAAGTTTTGTAAGACCGTTAATTCTCCTTCAGTTAAACCGTTTGCATAAGCATACATATCAAATGGATACATTTCTTTTAATTTTTCGCTTCTTGCCATTTTGTTTCTCCCCTTTAGTTGTTTTTGATGTCTTTATCATATACCACAAAAATGAAAGCGTATACTTAAGGAAAATTATGATAACTATTAGAAAAATTAATAGTTATGGAAAACCCTTACAAATAAACAATGTGTAAATGATGATAAAAAAACTTACGTCAGATTTTGGTCTAACGTAAGGGAATCAAGACATATTTTCTTTTTTATTATTTAATTCGAATTAGGATATAAATAATTAGTTAAATCCGCAAACTCTTGTAAAGATAATGTTTCCCCACGGCGTTTAGGATCAATCTCACATGCTGCTAAAGCTGTTTCTAAGCGTGTTTTTGTGGCTTCATCTTTTCCAAAATAACTAATCAAATTATTCCATAATGTTTTACGTCTTTGTTGGAATGAGGCGCGAACTAGTGCAAAGAATTTGTCTTCGTTATTAACTTCAACTGCTGGCGTTTCACGTTTGGTTAAATGTAAAATAGCTGAATCAACATTAGGCTGTGGTACAAACGCTGTTTTAGGAACAATAAACGCTGTTTCAGCTTCCATAAAATACTGAACAGCTACTGATAGCGAACCATAAGCTTTAGTCCCAGGACCTGCTGTAATACGATCTGCGACTTCTTTTTGCATCATAACAACCATTTCATCAATTTCAAGTGATGCTTCTAAAAAGTGCATCATAATAGGCGTTGTAACGTAATAAGGCAAATTGGCTACGACTTTAATTGGTAATTCTGGATTTTCAAATACTTCAGATGTTATTTTTTCTAAATCTGCTTTTAAAACATCCTCATTGACCACTGTCACATTTGGATAAGGCTCCATTGTTTCAGCCAATACTTCCATCAGCCGTTGATCAATTTCAAATGCCAATACTTGATTAGCTTCTCTAGCTAAAAATTCCGTTAATGAGCCCATACCAGGTCCTACTTCAATAACATTGGTTTGATCATTTAATTGTGCAACCTCCACAATATTTCTTAAAATATTCAAATCTGTCAAGAAATTTTGACCTAAACTCTTTTTAAATGAGAAACCATATTTCTTTAATAATTCTTTTGTTCTTGTAGGATTAGCTACTTCTTTTGTCATCATTATTCCTTTCTAGTACACGTATTGCGTCCATTAACTCTTCTTCCGTTATTCTAAACATATTTAATCGTTTTAGCAATTGTTTACCATTAGTATAACCGATTCTCAAATAATCACCCAATTGTTCACGTTTTTGACGACTACCTGGACCTGCTAATAAACCAAGTGATAACAAGGTTTGTTGATTAATACTTGGGATATCATCTTGACTAGGTGTCATGACATTTTCCAAAGCCTCTTTCAACGCTTCCTCACTAGCATGTTCAACGCCCAAGCTATTCCCTCGTTTACTAGGGGTTCCTTCTTTTCTAGAAATGAACGCATGCTTTACTTCTGGTAAATAATTGCTAATAGTTTTACGAATTTTTTCACCCGAAAAATCTGGGTCAGTAAACACAATCACTCCCCGAACTTCATGTGCATGCTCAATACGTTCCAAAATTGCCTCATCAATGGCAGAGCCAATTGTTTCAATCGTGTCTACTTCAAAAAATTGTTTTAGTCGTTTAGTATCATCTTTTCCTTCTACAACGACAATTTCTTGAATGGTTATTTTTTTATTCGTATCCATACTACTCACCTATTCTAAACAAGCGATGAGCATTTTGTGTTGTTTGTTTAGCCACTTCTTCCCATGTCATACCGCGTAACTCCGCAATTCTTTCAACAACATAACGAGTATAGGCTGGTTCATTGCGTTTACCTCTAAATGGAACAGGCGCTAAATATGGTGCATCTGTTTCTACGAGTAATGAGTCTAGCGGCACCACTTTAGCTACTTCTTGTAAGTCAGTTGCTTTTTTAAATGTCACGACCCCACTTAAAGAAATATGTAGCCCTAAGTCTAAGAATCGTTTCATCCATTCACTATCACCACTAAAACTATGCATAATGCCACCCGTCAGATGTACTTGTTCTTCTTTTAAAATTCTATAAGTATCCTCCATAGCATCACGTGTATGAATGCTAAATGGCAACTTCATTTCTCTAGAGATAGCTAACTGACGACGAAATACTTTTTCTTGTACATCTTTAGGATCTTCCATCCAATGATAATCTAATCCAATTTCACCTAATGCCACCACTTTAGGTGTATTGAGTAATTGCTGTAACTTTGCTTCAATTTTCGGTGTATAGCTTCCTGCTTCTGTTGGATGCCAACCTATAATGCTATAAATATTATCATAAAGTTGACTCAACTCTAACGATTTTTCTATCGTTGGTTCATCAAATCCCACTACCGCCATCTCAGTTACGCCCTGTTCATTGGCTCGTTCAACTGTTTCATTAATATCATCTTTAAATTGTTCAACATTTAAATGAGTATGTGAATCAAAAATCATCTTCAAACGCTTCCTCTCTTAATTACTACCCATACTACAAGTAAGGGAGCATGACACGAGTCTGTCACACTCCCTATTACTTATCTAATTTACTTAATCATAACAAGCTAGCAACATATGAAGTCTGTTTATTTTTTATCCTTAGGCTAGTTCTGAACCATTTGGAATAGATTTTGGTACTTCAATCATTTTCAACTTGCCATCGTATTCAGCTGATAAAATCATACCTTGACTAATTAGCCCACGAATTTTTCTTGGTTTCAAGTTAGCAACAATTGCTACTTTTTTCCCAACTAATTCACTTGGGTCAGGATAAAATTCCGCAACTCCTGATAAGATTTGGCGATGACCTTCATCACCCGCATCTAAACGGAATTGTAATAATTTATCGGCAACCTCTACTTTTTGGCAATCAATAATTTCAGCTACTTTTAACTCAACTTTTTCAAAATCTTCAAATTTAACAGCTTTTTCTTTTGAAGAAATTAACGTTGTGTCTTCAGGATTCCAGACAACTGAACTTGTAGGTGCTTTTTCATTCATTTTTTCTTGAATATAAGCAATTTCTTCTTCTGCATCTTGACGTGGGAAGATTGGTTTTCCTTTAATGATGACTTTACAGTCACTAGGAAATTCACCAAAACGGATACTTTCCATATTATATTCTTCGTGTTCAATTCCTAGTTGTTTAAATATTTTAGCAGGAGTTTGTGTCAACATTGGTTGTAATAATACCCCAACAATACGTAATGATTCAGCTAAATGAACCATGACACTATTTAACTCAGCGCGACGTTCTTCATCTTTGGCTAATACCCATGGCTCCGTTTCATCAATATATTTATTTGCACGAGAAACCAAACTCCAAATTTCTTGAAGTGCTACACTGACTTCCATATTTTCCATTGCTTTACGGTAGTTACCAATAACGTTAGCAGCTGTTGTAGATAAGCCACTGTCGAATTCCGTCACATGTGACGCATACTTAGGAACGAAACCATCACAATATTTATTAATCATCGCAACTGTTCGATTTAATAAGTTGCCTAAATCATTAGCTAAATCATAATTCACACGTGCCACAAAATCCTCCGGTGTGAAGACACTGTCATTTCCAAAGGGCATTGAGCGTAATAAATAATAGCGTAATGCATCAAGTCCATAACGTTCTACTAACATTTCAGGATAAACAACATTTCCTTTAGACTTAGACATCTTGCCTTCTTTCATTACGATCCAACCATGTGCATAAATTTTTTCAGGCAGTGGTAACTCTAATGCCATCAAAATAATCGGCCAATAAATGGTGTGGAAACGAACGATTTCTTTACCAATGACTTGAACACTGGCTGGCCAGAATTTTTGGAAATTAGCATCGTCTTCAGTTGAGTAACCTAAAGCGGATAGGTAATTCATCAACGCATCAATCCACACATAAACCACATGTTTAGGATTACTTGGCACTTCAATTCCCCATTTAAAGGTCGTACGCGTTAATGCTAAATCTTCTAATCCTGGGATAATAAAGTTGTTCAACATTTCCGTCTTACGAGACTCCGGTTGAATGAATTCTGGGTGCGATGAGTAATGTTCAATTAAACGATCAGCATATTTACCCATTCTAAAGAAATAACATTCTTCAGTTACAAGTTCTACTTCATGTCCACTCGGTGCTTTACCACCAATGACATTACCTTGTTCATCTTTATAAACTTCCATTAATTGTGTTTCAGTAAAATACTCTTCATCTGATACTGAATACCATCCTTGATATTCACCCAAATAAATGTCACCTTGCGCTAATAAGCGTTCAAATGTTCGTTGGACTACCTCTACGTGTTGTTTATCTGTTGTACGAATAAAATGATCATAATTAATTTCTAAATGTTTCCATAATTTTTTTACATCGACTGCCATGCTATCCACATATTCTTGTGGAGAAATGCCATTTTCTTCTGCTTTTTGTTCGATTTTTTGTCCGTGTTCATCCAAACCTGTTAAAAAGAACACTTCATGACCTGTTAAACGTTTATAGCGAGCCATTGCATCACAAAATAGCGTAGTATAAGAACTACCGATATGTAATCTGCCACTTGGATAATAAATTGGTGTTGTGATATAAAAAGGCTTTTTGTCCGCCATTGTGTACCCTCCTAAATAATCCCTAAGATAAAAGTTCAATTTTCCTCTTAGTATATCATATTTCGAACAAAACTTCCTTATTTTTTAGTAAACAACCCATTAAAACCTTTTGACATACTACCTAGGTAATACGTCAAAAGGTTCTTATATTATTGACCAAATGACTTCATTTTATTGTTGTAATACTGCGTTTTATTGATTCTCCTGTCACAAGTTTTACCTCAAGCAGATAATGTCCGGTTGCTTCATAGGTATAATGGATTACACCCGTTGAATACACTAATTCACCCGATTGCTTTTCTTCAGTATGCTCTAAATAAAAAGTTGCAAGATTGACTAAGGTCTCAATCCTTGAACGTTTAATACTGACTGAAATAAGTTCTTGTTGAACATCATAGCGATGAAAAATGAAGGTTAACGTCGTCACATACATAAAGGTTAAAACAATAGTAGATGCTAGGAGGCTCCCCTTATAATAAATATTTTTAGATTTCATTCTCTATTTCTCCCGATAGATTAAACGTTTGATAATGACTACGGACAGATCCATCTAAAAATGAGACGGTAATAAATAATTGTTGCTCGTTTACCTGGCTAACTTGCCATGAAGAAACATTTAATAATAAAGGCTCATGCCCTGAAAGACTAGTCGTTCGTCTAATCATATTTTGATAGTGTTCAACACAATAATGAGTCCCCGATGCATCATTGTACTCAATGGTTTGAGGAGTGATTGTATTAATTGTTCCTTCAGTAACAGCTCGTTCTAATTGACTCGTAAATGTTTGCCACTCCATCATGGCTTGATTAGAATGTTGCTCTTGATAAAAAGAGAGATAATGAATAAAAGGATGAAAAAAAGATAACACTATTGCCGTCACGAATAAACCGTACAAACCTTCAATTAATGTGAAGCCTTTAAATTTATTTTTTCTCAATCAAATTCACCGTTTCTATTACGTTGTTCTCTTGATGAATGCTCATCTCTGTTATTAGAACATCGTTACTTTTCACTTTTACCAAGTAAGACTGATGATTATCAATATACCGTTGTTTTTTTAGATCAGGAAGCAAACATTTATCACGCGATACTTCATACAAGTATCGTTCTTTTTTCCAACTATCATTAAGAGACGCTTCGGTTTTTTTTAATTGTGTTAATAACGGAAGGATCACCATGGTCAAGACGACTATTAGACCTAATGACACCAAACTTTCTAACAAAACAATACCTCTATAATACGTCGATTTTTTTAACAAGTTTGCCACTCCCTATTTGGACTGTATACGTTACTTTCACTTGATTCAATTGATCAATAAAATAAAATTTATTTGCTTGACTAACATTTCCACTCATTGATTTAAAAGAAATGGATACTTTTGAGGGACTTTCAATGGTGGCTGGTACTTGGATCAATTCTTCTATTTTTTTCTCACCAAATGAATAATACAGACAGGTAATACCTTCTTGAGCGTCAATATATAAATAAGTCCCTTTTGCATTTTGAACAGCTGATAGTTGGGTTCGATGATAACTGTTTTCCAAATCACTAAAAAATTGTTTATTCACCAACTGATGCTCCCATCGTCGGTAAGCTAAAATGGGTAACAACATAGTCATACTAACAATCAATATGACTAACAATGACTCCAATAACGTCATACCCTTATATTTGGTTGATTTTATGGGACCTCAATCCCCCAGCCTTCAGCTTGTTCTTTTTGTTTTTCGGTTATGTAACCTTTTGATACCAAGTTATCAAGCGTAACATCTCCTGTCTCATTCATTTGATAAAGCGTTACTTGTGAGGTTAAAACTGACTGAAGGGCAGATTTCCCTTCAGCATCTACTTTGTTCTTTTGTTTGCTTAAATTAGGGACAAACAATAAAATTAGCACAGAAATTATAAATAAAACGACCATCATTTCAATTAAAGTAAATGCTTGATATTTTTTCTTTTTCATGTGAACACCTCGATATTTTCATAGATTGGTAGTAGCAATGCGGCATAAACTGCAATAATCATCACTGCGACGAATAAAAAAATGGTTGGTTGTAAATAATTAGTTAGTTTTTCGATTTTATTTAAGAGCTCTTCCCAAAGTTTATTACTATACATCAGCAATTCTTCAGATAGTTTTCCTTTTCGCTCACCTTGTCTGACCATTAAGGAAAAACCTGGTAAAAAAATAGGGCAAGCAGCTAATACATCATACATTGCTTCTCCCTTTAGTGCCGATTTTTGAAAAGCACTGCCCATTTCTTGCATTAACAACGTATTTTCTTCGTTTTCCATAATACTAATAATACCTGTCAACTCAATACCATGAGCAAGTAATTTCCCCCATTCGTGGGCCATATAAGAAGTTAAATAAAGCTTGATTAATTTTCCTACTATCGGTAGACGCGTTAACAAGCTGTAATGAGCGATTGCCGTATGATTTCTTCGATGAGAAACTATCACTCCGTAACACAACAAACCTATCAGTAATAGTACAAGAAAAACATAAGGAAAATTATTAATGAGAGCCATTGCTAAGGTTTGATTTTCTTTTTCAACATTCATAGAAGGTAATAACACAAATTTCATTAGAAACAATATCCCTATCAAAAAGACTAATAACATAATGGGATAAACTAAGACTTTAATTAAATTTTTTCTTTGTTTCTGATAATCCGTTAGTTGATTAGCAATTCTAAAAAATGCCCCAGCCAAATCGCCATGATGTTCACTTAAATAAAGTTGTGCAATGTATTGCTTTTTCAACCCAATCAACGCCACTCCTTGTGTTATACTGCCCGATTCCATTACCTTCTCACTTGCTTGCTTAAATAATTCAGCATCTGATTCATAAATTAAGCACAAAAAAGACATACTTTCTTGAAAAGAAAAACCATTCTCTAACATGTCTGACATTAATTGTGTGACATTGACTTGTTGTTGAAGAGAGAGCTTATGATTATTTTTAAGTTTTAGTTTCAATTGGACCTCTCTCCTTCCCATTTATCCCAGAATCTTTTAGTCATATGTAATGTTTCGATATGAACTGCTTGATGGTGAGTGGCTACCTGTTCATTACCTTCAAACACTCTCATATCCAAATAAGCAACCATCTGTAAAACTTGCTTTAACTCATGAATAGAAACACCCAGTTCAACCAGACGTGAAATAACATTTAATGCGTCCATCGCATGTACTGTTGTTAACACCGTATGACCCGTTAACGCTGCCCGAACCACAGCATGCGCTGTTTCGCTATCTCGTATTTCACCAATGACTAAAACATCTGGCCGATGTCGCAAACACAGTTGAATGAGACGTTGATAACTAAGATCAATTTTTTCGTTCACTTGTAACTGCAAAAAATTCGACATAGAAAATTCTACAGGATCTTCAATTGTAATAATTTGTTCACCTTTTTTGGCACAATGATTGGCTAATCGATACATCATGGTTGTTTTACCCGAACCTGTCGCACCAGAAAAAATAAATAAACCTTTTTGAGTCAAGCTGTCCTGTATTTGAATATAGGATGAGGTGTTTATCAAATTAAAACTATCCTGGTTTTCTATATTTCCTATAAACCTAATAACTAACGTTTCACGATTTTGATAGTCTGCTACAGAAGACAAGCGGATGGCAAGTTCTTTGTTATCTTTGAGTTCAACGATTGCTGAACCTAGTTGAATCTTGCGCTTTTCTCCGACATCCATATTTCCTAGATATTTCAAAAATAATATAAACTTTTCTCCTTCACCTAAAGGCAGTTGCTTGATAATTTTCTTTTTATTTTGATATCTTAGCGTACATTCATAACTTTCTTCTGTCGGAAAAATATATAAATCACTTGCATGATGGGCCAATGCTTGATCAAATAACTCTCTCATCAACTGCTTCACATCTGAACCTCCCTTCATTTAATAAATATGCAAACAAAAGAAAAAAGCATGTGAAAAATAAATTTTCACATGCTTTTTTGATTATTTCTTTTGGCGAATTGCTAATATAAGAAGACAAATAACCACACCTGTTAACGCTCCGACACTATCCAACATAATATCTTCAACCAACGGTGTTCGTCCTCCGGTTACCATTTGATGAAACTCATCCAACCCAGCATAACCTGTTGCGGATAACCAACTAACCACGCTTGCTAGTAAGACGCTCTTTAGTTGCTTGTTTAATATTAACAACCAACTGATACCCAACGCAAAATAGGTGACAAAATGTGCTCCTTTACGGATAAAAAATTCTATAAAGCTTGCATACCCTTTTGCCGCAATACTAATATCACTTCCTGCATAAACAAACTTCACTTTTGTTAATGACTCTTTAAACGGTTCATTTTTCAACAATTTTGACAACAAACCCACTTGTGATTGTTGTTCATAAGTCTGAGAGGAACTAAAAAATAATACTGCCATAATAATAACGGCTAGTAGTAAATAAAGATAGCCTGACTTCTTTAAGTCTTTCAAAAAAACACCTCACTTTTTTTCTTTATCATCATACCATATCTCATAAATTTTATTGATAAAAAAGTTTAGCCATTTCATTTATCAAATACGCTTTCTTGCTTTATAATTATGTTAATATGAAAGGAGTGTTAGAATGACATATGCAATCAATTGGGATTTAGACTCAATTTTCCCTGGAGGTTCATCATCACCACAGTTACAAGCACGTTTAGATAAGTTAGAAACAGAAATTCAGTCATTTACTGAATTAGTTGAAGGATGGGATATTCATCAAGATTCGCCCACATTCAACGAACTAACAACAGTCATTACAGCAATAGATACAATCAGCAATGGGTTTTCCCAAACAGGAAGCTTTATTAATGCGATTCAATCTGCTGATGTTCATGATAAAAAAGCTGGCACACTTTTTGGTAGCTTACAACAATTAAGCGCTACTTTCCAGAACGCTTACAATACCTTTATGGAAAAAATTTCAAGCTTAACAGACGAAGAATGGCAGTATTTAGAAAAAAGTTCTTTAGCTAAGCAACAAGGTGTTTTGTTTAATTTAAGCGAAGTTCGCGAAAAAGGAAAAAAATTACTCTCTAAACCAGAAGAAAAGATTATTAATCAATTATCCATTGATGGTTTTAACGCTTGGAGTTCTCACTACGATACAATCGTTGCTAGCCTAACCATTGATTATAACGGTGACACGTTATCTGCTGGACAAGCATTCAATCGTATGATGGGTGATAGCGATCCTATTGTTCGTGCGGAGCTATTTGAAATATGGGAAAAAACATGGGCAGAAAAAGCACCACTTTTTGCCGATACGTTGAATCATTTACAAGGATTTCGTTTAGCTAATTATGAATTACATAACACAACTGACTTCTTAGAAACACCATTAAAATATAATCGCATGCAAAAAGAAACACTAAACATGATGTGGCAAGTGATTACCGAAAACAAACAACTTTTCATTGACTTCTTAACACGAAAAGCACAGTTATTTGGGAAAGAAAAAATGGAATGGCAAGACCAAGATGCCCCAATCGTTCTTGGCGACTTAGAAGAAACACGTTATACCTTTGATGAAGCAGCAAACTTTATTATTGAAAACTTTGCTAAATTCAGTCCTAAAATGGCCGATTTCGCTCAAGATGCGTTTGAAAAGAGTTGGATTGAAGCAGAAGATCGCCTTGGCAAACGTCCTGGTGGTTATTGTACAGCCTTAGCTGAAAGCCAAGAATCACGTATTTTCATGACATATGGCGGTTCAATCAACGAGGTGGCAACCTTAGCCCATGAATTAGGGCATGCTTATCATAGTCACGTAATGTGGGATTTACCAGGCATGAGCCAAGACTACACAATGAACGTAGCCGAAACAGCTAGTACCTTTGCTGAATTAATCGTAGCTGACGCTACCTTAAAGCAAGCACAATCTGATTTAGAAAAAATCAATTTATTAGATGTAAAAATGCAAAATGCCATTGCGATGTTTATGAATATCCATGCGCGTTTTATTTTTGAAAACAACTTCCATGAAGCACGTCAATCACACGTGTTATCTGATGAAGAAATTACGCAATTAATGTTGGATGCGCAAAAAGAATCTTACCAAGACTCATTAGCATCTTATCACCCACATTTCTGGGCAAGCAAATTGCATTTCTACATTGATGATGTACCGTTTTATAATTTCCCTTATACATTCGGTTACTTATTTAGCCTAGGTATCTATGCATATGCACAACAAGCGGAAGGAAACTTTGAAGAAGATTACATCTCTCTATTACGTGATACTGCTTCAATGACTACTGAAAACTTAGCGCAAAAACACTTAAATGTTGATTTAACCAAACCAGACTTCTGGCAAAATGGTATTAATATCTTGAAAGCTGATATTGAAGAATTTATGAGCTTATCGGAGCAATACATCTAATTAACTCATGAATAAAAGGTGTGCCTTAATCAAGGCACACCTTTTATTAGTTATTATAACTCTTCCCCATTAGTAGCAATGACGTTTTGATACCAGTAGTAGCTATCTTTTTTATAACGTGTTAAGCTTCCGTTTTGTGTTTCATCTTGATCGACATACACGAAACCATAACGTTTTTGGTAACCATTCAACCAACTTAATAAGTCAGTATAAGACCATGTGCAGTAACCTAAGACCGTTACACCATCTGTTATCGCTTCTTGAATGGCTTTGACATGACTACTTAAGTAATTAATACGGTAATCATCATGAATTTCATTCGTTTCAGTTATTTTATCGTACTCTCCTAAACCATTTTCAGTAATTAAAATAGGCATGCGGTAACGACTTGTCATACGACGTAAAGCGATACGTAACCCTTGTGGATCAATTTCCCAATCCCAGTTCGTACGATCAATAAACGGATTCGCAACTTTTTTAGATACTCCTGGCATCCCTGTTTCTTCACTAGAACCTTTTTTACCACTTGTATTCATTTTACCCATACCGACACCATTCAATGGATTAAAGACGTGTGTGGCAGTCTGATAATAATTAACCCCAAGAAAATCCGGCTTACCTTCTTTGAGTAGCGCCATGTCTCCTGGTTCAATTGTCGGTGCAACGCCTTGTTCTTTTAAGTAATTCATAGCAAAAATTGGATACTCTCCCCATGCGTAAACATCTAACCAAAAATTAGCCATAATATCTTCGGTATCTTCAGCTGCTAATACGTTCAATGGATTGCTATCAAATGAATAATTTGGTGTGTAAGCAAAACTTGGACCAATTTGTCCTGGCATATCCATTTCATGGAATTTTTTAATAACAGATGCATTCGCTAAATTAGCAATGTGATTAGCTTCATACATACGTTTTGGATCTACTACTGCTGGTGGATGAACAGCCATCAAGTAACCAAGTTGAATAAATATATTTTGCTCGTTCAAACTAATCCAATACTTCACTTTACCACGGAATGTTTCAAATAAAACCGTCGCGTAATTCACGAAATCATCAATGACTTGACGAGATTCCCATCCCATATATTCATCTTGTAACGCTTGAGGTAAATCCCAATGATAAAGTGTTACAAGTGGTTCAATCCCATTAGCAATTAATTCATCTACTAAATTAATGTAAAAATCTAAACCAGCTTGATTTATTTCCCCGCGTCCATTTGGAAAAATACGTGTCCAAGCAATTGAAAAACGATACGCTTTTAAGCCTTGTTCTTTCATTAACGCAATGTCTTCTTTATAACGGTGGTAATGATCAACTGCTAATTCACCATTTGTTCCTTTGAACGTTTTTCCAGGAATTTTAACGAATTCATCCCATACTGATGGTCCTTTACCATCTTCATTCCATGCACCCTCTACTTGATAAGCCGCTGAAGCTGATCCCCACAAAAAATCTTTCGGAAACGCTTTTAATTGTTTGTATTCCATTTTTCTCCTCCTAGAATCATAAACTTGATACATATAGTCTATACTTTTATTTTTAAATGCGCAATCATTTTATACTAAAATTTAAAACGATTACATTTTCTAACACCAATGATCTATTTAATGAACTAAGACGATCGTACTTACAGTCATATACACATATTAAACCTATGAAAAAACTGCTTCAAAAGATGTTGAACATCTTTTGAAGCAGTTTTAATTTATTTCTTTAATTTAGTCAAACTAAGATAAAATTAAGCTTTATCTTTTGAACCGAACCATTCGATACGTTCTTTAACTAAGTTAACAACAGCTTCAGTACCAGGAGCTAATAATTTACGAGGGTCAAAACCTTTACCTTCTAAATCTTTACCTTCTTCGATGTATTTACGTGTTGCAGCTGCAAATACTTCTTGACATTCAGTGTTAACGTTGATTTTTGAAACGCCTAAAGAGATAGCTTTTTGTACTTGTTCTAAAGGAATACCTGAACCACCATGTAATACTAATGGTAAGTGTCCACCAGTGATTTCAGCGATTTCAGCTAATGTTTCAAATGATAAACCAGTCCAGTTTTCTGGGTATGAACCATGAATGTTACCAATACCAGCTGCTAAGAAGTCAATTCCTGTATCAGCCATAGCTTTACATTCTTTAGGATCAGCTAATTCACCAGAACCAATGATTCCGTCTTCTTCTCCACCGATTGATCCAACTTCACACTCAACTGAAACACCTTTAGCGTGAGCTTTAGCTACTACATCTTTAGCTTGTTCGATGTTTTTGTCGAAGTCTAAGTGAGAACCATCATACATTACTGAAGTGTATCCAACTTCGATACATTTTAATGCATCTTCGTATTCACCATGGTCTAAATGCAATGCAACAGGAACAGTGATTCCCATTGATTCAATTAAATCTTCTACTAAGTGTACACATACTTGGTAACCACCCATGTATTTAGCTGCACCCATAGATGTTTGGATCATAACTGGTGCGTTAGATTCTTGAGCACCTTGTAAGATTGCTTTAGTCCACTCTAAGTTGTTTGTGTTGAAAGCTCCTACTGCGTATTTACCTTCACGTGCTTTTTTCAACATTTCTGCTGCTGATACTAATGCCATTTGTAAATTCCTCCTAAATGGAAATTGATTTGGTTAAGCTTTTCACACTTAACTGACTCTTTCATTTTATCAGAAAATTACAGTAAATACTACCAATAAATAAGAAACCTTCCATGGTAAATTTTTTCTAGTTTCTTAAAAAAAAAAAATATCAGCCGATAGTAATACTACTGGCTGATATTTTCAAATTATTCTTGTTCAGAATTTTTCTTTTTCTTTGCTGCACGTTCACGCTCACCTTTGTCTAACAATTGTTTACGTAGACGAACGCTTTCTGGTGTTACTTCACAATATTCATCATCATTTAAGAATTGTAATGATTCTTCTAATGTTAAAATTTTTGGTTTTTTGATAACTGATGTTTGGTCTTTATTAGCTGAACGAACGTTAGTCATTTGTTTAGCGCGTGTAATATTAACAGTTAAGTCATTTTCACGACTGTTTTCACCAACAATCATACCACCGTATACTTCAGTAGTTGGTTCAACAAAGACAGTTCCACGTTCTTCGATACTCATAATTGAGTAGGTAGTTGCTTTACCTGTATCAATAGATACTAAAGCACCATTACGACGGCCACCTAATTGTGTTTGGATCTTAGGTAAGTATTGATCGAATGTGTGGTTCATGATTCCATAGCCACGTGTCATTGACATGAATTCAGTTGAATAACCGATTAAACCACGAGCAGGCACTAAGAAGATTAATCTTACTTGACCATTTCCTGAGTTAATCATGTCTAGCATTTCACCTTTACGTTGACCTAATGATTCAATTACACCACCCATATATTCTTCAGGTGTGTCAATTTGTACACGTTCGAATGGTTCGCATAAAATACCATCCACTTCTTTTTCGATAACTTTTGGACGTGATACTTGTAACTCATATCCTTCACGACGCATGTTTTCTATTAAGATAGATAAATGTAATTCCCCACGTCCTGAAACAATCCAAGCATCCGGTGAATCAGTATTTTCAACACGTAAAGATACGTCTGTTTGTAATTCACTCATTAAACGCTCTTCAATTTTTCTTGATGTGACAAATTTACCTTCACGACCAGCAAATGGTGAATTATTTACTAAAAATGTCATTTGTAATGTTGGTTCATCAATATGTAAGATTGGTAATGCATCTTGATGATCAACTGGTGTAACAGTTTCACCAACGAAGATATCTTCCATACCTGAAACGGCAATTAAATCACCAGCTTTTGCTTCTTGGATTTCAACACGATCTAATCCTAAGAAACCAAAGATTTTTGTGACACGGAAATTTTTAGCAGAACCATCAAGTTTCATTAATGATACTTGATCTCCTACTTTGATTGTTCCACGGAACACACGACCAATACCGATACGTCCAACATAATCACTGTAGTCTAACAATGATACTTGGAACTGTAATGGCTCTTCGCTATTATCAACTGGTGCTGGGATATGTTCAATAATTTGATCATAAATTGGGTTCATTGTATGTTCTTGATCTGCTGGATCATCAGATAAACTAGATGTTCCGTTGATAGCTGAAGCATAAACAACTGGGAAATCTAATTGATCGTCATCTGCTCCTAATTCGATAAATAATTCTAACACTTCATCCACAACTTCTTCTGGACGTGCTGATGGCTTGTCAATTTTGTTTACTACCACGATTG
Organism: Vagococcus xieshaowenii; assembly: GCF_004792515.1. Taxonomy (NCBI): domain Bacteria; kingdom Bacillati; phylum Bacillota; class Bacilli; order Lactobacillales; family Enterococcaceae; genus Vagococcus; species Vagococcus xieshaowenii. The sequence continues at coordinate 339,295 of NZ_CP038865.1, read as the reverse complement.
GTGTAATACGTTGTTCTAAAGCTTTTTTCAATACGAAACGTGTTTGAGGCATTGTACCTTCGTAAGCATCTACGACTAAGACAACTCCGTCAACCATTTTCATAATACGTTCTACTTCTCCACCGAAGTCCGAGTGACCAGGTGTGTCCATAATGTTAATACGTGTTCCGTTGTATTGAATAGCTGTGTTTTTTGCTAAAATAGTGATACCACGCTCACGCTCGATATCGTTTGAGTCCATTGCTCTTTCTTGCAATTCTTTACGCTCGTCTAATGTGTGTGACTGACGTAATAACTCGTCTACTAATGTTGTTTTACCATGGTCAACGTGGGCGATGATCGCTACGTTTCTAATATCTTCTCTTAATTTCACTTGATTGCTCCTTACTTTTTAAGGTCTTTCTTTCACGACTAATTTACTCGACTTTCTATTATAACAAGAAAGAGGCTTCCATTACAATAAAAAACTTTCAGAAAATTACAGTTCTTTAATTTTCCTGATTTCTTGATAGGTAGCAGGTGTGGCAAAAACGACCACTTGACGTTTAGTTAATGTTAATTGTTCTTCATCTATAGCCGCAACGACAATTCCAACACTTTCGGCCAAAATACGTCCTGCCGCATAATCCCATGGCTGTAAATAAGACATATATGCGACCTGTTTGCCTAAAACAACTTCCTTAATAGCAATACCAGCACACCCTACCATTCTGATCCCAAGTGATTGTTTAATAATCTGTTGCGCGTTATAACGGTTGTTTATCACCATACCTGAATTAATATTAATAAGCCCATCTCTTAACGGTTGATCGACCACCATTGATACTCGCTTATCATTTAAGTATACGCCAACTTTAGGTCCACCCCATAGCATCTCATCACGCATCAACTCATAGATAAAACCTAATGAATCCCCCTGCTCTTGCTCAATGGCAATCATCAAGCAAAAGTAGTCTTTTTGTTTATAAAAATTTAACGTTCCATCAATAGGATCTATCAACCACGTTCTTTGTGTGTCGTTGTCATGATTTCTACTTGCGCCTTCTTCTCCTATAATACGATCTTCTGGAAACTGTTCGATAATTTTACTGACAAAAAATTGTTCGATTTCTTTATCCACATTCGTAACGATATCTTTGCGACTAGATTTCTCATCGGCCTTGAGTGGCGCGTTTAATGCTTCTAAAACCATCTCACCTGCTTCATATAACCAACTTTTCACCACATCACTTAACCTATTTATCTCCATTGGGTGACTCCTTACATTTTGACTTTCCCTTTGTCAGTAGCTCTGGCTTTTTGCATCACACGGTATAGGGAATAACCCGATAGTTCTTCATACTCTTTCCCTAAAGAGCGTTCTTCACCAATACTTTTCACAACTGATTTGAACTGTTCATAGACTGACATAAGGCGTTCTTTTTCGACCCCTTTCTCATAAACTTCTTCTATTAATGCCCACATTTCTATGACTTTAGTTATTTCATCATGTGTCCAATCCATATCCATTGGGTAACTATAATTTTCTGCCATTTTTCCACCTTTTCATTGTTCTTTTCTAACGTACTACCCTCATTATATTCACTTTTTCACTTAAAAGAAACAAAAACGAAGAGAATAATGGAGGCAAAACCATTTTCTCTTCGTTTTACTATTCTTTTTTATCTAAATGATCTGGAAAGATTAACATAAACGTTGTTCCTTCGCCTTTTTGACTCTTAACTTCAACTGTCCCATCATGTAAGCGAATCAACTGTTGTACGATTGCTAATCCTAATCCTGATTCGCCATATTTAGTATGTTTTCTTGAAGGATCTACTTTGTAATAACGTTCCCAAATATTACGAACCTCTTCATCTGTCATACCAATACCTGTATCTTGAATTTCAATCATTGTCTGACTATTTTTACGAACTGCTTTTATCGTAATCTGACCGTTTTGAGTAAATTGAATAGCATTCTGTGTAATGTTAAAAATAATTTGAATAAAACGATCATAATCAGCATCAATAGGAATAATTTCATCAGACTCTAAGTAGATAGTATTGCCAAACTCGGACGCCTTTTGAGATAATTGCGTCATAATTCCGTTTAATACTTCTGCTGCGTTAAATCGTGAAAAAGCCATCTGAATCTGATTAGTTCTTATTTTTTCAAAATCTAAATTTTCATTTACTAAGCGAATTAAACGATTGGTTTCTTTACGCAACAATTCGACCGTTTTCTCTTTTTGACTTTCCGGAATCATATTGTGTGAAACCCCTTCAAGAAGACCATTAATCGTCGTAAGTGGTGTTCTCATCTCATGCGCAGCATCTGCCATAAATCGACGTCGCTGTTCTTCCTGATGCTCAATTTCTAAATTAGATTCATGTAATTTTTTAGCCATTTTATTAAAAGAAATGGCTAGTTCATCTAACTCATCAAATTTCTTATGGAAAGTGACATCAATTTGAACATCTAATTCACCGTTAGCAATTTTTTTTGTACCATTTTTAATACGATTAATACGATTCACTTGATATTGTGAAAATATAAAACTAAAAACAATGGCTAATAAACTAGATAGCAAGAAGGCCATTAATAAATTTTTCGTCAAGGCATTGATATTAGCATCAATTAAACTGACTGAATGATACATCACTAAGGCCCCTGCAAAAGAGTTGTCGATTTCTTCTGTAAAAATCGGTTGTACAATCACTGCAAAATCTTTTTCTTGCTCGTGTATACGATATTTTTTACTAAAAGATATTGCTTGTCCATTTTTTAATTCACTCAACTCTTCTTCAGTTAAAGAATGTGCCAAAATTTCAGCATTTTCAATTTTTTCAGGATAAACAACTTCTTTATTTTGATTAAATAAAATAATGCCCACCTTTTGATTTTTTAAAAAATCATCAGCATCTTTAATATTATCAATTAATTTTCCATCACGATTTTTCGTTAAGGTTACCACACTTCTGGCATAAGAAAACATCTGATCATAATAGTTTTCAACCAGTGTTTGACGTGTTAGTGATTTAAATGATATACCTACCACTATCATTACGGTTAAAATAACAATAAAAAAGCCTAACATCTGTTGTAGTAAATATTTCATTCACCAGGTACTCCGCTATCGTCAAACTTATAACCAATACCCCAGACGGTTTGAATCACCTTTGGACCAAACACTTCGATCTTTTGACGTAATTTTTTAATATGAGCATCCACTGTTCGTTCATCGCCATAAAATTGATAATCCCACACCAGCTCTAATAACTGTTCTCTTGAAAAGACTTGTCTTGGTTTTCCAGCAAGTGTTAATAATAAATCAAATTCTTTTGGTGTTAGCCCTTCGATAAGTTGCCCATCAAAACGAGCCTCTCGTGTATTAACATCCATTTTGAAGTGGGGAGTCACAACATCGTATCTTTTTTTCTCTTTAACTGCTTTTTCTTCCACAGGTGAATCACTACGTTCTGCACGACGATAGAGCGCTTTAATACGAGCAATTAAGGTCAATGGACTAAATGGTTTCGTGACATAGTCATCCGCGCCTAATTCTAAACCAATGACTTGATCACTTTCAGTATCTCTAGCAGACAAAATAATAATTGGCACATTTGCTGATACTTTTCTAATCTCCTGACAAACGGTTATCCCATCAAGCGTAGGTAAATTTAAATCTAATGTTACCATATCCCAATTATTAGGCTCTTCCAAAAAAGCATCTAATCCTTCTTGACCATCAAATTTGAACGTTGCTTCCCAATTTTCATTCATAAAAAATATTTTCATCATTTCTGATACAGATTCATTATCTTCAATCATTAAAATCTTCATTAGCTCCCACTTCCCTCCATTTTTCACTTTTTATATTATACTATAAAATCACAATGAAATTATCACTTTTATTTAGTCTCTATAGCTAAATTAATCATAACACATTTTATTATGCTCAGTTTATGAATTTTGTTATGATAGTAGTAACACCTAATGGTTACTAGAAAGGATGAATTAGTAGATGATACCAGTAAAAGCACTCGTTTTTTTCGATTTAGACGGTACATTATTGAATGATCAATCACAATTAACCGATGAAGTAATTGAAGCACTCCATCGTATGCCCGATAACGGGGTCATACCGTTCATTGCCACCGGTCGAACAAATACTGAAATCCAAGAGATTTTAGAAAAAACTGGCATCGATTCATTTATTACTATGAATGGGCAATATGCCTCTTTTAAAGGAAAAGAAATACTTAATCACAAAATTCCTAATCGATACGTAAAAGAACTAGAAGAAAAAGCAAAAGAACTGCAACATCAAGTAGCCTTTTACAAGCATTCAGGTATTATTTTATCCGAAAACTCTGACATGGCTAACCATCATTATGAACATTTATCTCAACCCGTTCCACCAATTAGCACACCAACGTACACAGAAGATAGCTACAATATGTTACTTATTCTCGGACAAGGGTATGACGATGTCTATCAAGAAGCATTCCCTGATTTAACATTTTATCGTAACACACCTTATTCTATCGATGTTGTTTCTGAAGGACACTGCAAAGGAACTGGTGTAGAAGAAATATTGAGACATCTTAATGATAATGTCACCACCTTTGCATTTGGTGATGGGCCTAATGATTTGGAACTTCTTCGTGCCTGTGATTATAAAATCGCCATGGGTAATGCCGTTGAAGATTTAAAAAGACAAGCTGATTACATTACAGGCGATCACAATGAACATGGTATTATCGAAGCGCTTAACTACTACAACTTGATTTAAACATAACGTTGTCTTTTACAAGATAGCTTTTTATGCTATAATTAAGAGCAACGTTAAATACGGGGGCGTTATGGATTCGACAGGCATAGTTTGAGCTTGAGTAGCGTTCTGTAGGTTACGTCTACAATAAAACGTTACAGTTAAATATAACTGCAAAAAACAATAACAATACTTTCGCTTTAGCAGCTTAATAACCTGTTAGCGAAGATCCTCCTGGCATCGCCCATGTGCTCAGATCAGGGTCTCAAATTTAGTGGGATACATTAACCCTTTCCGTCTGTAAGTGTTAAAAGAGATCATCAGACTAGCAAGATAAGACGCCTGTCATGTGGCAGTTTATCAAGCGAAACTTCAATAGCATGACTACGAACGTAGAAGCTTTTGTGGCAATATGTTTGGACGCGGGTTCGACTCCCGCCGCCTCCATTTTTCGAATTCAGGAAGTATCAAAAACTGTTAAATCGTTGACGTATCAAGCGTTGACGATTTTTTATTTATATGTTTTGAAAACCACCCGCATAGCAGGTGGTTTTCAAAACATATAAATTAATAAAACAGAAATCGAAATTTTCGATTCCTGTCATAAAATATTTTTTGTTTTTTCTACTGTCCACTTGACGGGGAGCACTTCACATCCTCTTCGTCTTTTCAGTTTGTACTGAAATCAATATATTATTGAAAATTCCTGCATAATTCATAGATTACGTAAAAATTTCATTTTTATTTAAAGCTTTGTAATAGAGTTAAAAATTTTTGGTTCTATTTTATTCTTCTAGCTGGATCTAGTTGTCGTTCAACAAATCCTAATACAACATCCACCATAATTGCCATAAACGCTGTAGGCAATGCTCCTACTAGAATAATAGCGGTGCCATTCGTAGCGTTTGTTCCGCGCGTAATAATATCCCCAAGTCCACCAGCTCCTACAAAAGAACCAATGGCTGTAATCCCTATTGCTACCACAAGAGCATTACGTATACCTGCCATAATCACCGATATTGACAAAGGTAATTCAACTTGTATAAGTAATTGTAAACGTGTCATTCCCATCCCTTTTCCCACATCTAATATATTGCTATCAACTTGCCTCATACCCGTATAAGTATTGGAAATGATAGGTAACAAAGAGTATAAAAATACTGTAACAATCACTGTATTTACTCCCAGTCCTAACCCCAACATAATTATTGATAACATTGCTAAAGAAGGAACTGTTTGAATCACATTGGCTATTCCTATGACCCATTTCGCTAAATTTTTCTTATGCGAAAGAATAATACCTATTGGGACACCGATTATTGCGGCGAATACTACACCATACAGAGAAATAAGAAAATGACGCCAGAATTGAGCTAAAATATAGCTCCCATTTTGAGAAAAGTAGTATAAAAATTGTTCTAAAACATTTAAATTATTCATGGGTTAGACTTCCTTTCTCACCAAAGTAATTATTTTCTCGTAAAAATTTTTTGGCGACTGTCTCAGGTTCGAGTAATTGATCATCGACTTGGAAATTAAGTTGTTGCATTGTTTTAGTATCGATTTTCCCATTCAATGCACTTAATATGTCATCTAGCCCTTCAACTTGCTCAAGCAAATCAAACCCAACAACAATTGAAGCATCGTAAGGAGGGAAAAATTGCAAATCATCTTCTAGTACTACTAAATCATAACTTGCGATTCTTCCATCCGTTGAGTAACCTAGTACCACATCCATTTTTCCTGCATTCACCGCATCATATACTAATCCTATTTGCATTGGATATACTTTTCCAAAATCAAAATCATATTCATCAACAAATCCCTTATAACCATCACCTTTTCGGTCTAGCCAAGAGGTATCCACTCCAGCTGTTAAGTTCCCCGCAACTTTTTTTAAATCACTAATTTTTTTCAATTTATACTTTTTCGCGGTTTCCTGACTTACCATAAAGGCATAACTATTAGCAAAACCATAAGAAGGATACCATTTTTGATTGTAACGATTTTTAAATTCTTTTTGAACGATAGATAAAGCTTTTTTAGGATTTTTTTCAGGCGGCAACTGAAGTGCACCACTCAAATCGGTCCCTGTATAACGTACAGCAGATATTGAAACGTCACCTCGTAACATTGCTTGATGTACGACGGTAGAAGTTCCTAAGTTATTTACCAAGTCAACTTGTACGTCCTCTTTATGATATTCAATCATTTGTTTCACAATGTGAGCTAAAACTTGTGATTCTGATGTAGATAGGCTTGCAATAGATAATGTATTCTTATCGTTTCCACCTGACAATCCAGGTAAACGACAACTACTAAATATAAGAAGACTTCCTAATAGGATGCATACACTTATGGCTTTTTTTAATGGCCTCATTTAGACCACCTCATTTTCTATTACAGGTGTTAGTTTTTCTTCGAGTTTAGCAAAAAAATAATCAGTGATTAAGGCCAATAGTGTAACTGGAATCGTACCGCCGATAATCAATGCAGGTAAATAATTATTCAGACCACTAAAAATAAAATCACCTAGCCCACCAGCCCCAATATAGGAAGCTAGCGTTGCCCAAGCAATCACATAAACAGACGCTAACTTAACACCTGCCATAATCGTTGGTAGTGCATTGGGAATTTCTACTAGAAGAATTTGCTGGCGTGAAGTCATCCCCATCCCTTTTGCAGCATCGACCAAGTCAGTATTGACATTGTTCATTCCAATATATGTGTTACGAAGGATAGGTAATAAGGAATAAATAAACAACGCTACAATGGCAGGTAATTTTCCCACTCCTAAAAAAGGAACCATAAGTGCCAGGAAAGCAAGTGAAGGGATCGTTTGTAAAAGGCTTGCAATCCCCATTATAAAACCAGCAATTCTTTTGGTTCTTGATAATAGAATACCTAGTGGGACCGCCACAATAACTCCTAGTAATAATGAAATAAATGAAATAAATAAGTGTTCTCCTGTTTTCACTAACAATTCTGTCCCGTAATTAAGTAAAAAACTTTCCATTTCAATTATCCTCCTTCACTACGTTATCAGACTCCGTGGCTTGTTCAAGTAATCCTTCAGATCCCCATACAACATCGTACACAATATCTACCAACGTTGCTCTTGTCACTATTCCAACTAATTTTTTATTTTCGTCTACAACAGGGACATATTTTAAGCCTCGTTTTAAAATTTGTCGGACAGTATCACGCAACTTAGAGTTTTTTCGAACAAAGAAGACCTGTGTTTCTATGATATCACCGACACTTGTCGCTGTTTTACGATTCCTATTAAGGGTTTCAAGATCAATAAATCCTTTTAATACAGCTGCATTGTCTACCACTAACAAGGTGTCAACACGTTTTTCTCGCATTAAACCAATTGCTTCGGTTAAAGTTTTTTCAGGTGTGATTGTGATAGCTGTACCTAACATGATTTGTTCAACTGTTGCATCATCTTGTTTAGCTTGAATTAGTCTATCTTCACCAATCAGGTTCTCAACAAATTCATTGGCTGGATTCCTTAATATTTCATCTGGAGTATCGTACTGAACAACTTTCCCATTATCCATTATCATAATACGGTTAGCCAAATTCAAGGCTTCATCCATATCATGTGTCACAAATACGACCGTTTTCCCCATCTTTTCTTGTAATTCTTTGACCAAATCTTGTAACGTTTCTCGTGTAATTGGATCCAACGCTCCAAAAGGTTCATCCATTAGAATAATATCTTGATCGGCTGCTAAAGCTCTGACAACTCCAATTCTTTGTTGTTGTCCGCCAGATAATTGTCCTGGATATCTTTCTAACATTTCACGAGGTAAATTTACTAAATCAATCATTTTTTCAGCAATTCTGTTTCGCTCCTCTTCAGGCCATTTGAGCAACTTTGGTACCATGACAATATTTTCACGAATCGTCATATGTGGCATTAAACCAACATTTTGAATAACATATCCAATTTTTCGTCGTAATTGAACAGGGTCTTTACTTTTTATGTTTTCTCCATTGATTAAAATTTCACCTTCAGTTTGCTCAATCATTCGATTAATCATACGCATTGTCGTTGTTTTACCACTTCCACTTGTCCCAATAAAACAAACAAATTCACCTTTATTTATAGTTAAATTCACATGATCAACGGCGACTTTTCCTCCTTTAAACACTTTAGAAACATTGTTAAATTCAATCATTTTTTTCCTCCTTATTAGACATATCACTAGTACCTTCCTATCAACCCTCTCATAAATAGAACCTTTTTGCAAACGTGACGTTTCTTTTTAACGCCTATAATGAACAGTTTATTCTACTTTGTCATACTATTTATAAAGCAAATATTTTCAATAAGCCGCTTACTTTGTTTCCGTGTGACTTATTTTCCATTACATATAGCTGCTTCCAAAACACTTTTTTTGCCTATTTGGACTAGTCATGATATATATTAAATAACAAAAAGAAAAGGATGGTTTATAGGTATGGATAATAATAAAGAAGTCATCACATCAGGATTAAAAGAAATTGAGGAATTAATTGAAAAAGCAAAGAACTTAGTAAAAGACGGAACAATTGATGAAGCACAATCACAAATTACTGGCTACTTAAAAGATTTAGGTGGACAAGCAGAAGAATTAATAAATAAAGTTAAAGAAACAACACCTGAATTGGTAGACGCTTTAGACGGTATTTTTAATAAAGAAGAAGCGCAAGAAGCAACCGATACCGTTTTAGAAAAAAAAAACAGATAACTTATAATATAACAAAAGAGCTATGACAAAATTTTTGTCATAGCTCTTTTATTTGAATAGACATCATGACAAAAACAACTTATCATCTGCCTACATTGAACCTTTAAACACATGGGAATTTTTTACGAAGTAATCTACTCCTGAATAAATCGTAAAAACTAAACATGCATATAATAATATCGTTGCTACAGGTATGCCAATTCCTTCAAATGGCACATTGTTAATTAATAAAAAGATAATAGCTAACATTTGCGTAGCTGTTTTTACTTTACCAGGCCAAGCAGCTGCCATTACTTCCCCATCTTCAACTAATAATAGACGTAAACCTGTTACAGCTAATTCTCGACAAACAATGATTGCAACAATCCATGCTGGCGCCTTTCCTTGTGCGACTAACATAATAAATGCTGTCATGACCAACATTTTATCCGCCAAAGGATCCGCAAACTTCCCAAAGTTCGTGACTAAACCTTGAGAACGAGCAATTTTCCCATCTAGCCAATCAGTAAGACTTGCAATGGCAAAAATAATCATTGCAACAAATTGTGTCCACGCTACAACTGTACCACCCATTGTAAAACTTCCCCAATCCATTGGAGCTCCTGCAATCACAATAAAAATTGGAATCATAATAATTCTCAATACGGTTAATTTATTTGGTAAATTAATGTTAAACACACCCTTCAATTTTTCAAAAAAACTGTTACTCTTCTGTCTTCTTGTCATACGTCAATGATAAATTCAAGTTTCTCATATCTAAGTTAGAACCCGACTTATTAAAATCTACTTTCTCACCATTAACAAAAACTTCTACTGCATTTGCTGCACCTAGAGTAATCACAGCATTTTCCATACCTTCTGTTAAAGTTGTTTCGACTGTTTGATTGGCTTCTACGGTACCGTTGTACAGGCTTTGACCATTACCATTGATGCCAATCCAACAACGACCTCCTGTACTTTTCACCATTATTTCAGCAGGGTCTTTGTGCGATGCTACTTTGATAGCCAACTCTCTTCCCGCTTCTTCGCCAACTTCAACAGTTGATTGTTTCTCTTCTTTTTCTTTTGACTCACTTGTCTCTTTTTCCTTTTCTTTTGACTCACTTGTTTCTTTTTTGTCAGAAGATTCTTCAAAGCTTCCTTCAACTAAGACGTCACTATTATTTGTTTGAATGACTTGTTTAGGCTTTGCTTCTCTTAACGTTAGCCAGAAAACAGTCGCAATAATTAATAATGATGCCAAACTTAATAAAAGCATTGGCCATTTATCTTTGCTAATATTACTTGTTCGATGTTTTTTACGGTTTAATTCTGTTCTTGAACGTTGGTTTTCTATTACTGCAGTGCTTTTAGACACTCCACCACCGTCATAAACTTCTACTAATTCATCTCCATCTAAACCAACAGCTTGGGCATACTGACGAATAAAATTACGCGCATAATATGTCCCTGGCAGCAATTCAAATTGGTTATCTTCAACTGCTGATAAATACCTTGCTTGAACTTTTGTTATTTTTTGTAAATCTTCGATGGTAATTCCTTTTGATAACCTTGCTTTTCTAAGTCTTTCTCCAATTGTCTCCACGTATTCGTCACCTTCATCCCTTTATACTTTCCAGCCCCCAGTAACAGGTAGCACTGTACCTGTTATATAACCAGCTGAGTTACTCATTAAAAATGTTACAGCTTCTCCTATTTCTTGAGGTGTTGCCATACGATTTAACGGAATCTCTGTCAATAATTCTGTTATTTCTTCTTCCGTCCAATCCGTATTCATCTGTGTGGCTACTGCACCAGGTGCCACTGCATTCACTGTTATGCCTAAACTCGCAACTTCTTGGGCATAGGCTTTTACAAAGGCGTGTTGTCCGCCTTTTATGGTGCTATACATCACTTCCATCGAACTTCCTTGAATGCCATAAACCGACCCTATAAATACAATACGCCCCGCTTGTTGACGACTTAATTTATCTTGTAATTGCTGACAAATTTCAATAGGAAGTTTTAACATAGTTCTCCACAAGTAGTCCATCTGTTCAGGGGTGGTTTCTGTTAATAATTCATAAACGGTTTGCCCATTTGCGACGACAATACCGTCCACATTAAAGACTGCGTTCATAATGTTATCACTGGCATCTTCTTCACTCAAATCTGCCTGTATTAAATAAAAATCTTGTTTTGGATAAGTAGCTTTTAATTGTAATTGAATTTTTTTTATTTTATCTTCGTTACGAAAATAATGTAAATATAAGGACCAACCTTCTGCTGCTAAGGTTGTGGCACAAGCAGCTCCTATATCACCACTTGATCCCAGTATTAACGCATGTTTTGCCATCTTACGACTCCTTATTTTTAGGATAAACGTAAAGTGTGACCATGGTATCTTCTTTAATGAACGATTCTACTACATCATAAATATCTTTTAGTGTAATAGAATTGATCACATTCATCATATCAAACAACGTTGCCTCACCAAAACTATCTTTACTAAATTGGTTGGCAATGTATTCTAATGAATTTAGTGATTGTAAATAATTTCCCATCAGGCGTTTCTTCAATAAAGTTAAACGCTCTTCTGTTAATTCAGGACTATCCTGAGCTGTTAATAATATCTCTTTTAATCTCGTCACTAATGCTTCTGGTTGATCAGTATCTCCACCAAAATCAGCAAAGTAAAACCCTCGATCCATATTGAATTCAAAGCCAAAACTATCGTCGACTAATTCTTCATTGTACATAGTCAAGTAGTTATCAGAGGTTGTCCCTATTAACAATTGGAATAACAACGAAGTCGCTGTTCGTTTACGTAATAACTCATATCCATTAGTAGGTAATTCTTCCATTCCTTTAATTCCTACGTAAGCTTTTGGGCGTGTAACATCTAGATAGATTGTTGATTCTTTAACGATATCCTCAGATGTTTCAACCGGGAATTTGCGTTCAATTGGAGGCATGGCTTCAAATGCTTTACTTGCTTGATTATCTCTAATAAGCGTCATAATAGCTTCTGGATCCATTTTCCCTACTACAAAGAGGTTCATATTACTTGGATGATAAAATGTATGATAACACAAATATAAGTCTTCTGCCGTAATCTCGGCAATACTATCAATGGTCCCAGCAATATCAATATGTAGTGGATGTTTTGGATACATCGCTTGAAGAAGGCCAAAAAACGTACGCCAATTTGGGTCATCATCGTACATTTGAATTTCTTGTCCGATAATACCTTTTTCCTTTTCCACTGTCTCTTCAGTAAAGTAAGGCGCTTGAACAAAATCTAATAAGGTCGTTAAATTTTTCTCTACTTGATCCGTACTTGAGAATAAATAGCTTGTTTTAGTAAAACTTGTAAAAGCATTAGCCGATGCCCCTTGCTTTCCAAATAACTGAAAAACATCTCCATCTTCTTTTTCAAACATCTTATGTTCTAAGAAATGCGCAATCCCATCTGGTACTTTCACAAACTCGTCTTGCCCGATTGGCTTGAACTCTTCATCAATTGATCCATAATCAGTAGTAAATAGGGCATAAGTTTTATGAAATCCCTCTTTTGGTAATAACGTCACTTTCAAACCATTAGGAAGTGTTTCTGTATAAAGGGTTTCATTAATTAATTCATAGACTTTTTTCTCCATTAAGCGACACTCCCTTCCATGAAATAGACTGCTTGTAGTTCAACTTGTTTCGCCATTTGTTGAACGTCCTCTTTAGTCACAGCGTCTAAACGAGTCAACCATTCTTCATCATCAATAGCTGATTGAGGGAATTTTTTAGCTAAATAAAGGGACTCCATACTTGCACTTGGATTATCTTGTGACAAAATAAATTGATTACGTATCATCGCTTTTGTTTGCAACATCTCTTCATCGCTTATTTCACCTTGTCGCATAGCTTCTAATTGTTCACTCACTAACGTTAGGACTTTTTCTTTATTTTGACTATCAATTCCTGTTTGCACCGTCATCATTCCTCTAAAGGTATCGAGTGAACTTGATGCGTAGTATGCCATACTTTCTTTTTCACGAACATTCATAAATAACTTAGAATGGGCAAAGCCGCCAAATATTCCGTTAAACACTTGTAAAGTAAAATAATGCTCATCATGAAAATAACTATCTGTTTGATATGCTAGATTCAATTTACCTTGTTGAACAGGTAACGTCTCTACTTTATCAGTAATCGTCAATTGTCGTTCACGACTATACATCGGATTAACTGAAATTGGCTCACGATCTTCAAATTTGTAAGAAGTTAATAACGATGCAATTTCCTCTTCTTGTACGTCACCTAATACAACAATATCAACTTCGTCTTCTGTTAGTAACTGTTGATAATAGTTATAAAGTTGAGTATTGCCAATCGTTTCTACATCTTCTGCACGTCCAAATCCAGGTGTTTTTTGGGCATCATCTTCTGAAAAATAGAGTGACTGTAAATTAAGTGCTGCTAAGCTCTGTTTGTCATCATAAATTGACTGAATATAAGCTATCAAGTTTTTCTTTTCACGATGAAACGTTTCTTCATCAAACTGACCCTCTTTAGCGTTAGGGTTGAATAAAATATCACGCATAAAAGTAAAACCTTCTGCTAATAACGTATCTTCATTAGGTAAGTATTTAGGATTTACCATTGAAAAGACGGCATTCATGTAATGACGGTTACCCTTTTTACTTGTACCTACCCCCATTTTTGCTCCGTACATATCCGATAATTTCTTACTAATGTCTGTTTGTTGTGGATAATTCAAACTATTTGTTTCTAATAAACTACTTAATAAAGTTCTTAAACTAGCTTTTTCACGTGTTAATTCTGTAGAAAAACGAATCAAGACATGAATAGTTTTATATTTTTTAGTAGGAATTACGTGTAGATTAACATTCTTAGCTAATTCTTTACTCATAAACCATGCCTACCTTTCCGATTAATTATCATACATTCATCTCACAATACTAATGTATTATCTTATTAATCATATCATAAATTAACGCGTTTCTGAATTATTAGCACGGCAAATTAATACATTATTTAAAGATTATTAGGCAAAATTCAAGACTAGTTTAATAATAACGGTTATAATTTATTTGAAATACTTTTTGGGAGGAATTATTTATGATTAAAGAGTTTAAAGATTTTATTACTAAGGGAAATGCGTTTGATTTAGCTATTGGTGTTTTAGTTGGGGGGGCGTTTAATAATATCGTTAAAGCGTTAACGGATAGCGTCTTAACACCACTTGTTTCTTTCTTCATTCGCTTCATTACGGGCAGCAACAGCAACAGCACAAAAATCGAAGGTCTTGCTGTCCCACTTGGTGAAACAGGTTTACGTATTGATTTTGGCGTGTTTATCGGTGCAATTATTCAATTCTTAATTACAATGGTTGTATTATTCTTTATTGTTAAAACAATTAATAAACTACGTGATTTAGGAACAACCGTTCTACCTATCGAAAATGAAACAGAAGAAGAACCTGAACCAACACAAGAAGAATTACTACAAGAAATTGTACAATTACTAAAAAAAGATCATGAGTCAACACCTCATAATGATTAATAAAAAGGGAGACGATAATTATCGCCTCCCTTTTTATTTTATTGTGTAGCTTTTAATAATTTTGAATACTTGTGAACTGTTCCAATCGATACATTACATTGAGCAGCAATTTCACGATAAGTCAATTTTTTCTCGAAATATAAGTGTTTTACTTTTTCAATGACTTCTTCATTCACTCGTGGACGTCCACCAAAATTACCTTTTTCTCTTGCCTTCTTCAATCCACGTTTAGTACGGCTTGCTAAATAATTTTTTTCACGTTCACAAATATCAATTAAATATTCCATAAAATGTTCTTTTTCATTAATAAAGTGTAACGCAATATTTTCTTCAGCTAAACTATCTAACAAACGCTTAAATGCTAAAATATTTAAATCTAGCATATTATAGTCCCAAATATAAATATCTTTTTCATCACCTAGCTTAGACAATAGCTCAATAAAATTTTTCTTTTGATTCAATGGACCTAATACAATTATTTCATAATCCTTAACCAAATCTGAGGATACTTCTTGTTTAAATTCTTCATTTACATATAATTTCATGTTTTTTTCTTCCTTTATTTGAACTTTTATTTAAAAAATATACCAAGTCCAAACGCCCCTCACAACAAAAGGTGACTTAGGGATGCTTAAAACTACTTAAGCATTCCTATAGTCAACTAATATTCAAACATTAATTACATACGTTTTGATTCAAACAATGGACTAACTGGTTTGTTTTCATGGATACGTTTAATCGCATCCCCAATTAATTCACCAACACTTACTTTTTCGATTTTTTCAATCATTTTATCTTCTGGTAAATAGATTGAATCTGTCACAATTACTTTTTCAATAACTGATTGTTCTAATCTTTCTAAAGCTGGTCCTGATAAAACTGGATGTGTACAACAAGCAATAACTTCTGTTGCGCCTTCATCTTTTAATGCTTGAGCAGCTAAAGTAATTGTACCGGCTGTATCAATCATATCATCGATAATGATACATTTTTTACCTTCCACTTTACCAATAATGTTCATTACTTCTGCAACATTGGCTTTTGGTCTTCTTTTATCAATAATCGCAATTGGCGCTTTTAAGAAATCAGCTAATTTACGTGCACGAGTGACACCTCCATGGTCTGGTGATACAACTACGATATCATCGCCTTCGTATCCTTTATCCATAAAATAATCAGCTAATAATGGTGCTGCCATTAAATGATCCACTGGGATATTAAAGAACCCTTGAATTTGAGCAGCGTGTAAATCTAGTGTTAACACACGGTCTGCACCGGCTGCTGTCAACATATCTGCAACTAATTTCGCTGTGATTGGTTCACGAGAACGTGCTTTACGTTCTTGACGAGCATAGCCATAGTAAGGTAGTACAACGTTGATTGTCTTAGCACTTGCACGTTTCAACGCATCCATCATAATCAATAATTCCATTAAATTATCATTTACTGGGAAACTTGTTGATTGAATTAAATAAACATGGTCACCACGAATACTTTCTTCAATATTGATTTGAATTTCTCCATCACTAAATTGTTTCACTGATGATTTACCTAATTCGACACCGATAGCACTTGCGATTTTTTGAGCCAAAGGTTGATTGGAATTCAAAGAAAAGATTTTTAACTTTGGATCAAAGTAATGATTTGTCATGAGGACCTCCGCTTTCTTTTTTAAACTTTATTCATTCTTCTTATTATAGTAGTCATTTTCTATCATAAAATCAAGTGTTTCACAACTATTTTCAACTATTTTTCATTATTTTGAAAAGGGTAATTTATCCGCATAACCAGGTTTGTTGACTTGATGCGCACGAGCGATTGCCATATTTTTACTTGGAACATCTTCAGTAATAGTTGATCCAGCAGCGATATAAGCATTTTTACCCACTTTGACTGGTGCAATCAAGTTAGCGTTACAACCAATAAAGACATCGTCTTCTATGACTGAACGGAATTTATTTTTACCATCGTAATTAACAAATACTGTGCCACAACCAATATTGATGTTTTTTCCTAAATCAGCATCTCCAACATACGTTAGGTGCCCAACTTTTGTTCCTTGATCAATTTTAGCGTTTTTCACTTCTACGAAATTACCGATATGAACATTTTCACCAATTTTTGAATTTGGACGAACATGAGCGTATGGTCCTACATCTGCGCCAGAATAGATAACCGCATTTTTAATCGTTGATGATTGAACCACTACATCATCATGTAATACGCTATCAATAATTTCACTGTTAGCTCCAATGACACATTGAGAACCAATTGTTGTATGTCCTTTTAAGGACACGCCTGCTTCGATTAATGTATCATTACCAATTTCAACATCAACATCAATATAAGTTGCTTCAGGGTTAACAAACGTTACCCCGTTCACCATATGTTGCTCATTGATACGGCGACGCATTGCTGCTGTTGCTACTGCTAAAGCTTTACGATCATTAACACCGATTGATTCAGCAAACTCAGACATTTGGTAAGCGGCTACGATTTCATCTTGAGCTTGTAAAATACCAATGACATCTGGTAGGTAATATTCTTGTTGCTCGTTGTCGTTACCAACTTTTTCTAATGAGTCAAATAACGCTTTATTATCAAAACAGAATGTGCCGGTATTAATTTCTTGAACTAGGCGTTCTTCTTCAGAAGCGTCTTTTTCTTCTACAATTTTCAACACAGCGCCTTGTTCATCACGAATAATACGACCATAAGCAAATGGGTTATCTGCATGTGCAGTTAAGACAGTAGCTTTAGCGCCACTTTTTTCATGTGTTTCAAACAATTCTTGTAATGTCTCAGCACGTAATAAAGGTGTATCACCACAAATAACTAAAGTGGTACCTTCTTTATCTGCTAAAATCTCTTTTGCTTGGATAACAGCATGTCCAGTTCCTAATTGTTCAGATTGTAATGCATATTTGGTACGTTCACCTAAGGTTTCTTTTACCATTTCTGCACCAAATCCAACAATCGTCACCACTTCTTCTGGTGCCAATGTTTCAACTTGTGTTAATACATGATCAACCATTGATTTACCAGCAATCTCATGTAGTACTTTATATTTTTTTGATTTCATACGAGAACCTTGTCCCGCCGCTAAAATAATCGCATAGCGCTTGTTCATTTGTTAATTCCTCCCAAAAGACTATTATTTATCAAAGTAAGTGCCTGGCGTCACACTAATTGTACGCTCGGCAGTATTTACACTATCAACTGATAGCAATGAAATGTAATCTTCCACTACTCTAGGACCTGAATGACGTGTTTCAGCAAAAACTGCTGTACCAGCTAATTCTGCTTCAAATTCTTCAATCAGCCCTTTCATACCATTAACAGTTCCCCCGCCCTTCATGAAATCATCCACGATTAACACGCGAGCCCCACGTTTTAAACTACGCTTTGATAGCTCCATTTTTTCAATACGCTCTGATGAACCTGAAACGTAATTCACACTAACAGTTGAGCCTTCTGTAATTTTAGAATCTCGACGAACAATAACAAATGGCACATTTAAGTTATACGCAACAGCTTGAGCAATAGGCACTCCTTTTGTAGCAACTGTCATCACCGCATCTACTTGTTTATCATAAAATTTTGATGCAATCATCAATCCGACTTTTCTTAAAATATCAGGTGTTCCTAACATATCTGATAAATAGACATAGCCTCCTGGTAGTAATCGATTACTCTCAGACAATTGCTCGCATAATGCTTCAACAATTGTTAATGCATCTGTTTCGGGCATTTTTGGAATAAATCGAACTCCACCTGCTGCGCCTGGTAATGTTTCTAAAATACCAATTCCGCGCTCACTAAATGTTCGCTTGACGATTGTTAGATCTTCACTAATAGAAGATTTTGCTGCACCATATTTTTTTGAAAATGAGGTTAGCGTCACTAACGTATGTGGATGCTCCATTAGATAATACGTCATATCGATCAACCGTTCACTTCTACGAACTTTCATATTTTTACCTCTCCCTTATTTACAAATCAATCGCCCAATCATCAGCCATTAATTTCAATTATCTATCTCATTATACCTTTTTTATATAAAAAAAGGAAAAGAAAGTTCGTCTTTTCCTTGATAAGTATCATTTTTTATTTTCTCTACTTTTTATTAAATTTAGTTGTTAAAAACTTCATCACATTGACTACCATAAAAATAACAATAAACAGCATAGTAATTGTCGCTCCAGCTGGTGTATCCAGTTGATAAGAAGTGACCAAACCACTAAGCATCCCAACTAAACCGACCACTACACTAACGACAATCACTTGTTGAAAACTTCTACCAATTCTCATTGCAATAGCTGCTGGCAACACCATAATAGCTGAAATCAATAAAGCGCCGGCAATTGGAATCATCACAGAAATGGCAATACCTGTTAATACATTAAATAAAACAGACATCAACGTAACAGGCAATCCATCCACATGAGCAGTGTCTTCATCAAACGTCAACACATACATTGGACGTCTAAATAAACTATAGGCTACTATCAATACAACAGCTAAAACCGCTAGTATTACCAACTGTGATTGATTGATTGTCACGATTGAACCAAATAAATATTCATTAATTTTAACACCAGAGCTTCCTTCGCTAAAGCTCATAATAATTAATGCTAAGGCTAAACCACCTGACATTAATATAGCTGTGCTTACCTCAGAATACGTCTGATACATCATTCGCAAGTATTCTAGTAAACAAGCTGCTACTACAACGACCAAAAACGTTGTTAATGTTGGATTAACATTAATCAAGAAACCTAACGCTACACCTGCTAGTGAAACGTGTGATAACGTATCAGCAAGTAATGACTGACGACGAATAACCAAGAATACACCCAACATTGGGGCAATAATCGCCATCAATACTGTTGCCATTAAGGCCATTCTCATGAACGGATATGAAAACATCTCCATCGTGAATCCTCCTTTCGAATTAGTCGGATATGTCGATCAGCGTATTGTTTAATATCCTCGTGATCATGTGTAATCATTAAAATAGCTTTATTATGAACATGCGCATTATGTTGTAATAATTCATAAAAATCACCACGTGACGTTTCATCCATCCCTGTTGTAGGCTCATCTAGTATAAATAAATCTGGATCCGTTGCAAAAACACGTGCTAATGAAATCCGTTGCTTTTGTCCACCTGATAACTCCCCTACTTTTTTGTACCGCATATCCCACATATTAACCGCCATTAACGCACGCTCAACATGTTCATGGTCTTTTTTAGTTAATGGTTTGAACCAACGACCTCTTTGGAACCGACCAGATTGCACCAACTCTAGTACCGTACTTGGAAACCCCGCATTATATGATGCAATTTGTTGTGGAATGTAGCCAATACTTAACGGCTCTCCGTCCACATTCACTTTTGAAATTGTAATTTCTCCAGAAGCTGGCTTTAATAAGCCCAATGTATTTTTTAATAAGGTTGATTTAGCTGCGCCATTTTCACCGGTTAAAATCACAAATTCACCGGAATCAACATGATAAGAAACATTCTCAAGAACAGGTTCCTTACCATAATAGAAGGTTAAATCTTTAACTGTAATATATCTCATCGTGTGCCTCCTTTATCAGCTCGCTTAAAACCGTAATGATTACGTTTTAACCTTAAAATCTTATCATTTTATCGGTTAATCGTCAATCTTTAACACTCAAAAAAAGCAACTTGTAAAAACAAGTTGCTTTTATTATCACTTTTATTTAGCGTAATCGACTGCTCGGGTTTCACGTACAACCGTTACTTTGATATGACCCGGATATTCCAGTTCATCTTCAATACGTTTACGAATTTCACGAACTAATAATGTTGCTTGATCGTCTGAAATTTGATCTGGTTTAACCATGATTCTCACTTCACGACCTGCTTGAACAGCAAAGCTGTAATCAACTCCTTCAAATTCATTAGCGATACCTTCTAAACGTTCTAAACGTTTGATGTAATTCTCTAATGATTCGCTACGAGCACCCGGACGAGCAGCTGATAAAGCATCTGCTGCTGCAACTAATACTGCAATAACTGATGTTGCTTCTGTGTCACCATGATGAGAGGCAATCGCATTAATTACAATTTCAGGCTCTTTGTATTTCTTAGCAAGTTCTACTCCAACTTCAACATGTGAGCCTTCTACTTCACGGTCAATGGCTTTCCCAATATCATGTAAGAAGCCTGCACGTTTAGCCATTTCAACATCTTCACCTAATTCACCAGCTAATACACCCGTTAATTTAGCTACTTCAATTGAATGGTTTAATACATTTTGACCATAACTTGTTCTAAAACGCATACGTCCCATGATTTTAATTAAATCAGGATGCAATGTATGGATACCTACTTCAAATGCTGCATTTTCACCATATTCTCGAATACGTTCATCCATTTCTTTACGCGCTTTATCGACCATTTCTTCGATTCTAGCTGGGTGAATACGTCCATCTTGAATTAATTTTTCAAGTGCCATACGTGCAATTTCACGACGAATTGGATCAAATCCTGATAAAACTACTGCTTCTGGCGTGTCATCAATAATCAAATCAATTCCTGTTAATGTTTCTAAGGTACGAATGTTTCGGCCTTCTCGTCCAATAATACGACCTTTCATCTCATCATTAGGTAACGTTACAACTGACACCGTTGATTCTGATACTTGGTCAGCAGCACATCGTTGCATTGCTAAAGACAGCATATTCTTTGCAATACGATCTGAGTCTTCTTTAACTTTACGCTCATTTTCTTTAACTCTAACAGCTAATTCATGTTCTAATTCTTCTTGTGTTTGCGTCATAATAATATCTTTTGCTTCATTTTTGCTTAATGAGGCAACTTTTTCAAGCTCTAACGCTTTTTGGTTAATTAACTCCTGAACTTCTTGCTCTCGTTCACCTATCAATTGTGTTTTCGAATCTAGTTTCTGTTCTTTTTCTGCCAGTGAATTTTCACGTTGAACTAACGCCTGATCCTTACGATCAATGTTAGCTTCACGTTGTAACAAACGGTTTTCTTGTTCTTTAACTTCGCTTCGGCTTTGTTTCAACTCACTTTCAATTTCTAAACGATACTTTTGATTCTCTTCTTTAGCCTCGATTAACGTTTCTTTCTTCAAAGTTTCAGCTTGACGTTTAGCATTTTCTAAAATACTCTCTGCCGTCACACTGGCATTTTGAATTGCTTTTTGATGATTGTTCTTTGCAATAATCGAACCGATAAGTAGACCAACAATTAACGCGATGATACCGAGAACAATGATTAAAATAAGTGAATTCATTATTCTTTGGCACCTCCGGAAATTTATAGTTGTAACGCAGGTGTACGACCACCTACTAGGTAAGTCTAAAAACTAATAGACTTATACTCTTAATTCTAATATTTATCACAATCAGTGTCAATCAAGAGTAAGTCCTTGACAGCCTTTATTTACAAGTATTTCTAGCAAAAAAGATTATATTTTTTGTAAATTATCTTTTCTAGTACCTTTCACGCACATTTAGTTCGTTAAAGGTATATAATATATTTAGATACTTTAAGAAAGAAGGTTTTTATATGATTAGTAACGACGAAAAGATTAAATGGCTACAGGATATTGTCAAGATTCCCTCAGTAAATGGTAACGAAGAAGCTGTAGCACACTATATTCAGTCGCTACTTGCCTCTCATGGAATCCAATCTGAATTAATCCCTTATGCACCGGGAAGAAGCAGCTTAGTCGCTACTCTTGGTAATGGACAAGGAAAGGTACTGGGACTTACTGGACACATGGATGTTGTTTCTGAAGGAGACCCTGATTTATGGAACTTTCCACCATTTGATGGCATCATAAATGATGGGAAGTTATATGGACGCGGAACCACCGATATGAAGAGTGGGCTTATGGCAATGGTCATTGCCATGATCGAATTAAAAGAACAAAAACACCCATTTAACGGCACAGTAAAACTCCTTGCCACTGTAGGAGAAGAAATAGGTGAATTAGGTTCTGAGCAATTAACTAACCTTGGCTATGCAAATGACTTAGATGGTTTAATTATCGGAGAACCAAGTGGCTATACACTCGTATATGCACATATGGGATCTTTGAACTATTCTGTCACCTCTACAGGAAAAGAAGCGCATAGTTCTATGCCACAACTTGGAAACAATGCTATTAATCATTTATTAACCTTTATGACTAAAGTCAATCAAGAAATGGCTGCTATTACGAAACAATATGTTGACGAAGAACTTGGTCGAACTATTCATAATATTACAGTAATTGAAGGAGGCTCCCAAGTTAATAGTATTCCAGCCTATGCTAAGCTACAAGGTAATATCCGCTCATTACCTGCCTTTGACAATGAGAACATTACTACTTTATTGCGCAATATCATTACAGATTTAAACAAACAATCCGATTTTCATTTAGCTCTTAACATTGATTTCAGTAAAAATCCTGTTAAAGCTAATAAGAACTCGTCCTTAATCAAGGTGATCCAACAACAGTTTAAAGAACCGCTTCCTGTATTAACCCTTGCTGGTACAACTGATGCCGCTGAGTTCACAAAAGCCAATAAAGCATTTGATTTTGTTGTTTTTGGCCCCGGCGTATCAAAAAAAGCCCATCAAGTGGACGAATATGTTGAAATTGATAATTACTTAGACGTGATTGACAAGTACCAAGCTATCATCAAAGATTACCTAAAATAAATAAATAGGCAACGATTGAATAAATCGTTGCCTATTTTAGCATGTAAAGCATCATCAAACCGTTATCTTATCCTTTAAATTCAAATACGTCTTGACGATCATATAGTTTTAATACTTTTTCAAATAGAAATTGACCTAATAAAGCAGCCGCAATTGGAACGACTAACCAACAAATGGCTACTAAAACAATAGATAAGCCATTATCTAAAGAAGCAAGTGGTCCTACCAACCCCACTAAACCAAAACCAGCGGAAGCAGGTGTTCCTGAAATTGAGAATAATGCGACGGGAATAGCTGAAATAATAGCGGTAAACAGACAAGGTAATAAAATAATTGGTTTTCTAAATAAGTTAGGCATCATCATTTTCATTGCACCTAATGCTACGGCAATTGTAACACCTGATTTATTTACTTTCCAAGAATTAACGACTAATACAATAGTGGTTGCCGCAACACCCATAGCAGCGGCACCTGCTGAGACACCACCTAATTGAATCGCCATACCAATCGCTACGGTTGAGATTGGAGAAATAATTAAGAAGGCAAATGAACAAGCAATTAAAATACTCATTAAGATTGGTTGTAACGTCGTAAACGTATTAATTAGGTTACCGATTGCTGTGGTTAACTTTGTTACATAAGGTAGTAACCACACACCAATTATCCCTGCACCACAACCAACTACAATAGGTGTAGCGACAATTGAAACAGAACCAAATTTATTTCCAATTAATAAAATCAACCCTACTGCCAATGCTGCTGTGATCATCGTATTAATAATATCACCTGTACCTGCACCAATATAAGCACCTGCATCTGGATTAAATTTCACAACGCCCGAACCTACAAACGATGCACCACCCGTTACCATCATTTGCATTGGGTTCAAACCAAATTGCATGGCCACCAATGCGCCAATAATTAACGGCGTACCAATTTGGAAAATCACAGCAACTTGTGTCAACGTAACCGCAAACACATTGTCTCCAAAGAATTTTAAAATGGCTGCTAATACAGCGTTTGGAATCAACCCTACGATAATCCCTGTTGCTGTACCAGCTAAAACTTTATTCAAATAAACTTTTGGACTTAATTCTTCATTATTATTCATCACTATTTCCCCCATCTACCAACAATACTATTTTTTAACTAATTATTATTTTGCTCCTAAAATTTGTTCCTTAACATGAACTAGTTGTGTTAAGAAAGTACAATATGGTGTTGCAATATCATATTTCAACCCTTTACGAGCCACTGCACCATTAATATAATCAATTTCCGTCAAACGATTATTTGTAATTAAATCTTGATGCATTGAAGGAAAGTGCTCTCCAATTGTTTCACGGTTATAACATCCTTTAATTTGTGCTAAGACTTCTGGTACATCTAGGACTACACCTTCTACTTTAGCAACAGCTGCAAATTCACTTACAATAGCTTCTACAATAGCATCGGCTTCTTGTGTTTCACCAAAACCAGCCATGTTTACATCTAAAATAGTACACAGACCGTTCATTGTGCCATTCACACAAGCTTTTTTATAAATGGAATAAAGAATATTATCTGCATATTTAGCGTTTAATCCTGCTTCTGTTAAAACTTCAGCGACTTCTTTAGCAATTCCTTCTTGTCCAGGTGCTAAATTTTGTAAATCCACACTACCATTACCAAATAATTTCACTTCACCAGGACCTACCATACCAGCCGTCCACATAGTGTTCCCTAATAAGATGTTATTTAGCGGTACATATTTCTCAATCACTTCTTCATGTCCGATACCATTTAACAAACATAACACTTTAGTTTCATTATGTAATAAAGATTTAATGGATTGCATCATACCATCTAATTGCATCGCTTTAGTGAAAACGATCACTAAATCAGCATCGAAATTCACATCTAAATGATCTTTATGAAAAGCTTTTAACTCAGCAACAACTTCTTCCCCGTTAAAATTAGCTTTTAAACCATTTTCATTGATTGCTTTAATATGGTCTTCCCAGCCGTCGACTAGTATTACTTCATTACCTGATTGGTGTAGCATTAAACCAAAACGGCTTCCCATTGCTCCTGCACCTGCAATAATAATTTTCATTTATATTCCTCCATAACGTTTGTGATTCCTTTAACAATTAATATTGTAATATACTTCACAAAGTTTTTCTTTGTATATTAGATTTTTCTAATCATTTAACCTATATAACGTTTGTTTTATAAAATATCCGTATCAAAAAATACATTTCTTTAAACTTACACTCTTGTTTTCACAATAAGTGTACAACACTCTTCTACTTAGTTACTTTCAACTTAAATGAGAGTTTTCTCATTTTTTTGTTCAACTAATATGCCACAATAATCATTTCACTCAAATAACCACCCCTTTCTTTGAACTATTAAGTAAAATTTTACTATAACAAAACCTTGATGCTATCTCAATAATGATAATCAAATAATCCATGTATACAATCAAAACCTCCAGTGTGAACTGGAGGTTTGCTCTGCGGCTGAAAGCCTCTTTTACCGGCCTGGGCCTAAAAGGCCTACCGATTGGTCTCCCTTTTGCACCACACTTACTCACTGATTCTTAAAGAATCACTTTATTTTCTCTTATTTTTTTGTCCTGTAAACGGATCGTATTCTTCGAATAAGGTTAATTGATCCGCTACATAATCTTCCGTTATTTGATTTCTAATATATTCTTCTATCTGTTTTTTATTTCGACCTACCGTATCTACATAATATCCTCTACACCAAAATTTTCTATTCCCATAACGATATTTCAACTCGGCATGTCTATCGAATATCATTAAACTACTTTTTCCTTTTAAATATCCTATAAATTCCGAGACACTCGTTTTTGGTGGAATACTTACCAACATATGGATATGATCTTTACATGCGTTAGCTTCAATAATTTCTACACCTTTTCTGTCACATAATGCTCTTAATATTTCTCCGATACTTTTTTTATACTTCCCATATATGATTTGGCGTCGATATTTCGGTGCAAATACTATATGATACTTACATTTCCAGGTTCTATGTGATAAACTTTGATTGTCTTTTCTCATAAAAGACACCTCCTAAATGATTTGATGTTGTGGTCGGGAAACCAACTTTATCTTATCATTTTAGGAGTTTTTTTTTGTTACCACGCTGGAAGCTCCCTGAACCACCCGCATAGCAGGTGGTTTTCAAAACATATAAAAAAAAACAGGACAGAAAAAATTCTGTCCTGTAAGTCGTTTTAAATTTTATTGTTTAACAACATTAGTTGCTTGTGGGCCACGATCTGATGACTCAACGTCAAATGTTACTGCTTGACCTTCTTCTAATGATTTGAACCCTTCACCTTGAATAGCTGAAAAATGTACAAATACATCTTCTCCGCCTTCGCGAGTAATAAAACCAAAACCTTTTTCTGCGTTAAACCATTTCACTGTTCCTGTTTCCATAATTCTGTTGTTCCTCCTGTAAATTACATCCTTGTAATTCATATGTATTTTAGCCTAACTAATACTAATCAAGCTATAATTATATATTAAATGAAACCGTTATCAATTGCAAGTAATAAACTCAATAATTAATCAATAATGCCTTCTTCTCTCATACTCAAGTAGCGAATATCACCTATAACCAGATGGTCAAGCAATTCAATTCCCATTATTTTACCACATTCGATGATTCGTTTAGTAAAATCAACATCTTGTTGTGACACATTAGGATTGCCTGATGGATGATTGTGCGCCAGTATAAATCTTGCCGCTGCACATTTTACCGCTACACGATAGATTTCTCTTGGATGGGCAATACTTTGATTAAGTGTCCCTTTAAATATAACTTCTTTTTTTATCATTTGATTTTTTGTATTTAGGTAAATAACTATCAAATGTTCTTGACGCCAATCTTTCATTTCATCAATTAATTCATGACCTAACGCATGACTAGAAACCACTTGCCCTAATTTTATTTGATTAGATTTTGCAATACGATATCCTAATTCTATTGCCGCTTGTATCTCCATCGCTTTGACTTTCCCCACGCCAGAAATCAATTGTAATTCTTCTATACTCGCTTCTTTTAAATCAAATAAGGTCTTAAAATGATTGATTACTTCCTCTGAAAGTTCTAAAACACTTTGTTTTTTTGTCCCTGTTCTCAATAAAATCGCTAATAACTCTTTGATAGTCAGATTTTCAACACCTACCTCTAGGCAACGTTCTCTAGGTAACCCCATTAATTCATTTTCAGTAATTAACACACATCATGCCCCCTTTCATATATATTACGCAAAAAAATGTTTTTTCAGTTTATAGTCCCATAAAAAATCCCACTTTAGTATGATGTCATATCACAGGTGTTGGATGATAATAAAGAAAGCAAGAAAACATAAAGAACAGGGGTGGCACGATAATGAAAAAAGGCATGATGATTTTTGTTGGAGTATTGGTAATAGCAGGCGGTGCAATAGGAGGATATTATAAAAAAAATTATACAGGAGAACCCTATTATGCACTAATCAATAAAGAACCTATCCAAGTAGAAAATGTCTATGATACAGAAGGCGTTCTTCAAGATAAAGAATATCGTTATGAATTAGAGGCAGTTAATGATAAAGGGGAAGAAAAAAACATCCCCTTCAGTTCATTCGGACGTTCATTGACGCAAAATAAATATTTACTACTAGAATATAATGAGCAAAAAGGTGTATTAAGATGGCATGAAGTCATGAAAAAAGATCTCCCTACTGAAGTTGAAAAACAATTACATTAAAACGAAAAAACGGCTCTATAATAAATAGGACTGATGAAGGTTTATTCCTTCTTCAGCCCTATTTTTGTATTTAATCTTAAAAAAACATATCGCCTTTTGTTAAAATTAAGTTACCACACAAAACAAACAAAAGGAGCGATATGCTATGATTAATGATATCAAAAAAATTTATGGAATTGAAGACTCTAATCTAACAATTTCTAGTGTTTCCGAAGGAACCTATCGTAATAAGCCTGCGAAAATTATAAAAGCTAGCTATAAACCTAAAACGATAGCTTGCCCTAATTGTGACTCTTCTCCAAGAGAATGCGACGGCAAGTACGTTATTGTTAAGAATGGTTCTAAAGAAGTAGAGATTCTATTAACACATGAGAACACAGGAATTGTCTCTATGAAGCTATCTAAGCAACGCTATCGTTGTCGCAACTGTAATAAGCACTGGACTGCTCAAATTGATTTAGTTAAACCTTGTCACAATGTTTCAAGGATAATTGAAGGCAAAATTATTGAGTTATTAGGTGAAAGAATATCTCTAAAACTAATTGCTAAATTATGTAGTGTTTCAATAAGTAAAGTGATTCAGGTATTAAAATCGTTAGAAATTTACCTTCCTAGTCCAAAAAACCGTTGGTTGCCTGAGGTTTTAATGGTTGATGAATTCCGTTCGCATACAGCCATAGAAGACTCTATGAGTTTTATTTGTGCTGATGGCAATTCAGGGCGATTAGTAGAAATATTGGAAAGTAGACGATTAAATTATCTCATGCCTCACTTTAATGGTTATCCAGATGAAGAACGTTTTAAAGTAAAATACCTTGTGACAGATATGAATGCAGCTTATTTCCAATTAGTGAAGGATATCTTTCCAAATGCTGAATTAATCATTGATCGTTTTCATATTGTTAAACATTTGAATGAAGCCTTTAATAGTTTCAGAGTACGGGAAATGAAAAAACTCAAGGCATCGGGACATAAAGTAGAAGCAAGTAAACTTAAGAAAAATTGGCGCTTCCTACTTAAAAATAGATTAGACATTAATATCTCTGAATACAAAAGATGGCCGAGCTTTCGGTCAAATAAGTATCCTTATTTGACCGAACAGATGATGATTGATCGGTTATTAGATTTTTCCGAACCTCTAAAATTAGCCTATGGCTACTTCCATGATTTATTAGATTCATTTAGAAGAAAAGAATATGAACGATTCTTTGAATTATTGAATACTTTACCAGAAGAATTAGATGAAGAGTTTAAAGGACAAGTACAAAACCTAATACGTCATCAAGAAGGAATTACCAATGCTTTAATACATCCCTATTCAAATGGGAAGATTGAAGCAAAGAATACACACATCAAAACATTAAAACGAGTTTCTTATGGATTCAAATCTTTCAGCAATATGAGGATTAGAATCTTTTTAACCGAAGGTTTGATAGAAGTTAATCATTAAATAACAAAAAACCATGAAATCAGAGAATATTTTCCCCAATTTCATGGTTGGCTAAAATTACTCATCAGTCCAATTTGACAAAGAGCCGAAAAAACGTTTAGAAAGATCACTCTTTCTAAACGTTTTATTTTATTCAAAATAAGTTATCATCTCCATTAAATGACTCGAAATGACCATCGCTTTTTCTTCCATCTCTTCATTAGGTTGAATCAAATCAGGAATAACTACCACATCTACTCCCGCTGCATAAGCAGCACGTACGCCATTTAAAGAATCTTCCAACATCAAACATTGGCTAGGAGCAAGTTCTAACATTAACACTGCCTTTTCCACAATTTCAGGATCTGGCTTGGCACGTTTCACATCTTCGGCACAGACAATTCCTTTAAAAAAATGGCTAATCCCAGCTTTTTCTGTTAATAAGTTAATAAACTTACGTAAATTACTCGAACCCACCACACATGGAACCTTTTGTTCAGCTAAAAATGTTAACAACTCACGGGCACCTGGTTTTAGAGGAACTTTTCCACTAGCAAATATTTTTTCCACTTGCTCATGTCCTTCTTTAATAAACGCCTCCATCTGTTGATTATCCACCTGTGGAAAATCACGACGATACGTCGCATAGCATTCTTCATCTGATAAGCCGACTACTGACATCAAATAATCATGCGTCATCCCATTAATACCATAATTGGGTGCTATCTTAACATTCACATCCATATAAACCTTTTCTGTATCAAACAATAAACCATCCATATCGAAAATAACACCTTGATATTTTTTCATTCCTCATCCTCCGTTATATACGCTCTTACTTGCGAAATAAAATAAAGTGAACCTGTTACTAATAAGACATCATCTGGTGATAATTCTTTTTTTAATTGTGTAAAGGCTAATTTCCAATCAACATGTCGTTGACTTATTGGAAACTTATCCACATAAGCAGTCATTGGTACCGCTGTTGGATAATCAAATGTCGTCACATGCAACCGCTCCTCAACTACTTCTTCAAGCATCTCTAACATACTCGAAATATCTTTTGTATTAATTGCAGCAAATAAAATCGTCACTTGTTTATTACTAAAATCTTGACGAATATTGTCTACTAGCGTCCGCACCGCTGGCTCATTATGAGCCCCATCGATTACGATTAAAGGATTATTTGACATAATTTCCATTCGTCCTGGCCACGTCACTTGATGAAAGCCCTCTTGTATAGCCTCTTTCTCAACAGATACCTCTAACTTAGAAGCAATGGTTAAATACGTCATTAACGCCACCGCAGCATTATGAAATTGATGGTGTCCCATTAAAGGCTGTTTGAGAACATATTGATGCGTTTTATACGTAAATTCAAAGATATTATTACCTAATTCATTGTAGGTATAATCTTTTCCTAACACATATAAAGGAGAATTTTTTATTTGAGCAGTCCGCTCCATCACTGCTTGCGCTTCTTCAGGTAGCTGACCCACAATAGCCGGGGCAGCTGACTTTATGATTCCTGCTTTTTGAGTGGCGATTGCTTCTAAACTATTCCCCAAAATATCCATATGGTCAAAACCAATCGTCGTAATCGCTGTCGCTAATGGTTCTACAATGACATTGGTTGAGTCGAGTAAACCACCTAAGCCAACTTCGACTAACGCGACATCAACTTCTTGCTCTTTAAAATATAAAAACATCAAGACCGTAATCAATTCAAATTCGGTAATCCCGGCAATTTCCAGTTCTTTGTCCATCTCCTCAACCACAGGCTTCACTTGTTCAACCAACGCTACCAACATTTCATTGCTAATCGGATGTTGATTAATACTCATACGCTCGTTAAAGGCAGTAATAAATGGAGACGTAAAGGTCCCTACTTTCAACCCTTGTGCTTCTAATAGCCCTCTTAAAAAAGCGACTGTCGAACCTTTCCCGTTTGTTCCTCCTATATGAACAATAGGGAGTCCAACATGTGGATTCCCTATTCGTTCTAATAAAGTTTCAACGCGGATAAGTCCCGGACGTGAGCCGAATTTCAAACGATGGTGAATCCACTCTAAAGTTTCTTCATACGTCATGACTTTCCCTACTTTCTACTTTACGCTTTCTTTAATTGATTAATACGCTCTTGAACGCTTGCTTGGCGTTCTTTGTATTCGACTTCTTTTTGACGTTCTGCTTCAACCACTTGTTCTGGCGCACTTGAAACGAAACGTTCATTGTTAAGTTTGCCTTGAACACGTGCGACTTCTTTGTTCCATTTATCTAATTCTTTTTCTAAACGTTTGATTTCGTCTTCGATATTGATTAAATCTGCTAATGGTAAGAAGATTTCTGCTCCTTTAATTACTGCACTCATCGCCAATTCTGGTGCGTTAATTTCAGGTGAAATTTCTAAGCTTTCTGGGTTACAGAAACGTTCAATGTAGCTAGTATTTTCTGTTAAGAACGTTTGGCTCGCGTCATCACTTGTTTTAATTAAAAGCGTAATAGGTTTAGACATTGGGCTACCTACTTCTGCACGAATATTACGTACTGCTCTAATTAATTCTTTCAAGACTTCCATACCTGCCGCCGCTGTTTCATCATTTAATGCTTCATTAACTTTAGGATATGGTGCTGTGACTAATGTTTCGCCTTGGTGTGGCACATGTTCCCAAATTTCTTCAGAAACAAATGGCATAATTGGGTGAATTAATTTTAGAATATTATCTAAAACGTAAGCTAAAATGCTACGAGTCACATGTTTTTGCTCCTCATCGTCACCGTAAAGAACTTCTTTACTCATTTCGATATACCAGTCACAGAAATCATCCCAGATGAAGTTATATAAATGACGACCCGCTTCACCAAATTCAAAACCATCAAACAAACGATTTACTTCTGAAATGGTTTCATTCAAACGGGTTAAAATCCAACGATCCGCTACTGATTTGTTACCATCTAATGATATATCTTCTACTTTTAATCCGTCTAAATTCATGATAACAAAACGACTTGCATTCCAAATTTTATTAATGAAGTTCCAAGAAGCATCCATCTTATCATAACTGAAACGAACATCTTGACCTGGTGATGAACCGGTTGTTAAGAACCAACGTAATGCATCTGCTCCGTATTGTTCGATAACATCCATTGGATCAATCCCGTTACCTAATGATTTACTCATCTTACGACCATCTTCCGCACGAATTAAACCGTGGATTAAAACGTTATTAAACGGACGACGATCAGTAAATTCTAAACTTTGGAAAATCATACGACTTACCCAGAAGAAAATAATATCATAACCAGTTACTAACGTTGATGTTGGGAAGTAACGGTTAAAATCAGGTGCTTCTTCATCTGGCCAACCCATTGTTGAAAATGGCCATAAAGCTGAACTGAACCATGTATCTAATACGTCTTCATCTTGTGTCCAATTTTCTGGATCTTCAGGCGCTGATTCACCTACATACATTTCACCTGTTTCTTTATGGTACCAAGCAGGGATTTGATGTCCCCACCATAATTGACGTGAAATTACCCAGTCATGAACGTTTTCCATCCATTGAATAAAGGTATTATTGAAACGTGGTGGGTAAAATTCAACTTTGTCTTCGCCTTCTTGGTTTTCAATCGCACGCTTAGCCAATTCTTCCATTTTAACGAACCATTGCGTTGATAAACGAGGCTCCACTACAACACCTGTTCGTTCTGAATGTCCTACACTATGTGTCATTTTTTCAATTTTTACTAAACGACCAGCTGCTTCTAAATCTTTCACGATTTGTTTACGAGCAGCAAAACGATCCATTCCTTCATATGCTGGATAAAAACCATTCATTGTACCGTCGTCGTTCATTACGTTAATACGTGGCAAGTCATGACGATTACCAACTTCAAAGTCATTAGGGTCATGGGCTGGTGTAATTTTAACCACACCTGTTCCAAAATCCATCTCTACGTATTCATCAGCGATTACTGGGATTTCTTTGCCTACTAATGGTAAGATCACTTTTTTACCGATTAAATGTTGGTAACGTTCATCTTCTGGGTGAACGGCTACCGCTGTATCCCCTAATAATGTTTCCGGACGTGTTGTCGCAATTTCAACTGTTTCGCCATTACTTCCGGCTACTTCGTATGTCATGTGGTAGAAGGCACCTTCAACGTCTTTATGAATAACTTCGATATCAGATAATGCTGTTTTTGCTTGTGGATCCCAGTTAATAATATATTCACCACGGTAAATTAAGCCTTTGTTATAAAGTTGTACAAATACTTTTTTTACCGCATCTGATAAACCATCATCTAGCGTGAAACGTTCACGTTCGTAATTTAACGATAGCCCTAGTTTTGACCATTGTTCACGGATATGGCTAGCGTATTCATCTTTCCATTCCCATGTTTTTTCTAAGAATTTTTCACGTCCTAAATCATAACGAGAAATTCCTTCTGCACGTAATTTTTCTTCTACTTTTGCTTGTGTGGCAATACCGGCATGGTCCATCCCTGGCAACCATAAGGTATCATAACCTTGCATACGTTTATGACGAATAATAATATCTTGTAACGTTGTATCCCACGCATGACCTAAGTGTAATTTACCTGTTACGTTTGGTGGTGGAATAACGATTGAATAGGGTTTAGCCTCCGCATCTCCACTTGGGCGGAAATAATTCCCTGCTAACCATTTTTCGTAACGACCTGCTTCAACATTTTTTGGTTCAAACTTTGTTGACATGTTTAATTCTTCTGTCATTTCTCAACTTCCTTTCAGCTCTTCTTTATTGTTTATTTCATAATAATTAACAAAAATAAAAAAGCCCTAAAACACCATGTGTTTTAGGGCGAATAATCGTCGCGGTACCACCTAAATTTATTATCTTCTAATAGACAATATCTCTATGGCGCGATAACGTGCGCAAAGCGAAATAACCTACTAAGGTTCAGCTATTTAACTTGCAAGCTACCTTCATAAAGGATCCTTAAAAACCTCTCAGCTAATGGTTTTCTCTCTAAAAAGTCTCTTCTTTATTACTCCTCTTGCGCCTAGTCTTTGTTCTAGTTTACAAGATATTTAAGCTAACGTCAAATTACTTTACTAAAGCTTTTACTGTATCTAAAGCAGCAGTGTAATCTGGCTCATTTACCATTTCTGGCACGATTTCTTGATAGACTAATGTTCCGTCTGTATCAATGACAAAAATTGAACGTGCTAAAACGCCTAAATCAGCCATTTTTATGCCATATAATTCACCAAAAGCTAATGCTTCGTCATGCAACATTTCCATTGAAACACCTTCAGCTGCACACCAATTGGCTAACTCTTCTTTAGTGTTTTTTGCAATTGTTACTAATTGAATGCCTTCAACACTACCTGCTTGTTGATTAAATTGTTTGGTCTGAATACTACAAACACTCGTATCAATATCTGGTACTACGCTAATTAATAGTGGTTTAGCTAATAAATCAGTTAAGCTGACCGCTTTGTCTTCTAAATTATTTAACGTAAAAGTAGGTGCTTGATGACCCACTTCTACACTTGTTCCTGATAATTCATATGGTTCGCCTTTTCTTGTTACGATCATGATGACTCCTCCTTTAATTGCTTCTCCATTCATTATAGCGATTTTTCGAAGAACTCACCAATAATACGTTCTATAATTGAAGCCCAGTATTAAATAGATGATTAGGGTCTACTTGCTCCTTTAAAGCTTTTAGGCGTTCACCTGTTGCGTCTGGCCATGAAAGAGCGGCTACTTCTGGAGAGATTATAGAAGAATACGCACCATACATACCTGTTGCTAATTGAGTAACGGGCTCCATTTCTTTTGTTAAGGCTGCGTCACTTTTTGGTGACATCCATACTGATAAGAATCCATCTTGATGTCTAGCAGCCCAGGCTGTTGCGTCTTGGGCCACTTCATGAACCTGACCATCTAAAGGACGTAATTCCACAACATGAGCCGTTTCAAGTACCTCTTTAATAGCTTTCCCAAGTGATGCATCGACTTTATCCACAATGGCATTAGCAATTTTAATTTTTTGTTGGCCAATGTGAATAGATTGTGGATAAGGGATTAAGCTGGCGTAAGACATCATACTCTCAGAGTGATCGTATATTTTGTCAATTGCTAATGCTTTTTCTAATTCAGGAACCGCACGTTCTGTATCTGTTCCAGCCCATACATTACGAGTATCTACGGCATAGACATGTTGCGGAGTTTTTTGAATCATCAAGAAACTCGTCATTTCTTTAGGGGCTGCTTTCATCCAACGTCCCCAATTTGCAACAAACTGTTCCAAATCTTCTGTCACATAGGTAATGTGTTGATGAATAAGTGACGCATCATGCGTATTAGAATTCATTTTCTGTGCTTTAAAGGTAAAATCAACTGCCACACCTAATTGTGTACCACCACCACGAAGGCCCCAAAATAGTTCTGGCTCACTCGTTTCACTTAACTCATGAATCACTCCGTCTGCTGTTATTAATGTTGCGCCAATCACATGGTCAATGGTTAACCCTTGGCTACGAGTGAAATAACCACTACCACCAGATGTTGCAATACCACCGACTCCCACATCACCAAAGTTACCACTTGTAATAATGAAATCATGTGGTGCTAGTGTACCGGCTACTTGTCCCCATTGTGCACCTGCTTGAATCTTAACAATCCCTTCTTCTTTATCCATAAATTCTATTGCATTCATCTTAGATAGATCTAATATCACACCACCAACATTTGTTGAAGAGCCTGACATACCATGACCACCACTACGAATTGAGAATGGCATCTCTGGATATTCTTTTCTTAATTCACTAACATAATTAATCGTTTCAACAACGTCTTCATTAGTTTGGGCCATTACCACTACTTCTGGACGACCCACCCCCATATAAGAAGAGCGAACATAGTGATACTCACTATCTTCCGGTGTAATAATTTTTGTTTTTAATTGTTCAGGTAATTCTCTTTCAAATACTTCATGTTCAATTGTTTGGTTTGATTGTTTTTCCATTATAACATCACCTTTTTTACTTTCATTTTGTAAGTATAACTCCATTATATATAACCATCGTTTTTAACACAAATAAAACGCCTTAATTAAAAAACCGTCCAGCTTCAAGAGGTGGACGGTTTGGTTCAACAGCAATTACTAGGCTTGTTGTTA
Organism: Vagococcus xieshaowenii; assembly: GCF_004792515.1. Taxonomy (NCBI): domain Bacteria; kingdom Bacillati; phylum Bacillota; class Bacilli; order Lactobacillales; family Enterococcaceae; genus Vagococcus; species Vagococcus xieshaowenii. Next base: position 302,156 of record NZ_CP038865.1, on the reverse strand, counting down.
TTTTCTTTTTTTACTAATAGCTATCACAACAACTATAACGATTAAAATAGCAATAATCCCATATAATACTGCGTTAGTTTCATACCAGGCAGGTGTGTCGATACTTTCTTTCATCACTTCTTGACGCTTTTTGGCATCTATCTTAAAATCTGAAGACAATTGCCAGTCATTTTTCTTATCTTTGGTACTAACAGTCAATTTCAACTGATACTTACCTGGCTTAAACGTTTGAGCATCTACTTGAACAGGCAAGTTATAAATACTTTGAGGAGCCATTGAAAAGGATGAAGCATCTATCGTTTGAATCACTTCTTTTTTATCGTTCAAAATACTTCCGTCTAATTGATAATCAGACATAATTCTCGCTACTTCATTAACTAAAGGTATATTCAGACTAAAATATCCGCCATAATTATCCACTGTCACTGGTTGTAAGCTAAACGCTTGTTCCACTGCTTGATCTGAATTTTTCAACACACAACCGATAATAATAGCAAAGCGATTTTCAATTTGTAAACCGTCTTTTTTGCTTTCATTGTTTGATTCTTTTAACACTTCTTGCGCATAAAAACCGCCTAAAATAACTCCTGAAAACTCTTTATCAGGGACTTGAATCTCAAAACCAACTTTCTTTTTTTCGTTAGCTTTTAATGTCACGATTTGTGCTTGAGAGGTAATATCAGAAAAACTAGCAATCAAATCATCTGTATGAGGTAATGATTTACCACTATAATCAATGGTACCAGATGTCGTAGTACCTGATGTTGTAGGCGTAATCTTAATTTTTTTCTCCTCTTTACTACTGTTACTAACTTCCACCATCACTTGTTGTTTACTACCTGGTTGAACTAGTAAATCAAAGTATCCTAGCGTCTTATCTGTTTGATTTTCTGGAAAAATCGGTGTTACCGTATATTCAAATGCTGGTTGTTCTTCCGCATTGACCGGTGTAACAATAAGACCTCCTATCATACTTATAAAAAAAATACTGACGATGATTGCTAATTGCTTCCTCATATTACGTTCCTCCGTTACTTATTGGTTTCTTCACTAGGGGTATTCGCCAAGACCCATTCCAAACGAGACTGATAATGACCCACTGATACCTCTGGGTCGACTGCTAAATAAATTTTTATAGGGATTGTTTGACTTGGTCGATTATTGTTTGATGTTTGTCTAAAAACTTTTTGACTTGTTGATGTTAATAATCGGTTTGGTTCATTAATTGCCAAGTTTAATCCGTCATACCAGTTAGTGGCTTGTTGACTCACCCATAATTCCCAGCCTGAAAATACTTCACGAGTATCTTCAATCGTGACTTCTGAATTAATTGAATAAGTCGTTCTATGGAGAGGTTGTTCAATTTCACCAAAATCGACTTGGTAATTAATATTATGAATCGCTAACCGTCCTTTAGTTAACGTGACTTGTCCGTTAGATGTGACACTACTCGCTAACTTATTATCAGGACGTCCTACAACAGTCAACATTGGTACGATTAACGATACAAGAAGAAACAGTCCACGATTATTTTTCATGCGTATCACCTAATTTTTGCGACTTATAATGCCACCATCTCATTGCAACCAAAATAACTAAAATAACACCCACGATAGACACGACTTTTGTGGTATTCTCACCCGTTTTTGGAAAACTAGTGAGTGAGTGTTGGATGGTTTCTTTAAGTGTTGCAGGTGGTCTTTGGGTAATTTCTACTACTATTTCGGTGGAAGGATTACTTGTCGCTTCAACCACCGGCAGCTTATATAGATAGTTACTAAGCAATCCTAACACTAATACAATAGCTTTTTTCATCTAATTTTCCTCCTTAATTTTTATCCGACTCATTAAGGAGCTGCCGTCAGTGTCCAAATGAGTGTCGCTTGGTAACTACCTGAAACTAAGCTACTATCCGCATGGAAATAAAAACCATTCTGTCCCTCTTGATTAACAGAAACCTCACGACCAGTACTTGCTTGTTGATGTGTTATAAGGGTAACTGGCGACTCAACACCAATAGTTGATGATTGTCCATCCTGTTGATAGTAGAAAAAATTATCAGACGTTTGATAAATTTGCTCGTCTTTTTTCATAGTAAATGGTTGAGCTAGTGATAAAGAAAGACTCCAGTCTCCATGATTCATTCGATCATCTATTATAGAAATCTCACCCACTGTTGCTTTTACTGGCGCACCGCCAATCGTAATATTAGCGGTTGAGAATTCCGTTGGTAATTGATTAAATTGTAGTTCACCTTCAACTACAAATTCAGCTAACGTTACTTCTTCAGATTTATTCTGATCACCATCTTCAAAATAAAAACTCGCTTGATACTTGCCATGCTCAAAATCTGTCGTATCAATACTTGCCTCTAACTCCGTCCCTACTTTCGCCTCTAGCTCATTAAACTCAGCTAATTTAGTCATCTTGTTATCATTCAAAGACATCCATAATGACCCAGACGTACTATCTTTATCGGTTAAAGAAAATTGAATAGGGATTTTATCTCCCGGATGATAATTCGTTTGTTCTAATTCATGTAGCGTTAGTTGTGGACGATTTTGTTTAAACAATGTTACCGAATCAGTTGCCGATTCTTGCAATCCATTAGTAACTTGATAGGTAAGCGCAAACTCGCCATAAGCTAATTGATTAAATTCAGTTAACCAATTTTTACTCACAAGTCCTTCACCAGCTGCGCTACTGATAGGTTCTGATAAAATCGGAATCGTTTGATCTGCCTGTGTTAGGGTAATCACTTGCTCAATCGTCCCTAAACTTAAGTCTTTCCAGCCAACCTCTACCAGTAATTCTGTTAATGAGTCATCTAATATTTTTTGATTATTCGTTGGTTGATTAATCGTCGCTAAAACGGTTTGCTTTTCAGTACTAAACGTAATACTTTGTGTATCGTAAATCGCATTTCTACCAGTTAATCGGCTCGTGATTACTTGATTGGTACTATCCTGGTTTTTAACGGTTGCCTTGAAGCTTAACTTAGCCGTTTGCTTATCGTTGTTTGAAATGAGACCCAACTTAGGAAATATTCCTTTTTCAGTGGTTAAGTTAGCGCCTTGCCAACTACTGTCAGCTATTTGGGTTTCATCCATCATCGTCGTATTAGGGAGTACGCTTAAAGCGTCTGGTAGTGTCAGATTGGCCACAACATCTTCCCAGTTCTGCTTCCCTGCTAACCATTCAGGGGCTACTTCCACTGTAACTTCTTGACCACCTTTAAGTATGGCGCCATCCGAGATCAGCTGGTGCTTGTTGTCATACAAATTAAGAGGAACTTCAGCTTCAACAAGCCCGGGCACTTGTTCAAAGACTACTTGTTGTTTTGCTGTAGATGAAGGGCCAGTTGCGCCTGTAAATCCCCAATAAGCAGTCGAAACGGTGCCATTTTGAAATACGTTTGAGTTTAATCTTCCCTTATCAATCGTTACTAAATTACCATTATTGACAGTATACGTTAATGCTCCTTCTGTCCATGCGCCATTTTCAGGAACTCTCCAGTTCAATTCCAAACGATTCCATTGGTTTTTGTGCAGATCAATAGAAGTGTTTGTATTAAAATGGGTCAATTTTCTAGATTTTTCAAATAAAAGTTGAACATTCTCATAGGTTAAAGCATCTCCTGGGAAAACTGTCGCAATGTGTGGTGCATTAATCCCTCGATCAAACATTCCCGATTCACCTGTACTATTATTTATATATAAATCAAACTCAATAGCCATAGAATTGGGTATGCCAACTTTTCCATCCGCTTTTGTCTCTCCTAATATTCCCAATGCTCCGCCATTACTGGTAAACCAAGTAGGTGCACTATTATAGGATTGTATAACAAATGCCATCCCGTCCGCATGACTGCCAGCTGCTAATCCGCTTAAATTTTGATTCACATAAGCGACCATGGTGAAATCTGTTGTGAAATCCAACAAGTTTTTTTCTGTACTCCAGACAGAACCTACTCTACTTTTGGTGCCATCTGTAACTGTCACAACCCCATCAACTGCGCTAGCATTATTATCTGTGACACCTGCTAACTCCACTGTGAAAATCTCGTCTAGTGAAACATGAGGAGGTACCTCTGATGCCTTAACGATTACAGAGGGGACACATAAGATAAGAAAAGCTAGAAATACAGCTATAATTCTTTTTCTTTTCATTATCTACTACCTCCTCAATTATTATTTTGTATTTCCTGTATCCGTTGGTAAAGCGGCTAATGACCAAGTAAAGGTACTTGTGTATGTCCCTGCAATATTACCATCTGCAATCGTTAATTTAGCGTCTGCGATTTTACCCAACCATGTACCCGCACCTGTTCCTTGATCTGCTTTTAATAAATCCACTTGTGTTAGACCATCTGTCTGATGAATCACTTTATTCTCTATACTTATTTCTGTAATATCTTTTTCAGAAATATTATTACTGCCTTTTTCAGCAACAATCGGTAAACTTAACTTCGCCCCTTTAAGCGTTACTTCATCACTCTTAAACGGTGTAATGTCTAATCCTAATGACCAACCTGCTTCAGTCCCGCGACGGTCAGATACTTGGACATTTTTCACATATCCTGCTTCAGTTTGAGCTGGTGTTAGTGTATCAACGAAGTCACCAGATAACCCTGTTCCTTGAAAATCAAATTTTGGCACATTATCGATAGTTAATAACCCTGTTTGACCAGTGGGTCCACCTTCTCCTGGATTCTCTGGTTCGGGATTTACAATCTCAGGGTCAACTGCTCCTGCTTCTCCTTCATTTAATGCAGTCAAAGTCGCTGTTCCTATTGACGTAGCAGTTTGACCTCCTTCTGTCACTTCAGCATTTACTGCTAAACCTCCCATTGATACAACACCCACTGATAATAACGATAATAATACAACTTTTTTCATAATTAATTCCCTCCAATTAATAAATGTTTTGTTCACAAAAACATCTTATCATGTAAAACCTCACGACTTTTTTCTTTTCACAAACACATTTTTTTTAATTTTGGGAAAACAAAAAGACTGCTAACGTTATGCAGTCTTCTATCTTTATAAATTAATTTTTCGATAAATCCGTTCTAATTCTTTCACTAGACTAATGATCTCACTATCATTAGGCAGTGGTGACAAGAAAAACGTTGGAATATCGTAATCATCTGGTGTATAACTATCCGTAATTAACACATCTGGGCGTTCGTTCAAATGTTTCACAAAGACAATCGGAATTCTTGAGATAGCATTGATTCGTTGAGAAATATTAGCAATATTGCCATCTCCAAAACGATTATTCACTAACATCTTTAAGTCATGGAAAACTTTATTAATAAACGGGAAAATTAATATATACAATTGCCTAATTGGAAAACTTTCTTCATATTGATAGCCATCGTACGTCAACTTAAACTTATCAAAATCCGGTAACTCTTCTATGTTTAGTCCAAACTGTAATACTTTCCCAAAAAGTTGTTGTCTTCTTAGCATCATATACCCATTCACAACTAAATAAAAATACTCTTCTGGTGTAATTTTTATATTAAATAGCATATGTAATTCAAATATAATTTTATTCAATAATTTAAAGTTTTCGTCTTCCGTGAGTGTTGGCGCAAAGTAAGAACCTTTACTAATAATCGTCTTTATATCATAGGTATTTTCAACACTAATAAAGTAATAAAGAAAACTCAGTTCTTGCTCAATAACCTCGGAAGACAAAGGATATTTCTTAAATAACTCTCGGTAATGCTCTTTAAACATCACATTACTATGTAATCTACTTGTGATGATTAAGTTTTTATCACTATGTGTCAACATACTATGTGTTTTAGCTCGTTTTAATGAAATCACTAACATTAATTCAAAATTATTGATCGTATTATGGTGGACATCAGCAGGAAGCTTGTCAAAATAACGTCTCACACTATTTTTCTTACTATCATCTAATACCATTGAATGATTCACTTTGTATAATAATCCGTAGTAAAAATGTCTAATGACCGCTTCATCTGCTTTAAGCTCAAAATAATTATGTTTAATTTTACGAACTTGGATATCATATTGTGACAAAAAACGCTTCATTTCGTTCCACTTACGATAAATTGTTGACGTACTCATGTTTTTTTTAATGGCCCACCATTCGAGACTGATTTCTTTCTCATGGTACATTGCCATTACCCATTCATAATTCAAACTTGTCATTAAATAATATTTAATAAAACTATAGCTATTAAAACGTATGTTTTTGACTAGTTTACCATCGAGCGAAATGCTTAAACTTTCTGATAACCCTTCTTCTTTCGAAAGCTCTTTCATATCAAACATAATTGTCTCTAATAATTCATAGGTTTTCTTATGTGATTTCCCCAATTCATACGCTAAAAGAGATAGGTCAATTTCATTTTCAGGATACTGTTGGATAATAGTTACTAATTCATATTTTTCTTGATCTTCTTTATCAATAAATTTTTCAATCATCTAGACCACCTCACCTAACTTTATTTTATCATAAACCCTCTTTTTTTATCATTTTATCAAAAAAAAATAGTCGTTTTTGATAAAAACTTAATAATGAGGTAAAAAAATAGACTGCTTTGTCATAGAAACAAAGTAGTCTATTTATCAACCATTATATGCTTGGCGTTAGTAAAGTTTTCATCCAAATATATCAACGTTTGCAACTCAGTCGTTAGGTCTATGTATTGTACTTTTACATAATCTGGTACTTTAATTCGGCCAGGAGCAAAATTCAAAATAGCTGTAACCCCTGCATTAACGACTTTATCCACAACTTCCTGAGAATTCACACTAGGAACTGTTAAAATAGCTGTTGTAATAGCTTCTTTTTTGATTACATGTTCAAGTTTATCCATTGATTGAATCTTCACATCATTGATAGTGGTCCCAATCACCGTTTCATTATTATCAAAAGCACTCACGATATTCAAGTTTTCGTTTTTCTTGAAATTGTATTGAGCCAATGCTCGACCAAGGTTACCTACTCCAACAAGCGCAATTCTTTTTTCAACCTTTGTGTTTAAAATATCACCAAATACTTCCAACAAATACCCTACATCATAGCCATAACCACTTCTACCCAACTCACCAAAATGAGAAAAATCACGACGAATTGTCGCAGATGGTACTTGAATTAATTTACTAAACTCTTTTGATTTAATTCGTCCTACACCGGATTCTTCCAACATTTTGAGGTAACGATAATATAATGGAATCCTTTTAGCTGTTGCGTTTGGTATAACTCCCTCTTTTTTTTCCATTTTCTCACACCCATCCATGTTCATGATTTCACATACAATTCTATCATCATATGAAGAATTTTACAAATGTAATCTAAAAAAAGACACGTTGAGTATACACATCAACGTGTCTTTTCCCTATTATAGTAAGTCTTCAAACTCATTTGAGTGTGCAGATAAAAAACTATCCGTTGAACGAATACCTTGGATAACGATTGCATCAAATGCTCGTTGTACTAAACCATCCACATCCAATCGTTTTTCATACTCTTCTACTTTATCTAGACGAGGTTTTGTTTTTGGTGCTGGTGGGGCAAAAATAGTGCAACAATCTTCAAATGGCATCACAGCTAAATCAAACGTATCAATACGTTCTGCAATTTCAATGATCTCATTTTTATCCATGGTAACGACAGGACGAATAACAGGGGTGTGCGTTACCGCATTAATAGCGGTCATACTTTCTAGTGTTTGTGAAGCGACTTGGCCAAGAGACTCACCATTGATAATGGCTAATCCTTTACGTTCTTCACGAATCTTATCGGTTAATCGCATCATGAAACGACGGGTAATCGTCATCAAATATCCACTAGGCACCTGTGCTTTAATTTCTTCTTGAATTTCAGTGAATGGTACCATAATAAATTGAATATTCCCAACATATGGTGTTAATTTAACAGTTAAATCTTTCGCCTTATTTAACGCTTGTTCACTAGTATAAGGCGGACTATGGAAATGAACAGCTTCAATTTCCACACCACGTTTCATTGCTAAGTAGCCTGCAACTGGCGAGTCAATTCCACCAGATAACATCAGCATACCGCGACCACTTGTTCCAACAGGTAAGCCACCTGCCCCTTTAATCGTTTCAACTGATAAATAAGCAGCATCTCTACGCACTTCAACGCGTAATTCAACATCGGGTTGCTTCATTTTCACGATAATATCTGGTATTGCTTGAATGACGTGGTAGCCAATTTCACGATTCAAAGCAAACGTATCTAATTCAAAATCATGATCTGAGCGACGGGCATTTACTTTAAACGTTTGACCTTCTTGATAAACTTTTTGAACTAAGGCCACCGATTGTGCATAAATTGTTTCTAGTTCTTTTTCAACTTTTATCGCTGGAGAAAAACTTTGGATACCAAATACATATTGTAATTTATCCACAATTTCTTCGCCATTTTCACCATTTAAAATCAAGTGCATTCTATCTCTCATTGCACTTACTTTTACATTTGGATAAGCTTGTAGTGCTGCTCGAACATTTCGTGCTAATTGTTGAATAAATTGTTTACGGTTTTTTCCTTTTGTTGAGAGCTCACCGTAGCGAACCATGATTTCTGAATACTCTAACATTTAATTTCTCCTACTAATTAATCTTTGAAAATTTTTCATTCAAATGTTTCAAAGTGGTTAAAAATTTCTCTACTTCCATCATTGTGGATTGGTCACTAAAACTAACACGTACTGCTGTAATCGCCTTGTCATTAGGCACATTCATCGCACCTAGCGTACTTCCTGCTGTATGAGCTCGACTTGAACACGCACTTGTGGTAGATATAATAATATCTTTTTCTTCAAAGGCATGAACTAATACTTCACCCTTAATCCCTTTAATGCCAAAACAAACAATATGTGGGGCAAATTCATCATTTGCTTCACTAAATAACGTAACTTTATCAAATTGTTGAAGCGATTCGATTAAATAGTCTCTTAAACGAGTTTGATGGTTAATTTTCAATGCTTCATCTTCTAAATGTAAACGAACGGCACGTGACATGGCAACAATGCCTGGTACATTTTCAGTCCCACTACGTTTCCCTTTTTCTTGACCTCCACCATTTAAAAGTGGCGCAAGTTTACGACCAAGTTTCCAATAAATAAAACCAGTTCCTTTAGGTCCGTGGAATTTATGAGAAGAAAACGTTGCAAAGTCCACACGTTCTGTTAACCAACTCTTCACAGGAACTTTCCCTAATCCTTGAACAGCATCCACATGATAGTGAATAGTTGGATAGTCTGCTAACACTTCACTAATTTTATCAATCGGTTGGATGGCGCCGATTTCATTATTCACTAACATAGTTGATACTAAAATAGTATCTGGTCGAATAAGCTCTTTTAATCGAGCAACGTCAATAAATCCCCTTGTATCTACTGGCGCAATATCAATTTCAAAGCCCAATTTTTCTAACTGTTTAGCTGATGATGACACCGCAGAATGTTCAATTGAGGAAACAATCAGATGTTTACCAAACGAGTGCTTCTCAATAGCAGTACCTTTAATTACCCAATTATCACCTTCAGTTCCGCCACTTGTAAAGTAAATTTCTGGCTCTTCTACGCCTAATAACTCTGCAATTTGAAAACGCGCTTGCTGAATTAAACGACTAGCTTGTGTCCCTAAAAAGTGTAAACTTGACGGGTTCCCCATAATACGTTCGCTTGTCTTAACATAGGTATCTAAAACTGTTTTATTAATTGGAGTTGTCGCGCTATTATCAAAATATATCATGAATCTTCACATCACTTTCTACTGGCATATAGTTAAGTCTTACCTATTATAGAACGATTTTTACCGTTTAGCAAACAAAGAACAAGAAAAGCCAGAACTCAAAAGTTCTGGCTTTTTATTTGTTTAAAGAAGAAAAAATTAGATTATTTCTTCTGATTGATTTTTGTAGAAATATGATTCAATGCGTTGGAATGCGCCTGGTTCAACTTGCTCTAAGGCAACACCAATTTCATCTAAAGCTTCTTGGTATTTAAATTCTTGAGAGAATAACATTAAGCTACGTTCCATGGCATCTGCCACATTCTTATGTGAGTGACGATAACGATTAGCATATTGTAACATTTGTTCAGTTAATGCTGCACTATTAATCAATTCATCTGTTTTTGTTTCTAATGCTTCTAAATCAGCCTCTACTAAAGCCACTAACTTATTAATATATGTCATATCAATTCTTAATCGATTTAATTCGGTTGTTAATTCTTCTAAACGGTCAGATGCGACAAAGAAATAATCCAAGTATGTTTGAGGAACACCAGGCAGACGTTGCTTGTCTACACGACGCTTTAATGTTTTTAGCGTGAATTCATAACCATCAATTTTACTTGCTGCTGCTTTTTCATCTTTGCGTAAATCTTTTAGTGATGAACTGATTTCTACTTGTTGGCCTTCAACTTCTTTAAGAATACTAAAGCTATCTTTTAAATTTTTCTCAGCATGACTATAAACAACTTCTTTATTTTTAACAGCTTCGTTTAAATTAGTCATTTCTTGGCCTAGTTCCTCAACTTTTGTTTGGAAACCACGAGCTCTTCCTAATTCATTGTTGTTAAGTGCGTAGCTTTGAGACGTATGATCTAATTCAATCATTAATTGACGATTATTCTTCTCGACATGTGTGACATAGTCGCTTACCGTTGTTAAGTTAGTCTTCACATAGTCACGGCCTTTAATTTCGGTTTCTAATACATCATATAAGTAATCAATTTGTTCCTCAATTACGTTATTCATACTAGCAACTTCTGTTAATTCACCTTTACCTAACACGTCATTTGCTTCTGATAATTTTTCTTTTACTTTTGCAATTTCTTGATCAATATCAATTTCTGGGAATTGGTAGTGATCTTGTTTCATTTGTTTATAACCAGTTTCGATTTCTTTAATTTGCGCTGGATATTCTGTATGAAGCTTCTCAAATAATGGTGGTATTTCTTCGACAATCGTTGCTAATTCTTTGGTGTGCTTTTCTGCTTCTTCTAATACACCACGAGCTTCCATTGGGTCACCTGCAGTATTTAATGACACAAATTGTGTGAATTCATTTTCAATACTAACCACACGTTGCTTAATATTTTCTGTTGCTGGACCAAATTGATTTTCAGCGTTTTTAACACTTTCTTTAATCATTTCATATTTATCTAGTGCTTCTTGAACTGCTTCTGAATTACGCTCTTCACTAGTTTTCAACTCTTTTAAGCCCGCACGAATCATAGATACTTCTTGTTCCATACTATCCATTTTATTAAAGGCCACTTCAAGAGAATCTTTTACTTTTATAAAACGGAAGGTATCATTTAAACTTTCTACCTCAAAAATTTTACTTTCTAATTCTGCGAAAGCAGCGGTTGAAATATCCGCCCATCTCTGATTCCATTCACGAAAAGTATTTTGACTTTGTCCTACTAAGTGCATTCGTTTTACCTCTTGAACTTCTTCAAAAACAGGTAAATCAAATAATGCTACTTTTCTTTCTTCTAGTTCATCCAATTTTTCTTCATTCTTACGTTTCATCAAGACTGCAACTACATACAAAATTGCAATAATGATAATAATCGTCAAGAATACAAAAAGGATCGTCGATGTTTTCATTCATTTTCCTCCGTTTGTCCTTATTTATTATTCATCTATACGCCAACTCAGCATTTGCCAAATCAGCCGCAAACTGCAAGTTAATCCATTTTTCATTGTACCATATTTCTAGCAATCATTCACTAGCTTTTTTGTTCAACAACAACCTCTATATCACCTATTTCTTCTTAAGTTGTTTCAATAGCTCAGCTTTTATTTTTTCTTCAGGCGCAAAATCTTTCTCCCAATTAGAGGGTTTCAATACCTTGCCTGTTACTGCATCGTAATGTGGTTTCCCGTCTGGAAATAATTTCCCCATGTTAGCTTGATGAACAATTTTCGATAATGGACGCGGATCTACACCCATTCTAACAAATGTACCATTCACAAAATAAAGTAAATCTAACATAGCATCTACTTGTCCCACTAAGACATCTGGCACTTCCATTCTTTCTTCTACATGTTTGACCATGATTTTTTCTTTTGCTTGTTTAACACTTTTAGACAACTCCTCAACCAATTGTTCGAAACACTCTTTGTCACCTGCTGCACTTGCATACAAAAACTCAACTATTTCTTCTATTTTAAATCCCATTCGAAAACCTGCTTCTTCATTCGTCAACACATGCGGTCGATTATTTTCTATTTCATCAAATACTTGATGAAATTCTCGGGCTTGTTCAAAGTTATCCAATCTATTATTCCCACCTTCATTTAAAATAATTGTGTCTGTTCAGGATTTAATCCTTCATATTCAATGCTTAATAATTCCTTTAATTGCAAACAATTTTTGGCAGCATGTCCACCTGAATTATTATTAAAAATAACCATCACTTGCTCAGTATTACGTCCCAAGCGATACAACTCTTGGCCAATGCCCACTAGCTCCGAATCAGAATAATCATACAGTGTTCTTTTTTTACGCCAGTCTTCTGATTTATCTAGCCATCCTGCTTGATTTCTTCCATGTAAACGAACTAATACGAAGCGATTATTAGTTACCGCTGGAACCCATGGGACAGAGGCACTTTTTACTTGTGGCTCATCCACTACCACTAAGCTAAAAAAATGTTCTTCCATAAAGCGAATGGTTTGTGGTAATAAACGCTCTTCAAACCAAGAGTCATGACGAAATTCAACAGCTAGTGGCAGCCCGTCAAAAATTTTACGCAGACGCTTCAAGTAGACAATATGTTCACTTGTACAATCAAAAAAAGGAGGAAACTGTAATAACAAGCAGCCTAATTTTCCAGCATTGATCATTGGGGCTAAACTTGTTAAAAATCTATCATATAATTCTTTTTCATTCTCAAAAAAATCTTGCCAGTTTCTATGTTGCGTCATACATTGGTGCGTTTTAACAACAAACTTAAAGCCATCTGGCGTGCTCTTCACCCAACTTTCAACAGTGCTTGCTTCTTTTAATCCATAAAAAAATGTATCAATTTCAACTACAGGTAACTTCGACGCGTAATCATTCAACGTTAATTGACGCTTGGTTGGGTCCAATGCCTGATGTTCGCTCCAACTGGTCATTCCAAGTAACATTTCAACACCTCATTATTTTAAATCTTCTAATAAACAGACCAAAAGAATAGTTCTATGATATCATAAATTTAAAGAAAATAATTTGATTAATTACCAATTAATCAAGGAGGAATAACATCATGAAAAAAATTTTAATATTACATACTGGTGGCACAATCGCGATGTCACAAGATGAATCAGGTGGCGTTTCTACAACATCAACTAACCCGTTAATGAATTTGCACGTTTCTGCTACTGATGAAGTAGAGCTAATTGTTGAAGATATTTTAAACGTCCCTTCTCCTCATATTACACCACAACATATGTTATTAATAAAAAACCGTATAGAAAAAGCTGTCAAAGAACAATTCAATGCCGTAGTAGTTACTCATGGAACAGACACCTTAGAAGAGACCGCTTACTTTTTAGACATTACAGTAGGGGATTTACTGCCTATCGTCTTAACGGGCGCTATGCGTTCAAGTAACGAAATTGGGGCAGATGGCCTATATAATTTTCAATCAGCTATTAAAGTAGCCATGTCTGACGAAGCTATAGGTAAAGGCACACTCGTTGTAATGAACGATGAAATACATACGGCACGTTTTGTGACAAAAACCCATACAACCAACGTGGCAACCTTCAGAACGCCAACTTTTGGACCCATTGGACTAATAGCTAAAGATAGCGTCCGTTTTTATCAAGAATTGATTCGACACGAAACACTACCTGTTAACCAAGTAGACGGACTTATTCCAATTATTAAAGCCTACGCGGGAATGGGCGATACCTTAACCTTATTTACTCAAACGAAAATTGATGGCATCGTAATTGAAGCTCTAGGTGCAGGTAATTTACCTCCAAAAACTATGCCTTCAATTAACAAATTACTAGAAAATAATATTCCTATTGTTCTAGTTTCTCGTTGCTTTAACGGTGTGACCTCTGGCGTTTATGATTACGAAGGTGGCGGACGTCAGTTACAACGTAAAGGTGTTATGTTCTGCGATGGCATTAACAGTCAAAAAGCCCGCTTAAAATTATTAGTCGCTCTTAACGCTTCTCTTAAAGATGATGAACTATATCAATTTATTACTCAATAATTAATATAACGAATTATCAACACTTATTATTTGTAAGCAAAACTCTTTTTATGTATACTTTAATTACATCAAGGAGGAGTTATTTTATGTTTAATGAGTTTAAAATAGAAACAGTTTATCTGAATGTAAAAAATCTAGACAATATGGCAACTTTTTATGAGAAAGCAATCGGTCTTTCTATTATTAGTAAAACAGACAGTCAAATATCTCTTGGTATCCAAGCAGATCAAACAACTTTAATTGTATTAGAACAAATAGACGGTGGTCTGCGTAGTCAAACTGAGGCAGGTCTTTACCATACAGCTTTTTTACTGCCTACTCGAAGTGACTTAGCTAATTATTTAATCTTTGCCAGTCAACACAATATCCCTTTAGAAGGTGCTGCTGACCACGGTTATAGCGAAGCCCTATACTTAACTGATCCAGAAGGCAATGGAGTAGAAATTTATGTAGACAAGCCTAAAAGTGATTGGACAATTTTACCATCTGGAGAAATTGTTGGAGTAACGGAACCTCTAGATATTGAAGATTTAATTGGTACAGCAACAAAGCCTGCTGAAAAATTTCCTAGTCAAACATTTATCGGGCACGTACATTTAAGTGTCATAGATTTGAAACTAGGTGAACAATTTTTAACTAAAGAATTAGCAATGAATGTAACTTACCGATTTGGACAACAAGCTCTTTTCTTTGGATCTGAAGGTTATCATCACCAGTTAGCGATGAATACATGGTCACAACCTAGCCAAGCTAAACAACATGAAACCACAGGATTGAAAAGAATTGACATTAAAACGTCCTCTGCCTTTATTCAACAATTACCTATCAATGAATCTAAACAAGCATCTGTTACACTTATTGATTCAAATAATAATATAAGCTACTTTTTACACCAATAGCAACTATAGCAAAAAAGCTTCGGTAATAAGATTATTACCGAAGCTTTTTATTAGACAAATTCAATTGCTACTGTTTCAGTTAAGATATCTGCATAGCTATATGATACACGATCATAAGCATTATCATCAGATTCTAAATCTACAATAAAAATAGATGGATAAGTTTCTGATAGAACACCGGAATGTTCAGTATGACGTTTACGCCCTGTTTGAGCAGTCAATACTAATTTTTTCCCTATATTCTGTTCCATTTCCTTTTTAATTGTTGATAATGTCATTGGCATTATACTCACCCCTTAGCTATTCAATTGTACCAAAATTCACATAAAAAGTCAAATTTTACCACAACAGGGCAATTAATGCAATATTTTTATAAATTATATTAATTGTATTTTCAGTTTTTTCTTAATTCTATCCAATGCATTATTAACCCTATCCACATTGCATACTAAATTAGTTGCGATATCTTTGGCTTCTGATCCTTCCACATACTCTTTAAACACTTCCCTTTCAAATTTTGACAATCTGATAACAAATGTTTCTAATCTATCCTTTACATGAACAAAATCTGTTGCATTTACAATCATACTATCGTCTTTCATTAAACAATAATCCCCTTGTTCTGCTAGTGTAGCTTCTAAAGAAACAGAATTGAAATCAATCGTTCTTTTTAATGCGTTTTGATGTCTAATTAAACTAATAATGTGTCTTTTAAAATTCATTTTGAAAAAAGAGCCAAAAGAATTCCCTTTAGAAAGATCAAATGAAGATAACGAATTATAACAAACAATCTGTCCTTCCTGAAGCCAATCTTCTAATTCAAAGCCTTGAATATAATACTCGGCATATAACTTATAAACAACAGGCCGATACTTAATAAATAACTTTTCAAATGCATCTACCTTTCCTTGTTTCGCATCAATTATCAATTGTCTTTCTTCTACCACAATGGTTCCCCCAATCACTATCTAGTTTAATATTATCTTTATTAATCCTACAAAAATAAATACGAGATTCATTGAAAATAAAATTTTATGATATAATATTTTTAATACAATATATAAAGGAGTCCCCACTATAATGAATAGTAGAGATATAAATGAATACCTACAAAAAGAATTTTCCGGTAAAAATACGTTTAAACAAGACCAAAATAAACAGTATCTTGGTATATTAGCTGAAAGAGTAAAAGTTTTTATCACAAAACAACAAGCTAATAATAAAGATTATCAACTCACATTAAATACCATTATCCAAAATAATCCAGGTGGCCAAATTAAAATAAATGCAAATTTAGATATGAAATTAAGACTGACTTATATGAAAATCGCACAAAAAAATAACATACCATTTACTATTATTGATCATGAAAGTGAATTGGCTAATTCAAATCAAATTTCTGTTATTTATCATTTTAATGAGATCGTCACCCAATCTATACAAGATATTAGTAATCTAACTTAACATTTTATTTATACAGTATATTAATACATTTATTCTACTTACTCAATAGCAAATTATAAACAAAACATATTCATAACAAACGCTATTAATAACACGTTTAATAATTATCAAATTGCTTAGTTATCATGTATTAAATGATTGAAAAAAATTTATAAAATAACAAAAAAACATGAAGTCAATGACTTCATGTTTTTTTATGACCCGTACGGGACTCGAACCCGTGTTACCGCCGTGAAAGGGCGGTGTCTTAACCGCTTGACCAACGGGCCTTACAAATATTACGGAGAAGGAGGGATTTGAACCCTCGCGCCGCTTTCGCGACCTACACCCTTAGCAGGGGCGCCTCTTCAGCCTCTTGAGTACTTCCCCAAAAAAAATGGGCCTAAATGGACTCGAACCATCGACCTCACGCTTATCAGGCGTGCGCTCTAACCAGCTGAGCTATAGGCCCTAATTAAATAAATCAGGTAAAAGCGGGTGACGAGAATCGAACTCGCGACAACAGCTTGGAAGGCTGTAGTTTTACCACTAAACTACACCCGCATAGTGGTTAATGGCTCGGGACAGAATCGAACTGCCGACACACGGAGCTTCAATCCGTTGCTCTACCAACTGAGCTACCGAGCCAGGTACGGTCCCGACGGGAATCGAACCCGCGATCTCCTGCGTGACAGGCAGGCATGTTAACCCCTACACCACGGAACCTAATTGCGGGAGTAGGAC
Source organism: Vagococcus xieshaowenii (assembly GCF_004792515.1). Lineage (NCBI taxonomy): Bacteria > Bacillati > Bacillota > Bacilli > Lactobacillales > Enterococcaceae > Vagococcus > Vagococcus xieshaowenii. The sequence goes on along the minus strand of NZ_CP038865.1, from coordinate 284,831 downwards.
TTGAACCTACGACCTTCGGGTTATGAGCCCGACGAGCTGCCAACTGCTCCATCCCGCGATATTATTAAAAAGGAGGATAAGGGATTCGAACCCTTGCACGCTTTTACACGCCTGACGGTTTTCAAGACCGTTCCCTTAAGCCGGACTTGGGTAATCCTCCATATAAAAATGACCCGTACGGGACTCGAACCCGTGTTACCGCCGTGAAAGGGCGGTGTCTTAACCGCTTGACCAACGGGCCTTTATTTCAAAATTAATGGGCCTAAATGGACTCGAACCATCGACCTCACGCTTATCAGGCGTGCGCTCTAACCAGCTGAGCTATAGGCCCTAATAAATAAATCAGGTAAAAGCGGGTGACGAGAATCGAACTCGCGACAACAGCTTGGAAGGCTGTAGTTTTACCACTAAACTACACCCGCATAGTTTAATAATTTAATGCAACGGTCCCGACGGGAATCGAACCCGCGATCTCCTGCGTGACAGGCAGGCATGTTAACCCCTACACCACGGAACCTAATTGCGGGAGTAGGACTTGAACCTACGACCTTCGGGTTATGAGCCCGACGAGCTGCCAACTGCTCCATCCCGCGATATTATTAAAAGGAGGATAAGGGATTCGAACCCTTGCACGCTTTTACACGCCTGACGGTTTTCAAGACCGTTCCCTTAAGCCGGACTTGGGTAATCCTCCATATTGAAATGGACCTTGTAGGACTCGAACCTACGACCGAACGGTTATGAGCCGTTTGCTCTAACCAACTGAGCTAAAGGTCCAAGCTCAAAACAAAATCTCTTAATCGCGGCGGAGGGAGTCGAACCCACGACCTCCCGGGTATGAACCGGACGCTCTAGCCAGCTGAGCTACACCGCGTATTTTAATACTAATCGGGAAGACAGGATTCGAACCTGCGACCCCTTGGTCCCAAACCAAGTGCTCTACCAAGCTGAGCTACTTCCCGTATTAAACGCACCCAAGAGGAGTCGAACCCCTAACCTTCTGATCCGTAGTCAGACACTCTATCCAGTTGAGCTATGGGTGCATTATACAACTATTATTCAGTTGTTATGCCGAGGACCGGAATCGAACCGGTACGGTGTTAACCACCGCAGGATTTTAAGTCCTGTGCGTCTGCCAGTTCCGCCACCCCGGCAACTTATGCTATAAGTTGCTTATAACCTAAAGCGGAAAACGGGGTTCGAACCCGCGACCCCCACCTTGGCAAGGTGGTGTTCTACCACTGAACTATTTCCGCAAATCTATTCGATTTAAAATGCCGGCTAAAGGATTTGAACCCTCGACCCTCTGATTACAAATCAGATGCTCTACCAACTGAGCTAAGCCGGCTAGTGCTATAGTGCGGGTGAAGGGACTTGAACCCCCACGCCGTTAGGCGCTAGATCCTAAATCTAGTGCGTCTGCCAATTCCGCCACACCCGCAAGTATGACCCGTACTGGGCTCGAACCAGTGACCCTCTGATTAAAAGTCAGATGCTCTACCAACTGAGCTAACGAGTCTATTTTTGACACTAATGGAGGTTAACGGGATCGAACCGCTGACCCCCTGCTTGTAAGGCAGGTGCTCTCCCAGCTGAGCTAAACCTCCAAATAAATTGCGTGGCAACGTCCTACTCTCACAGGGGGAAACCCCCAACTACCATCGGCGCTAAGAAGCTTAACTTCTGTGTTCGACATGGGAACAGGTGTATCCTTCTCGCTATCGCCACCACACTTTTTTATATTCGAATGAATTCCTTCACTCAAAACTGGATTGAAACAAAACTTGACGCTCCGAAATACAATTTTTTGGTTAAGTCCTCGACCGATTAGTATTGGTCCGCTGAATGCATCGCTGCACTTACACTTCCAACCTATCTACCTGATCGTCTCTCAGGGGTCTTACTTTCTTAAAGAAATGGGAAATCTCATCTTGAGGGGGGCTTCACGCTTAGATGCTTTCAGCGTTTATCCCTTCCACACGTAGCTACCCAGCTATGCCCTTGGCAGAACAACTGGTACACCAGCGGTGTGTCCATCCCGGTCCTCTCGTACTAAGGACAGCTCCTCTCAAATTTCCAACGCCCGCGACGGATAGGGACCGAACTGTCTCACGACGTTCTGAACCCAGCTCGCGTGCCGCTTTAATGGGCGAACAGCCCAACCCTTGGGACCGACTACAGCCCCAGGATGCGACGAGCCGACATCGAGGTGCCAAACCTCCCCGTCGATGTGGACTCTTGGGGGAGATAAGCCTGTTATCCCCAGGGTAGCTTTTATCCGTTGAGCGATGGCCCTTCCATGCGGAACCACCGGATCACTAAGCCCGACTTTCGTCCCTGCTCGACTTGTAGGTCTCGCAGTCAAGCTCCCTTCTGCCTTTGCACTCTTCGAATGATTTCCAACCATTCTGAGGGAACCTTTGGGCGCCTCCGTTACCTTTTAGGAGGCGACCGCCCCAGTCAAACTGCCCATCTGACTCTGTCTCCCGCCACGATTAGTGGCGCGGGTTAGAATGGTCATAACACAAGGGTAGTATCCCACCATTGCCTCCTTCGATACTGGCGTACCGAGCTCTACGGCTCCTACCTATCCTGTACATGTGGTACAAACATTCAAAATCAAACTACAGTAAAGCTCCATGGGGTCTTTCCGTCCTGTCGCGGGTAACCTGCATCTTCACAGGTACTAAAATTTCACCGAGTCTCTCGTTGAGACAGTGCCCAAATCGTTACGCCTTTCGTGCGGGTCGGAACTTACCCGACAAGGAATTTCGCTACCTTAGGACCGTTATAGTTACGGCCGCCGTTTACTGGGGCTTCAATTCTGAGCTTCGCTATTGCTAACCCATCCTCTTAACCTTCCAGCACCGGGCAGGCGTCAGCCCCTATACGTCATCTTTCGATTTTGCAGAGACCTGTGTTTTTGATAAACAGTCGCTTGGGCCTATTCACTGCGGCTGAACTTGCGTTCAGCACCCCTTCTCCCGAAGTTACGGGGTCATTTTGCCGAGTTCCTTAACGAGAGTTCACTCGCTCACCTTAGGATACTCTCCTCGACTACCTGTGTCGGTTTGCGGTACGGGCAGTTAGTCTCTCACTAGAAGTTTTTCTTGGCAGTGTGATATCAGTGACTTCGGTACTATTACTTCCCTCCCCATCACAGCTTGTCCTTATAGTGATAAGCATTTAACTCATCTCAAGACTCACTGCTTGGCCAGACTCTTCCAATCGTCTGGTTCACCTAACCTCCTGCGTCACTCCCTTGCTCAAACAATTCTAACTGGTACAGGAATATCAACCTGTTGTCCATCGCCTACGCCTGTCGGCCTCGGCTTAGGTCCCGACTAACCCTGGGAGGACGAGCCTTCCCCAGGAAACCTTAGTCATACGGTGGACGGGATTCTCACCCGTCTTTCGCTACTCATACCGGCATTCTCACTTCTAAGCGCTCCAGTAGTCCTCACGATCTACCTTCAACGCCCTTAGAACGCTCTCCTACCACTACACCCTAAGGTGTAATCCACAGCTTCGGTAGTATGTTTAGCCCCGGTAAATTTTCGGCGCAGGGTCACTCGACTAGTGAGCTATTACGCACTCTTTAAATGGTGGCTGCTTCTAAGCCAACATCCTAGTTGTTTATGCAACCCCACATCCTTTTCCACTTAACATACATTTTGGGACCTTAGCTGGTGGTCTGGGCTGTTTCCCTTTCGACTACGGATCTTATCACTCGCAGTCTGACTCCCGGATATGAATGAATGGCATTCGGAGTTTATCTGAATTCGGTAACCCGGGATGGGCCCCTAGTCCAAACAGTGCTCTACCTCCATCATTCTTAAGTCCGAGGCTAGCCCTAAAGCTATTTCGGAGAGAACCAGCTATCTCCAAGTTCGATTGGAATTTCTCCGCTACCCACACCTCATCCCCGCACTTTTCAACGTGCGTGGGTTCGGTCCTCCAGTGCGTTTTACCGCACCTTCAACCTGGACATGGGTAGATCACATGGTTTCGGGTCTACGACTACATACTATGACGCCCTATTCAGACTCGCTTTCGCTACGGCTCCGACTCTTCATCTTAACCTCGCATGCAATCGTAACTCGCCGGTTCATTCTACAAAAGGCACGCTATCACCCATTAACGGGCTCTAACTTGTTGTAGGCACACGGTTTCAGGTTCTATTTCACTCCCCTCCCGGGGTGCTTTTCACCTTTCCCTCACGGTACTGGTTCACTATCGGTCACTAGAGAGTATTTAGCCTTGGGAGATGGTCCTCCCGGATTCCGACGGAATTTCACGTGTTCCGCCGTACTCAGGATACTCATAGGTGTGTGACTAGTTTCGTTTACGGGGCTTTCACCCTCTTTGGCTGACCTTTCCAAGTCAATTCAACTACTACTCACAGCTACCACAGCTGAGTCCTACAACCCCAACAAGCAAGCTTGTTGGTTTGGGCTGTTTCCGTTTCGCTCGCCGCTACTAAGGAAATCGATTTTTCTTTCTCTTCCTGCAGGTACTTAGATGTTTCAGTTCTCTGCGTCTCACCCTCGCTAACCTATGTATTCAGTTAGGAGTAACAGCCTATTAAAGCTGCTGGGTTGCCCCATTCGGAAATCTCTGGATCATAGCTTACGTACAGCTCCCCAAAGCTTATCGGAGTTAGTCCCGTCCTTCATCGTCTTCTAGTGCCAAGGCATCCACCGTGCGCCCTTATTCACTTAACCTTATTTGCTACCACTTACGTGCTAGACTCTTGATTTCTACCAACTAGCGATAGTTAGCTCCATCAATCCTATGTTTTAGCTATTGAACTTTGTTTATTAACTCGTTTCAACGCGGTGTTTTCGGTTTGTTTACATTTTGTTTCAATATCCAGTTTTCAATGAACAAATCATGGTAACTACGTTACCAATGGAGCCTAGCGGGATCGAACCGCTGACCTCCTGCGTGCAAGGCAGGCGCTCTCCCAGCTGAGCTAAGGCCCCTCTTTAGTTTGAGAGTAAACCTCTCAAAACTGAGCAATGAATAAGTCAACCTGTGTATTCCGTAATATTCCTTAGAAAGGAGGTGATCCAGCCGCACCTTCCGATACGGCTACCTTGTTACGACTTCACCCCAGTTATCTATCCCACCTTAGGCGGCTGGCTCCCGAAGGTTACCTCACCGACTTTGGGTGTTACAAACTCCCGTGGTGTGACGGGCGGTGTGTACAAGGCCCGGGAACGTATTCACCGCGGCGTTCTGATCCGCGATTACTAGCGATTCCGGCTTCATGTAGGCGAGTTGCAGCCTACAATCCGAACTGAGAACAGCTTTAAGAGATTAGCTTGACCTCGCGGTCTCGCGACTCGTTGTACTGTCCATTGTAGCACGTGTGTAGCCCAGGTCATAAGGGGCATGATGATTTGACGTCATCCCCACCTTCCTCCGGTTTGTCACCGGCAGTCTTGCTAGAGTGCCCAACTTAATGATGGCAACTAACAATAAGGGTTGCGCTCGTTGCGGGACTTAACCCAACATCTCACGACACGAGCTGACGACAACCATGCACCACCTGTCACTTTGTCCCCGAAGGGAAAGTTCTATCTCTAGAATGGTCAAAGGATGTCAAGACCTGGTAAGGTTCTTCGCGTTGCTTCGAATTAAACCACATGCTCCACCGCTTGTGCGGGCCCCCGTCAATTCCTTTGAGTTTCAGTCTTGCGACCGTACTCCCCAGGCGGAGTGCTTAATGCGTTAGCTGCAGCACTGAAGGGCGGAAACCCTCCAACACTTAGCACTCATCGTTTACGGCGTGGACTACCAGGGTATCTAATCCTGTTTGCTCCCCACGCTTTCGAGCCTCAGCGTCAGTTACAGACCAGAGAGTCGCCTTCGCCACTGGTGTTCCTCCATATATCTACGCATTTCACCGCTACACATGGAATTCCACTCTCCTCTTCTGCACTCAAGTTCCCCAGTTTCCAATGACCTTCCTCGGTTGAGCCGAGGGCTTTCACATCAGACTTAAAGAACCGCCTGCGCTCGCTTTACGCCCAATAAATCCGGACAACGCTTGCCACCTACGTATTACCGCGGCTGCTGGCACGTAGTTAGCCGTGGCTTTCTGGTTAGATACCGTCAAGGCGTGAACAGTTACTCTCACGCTTGTTCTTCTCTAACAACAGAGTTTTACGATCCGAAAACCTTCTTCACTCACGCGGCGTTGCTCGGTCAGACTTTCGTCCATTGCCGAAGATTCCCTACTGCTGCCTCCCGTAGGAGTCTGGGCCGTGTCTCAGTCCCAGTGTGGCCGATCACCCTCTCAGGTCGGCTATGCATCACGGTCTTGGTGAGCCATTACCTCACCAACTAACTAATGCAGCGCGGGTCTATCCATCAGCGACACCCGAAAGCGTCTTTCATCATTCGATCATGCGATCAAAAGAGATATGCGGTATTAGCACCTGTTTCCAAGTGTTATCCCCCACTGATAGGCAAGTTACCCACGTGTTACTCACCCGTCCGCCACTCTTTTCCTTTCGGTGGAGCAAGCTCCGGTGAAAGGAAAAGCGTTCGACTTGCATGTATTAGGCACGCCGCCAGCGTTCGTCCTGAGCCAGGATCAAACTCTCAATAAAAGTTTTGATAACATCCGAAGATGTCGCTCATTTATGTTTGCTAGCGAATTACTTCACTAAAATTTAAAAATTGTTGGTTTTGTTTTACACTTTGTAAAACACCCTACACATTTGGTTTGTCTTATTCATTGTTCAGTTTTCAAAGGTCTACATAAAAGTTTTTTAACTTGTCGTTGTCTTTTATGACAACTTCTAAAGTTTATCATGTTTAGTTGACGTTGTCAACAATTTTTTTAAACTTTTTTATTTTGTTTTTTCAAGAACTTTCGTTCCTGACAACTTCTAAATATTATCATGAATAGTTGAATTGGTCAACTACTTTTTTAAAATATTTTTTAAAGTTGTTTGTTACCTTTCAGCAACTTAATTAGAATATCACAGACAGTTGAATGAGTCAACTATTTTCCAAAAATATCTTTATTAAGTTATTGAGCTGATGACTTAAAATAATATATCAATTAATTTTATAAAAAGCAACAAAAATTTATTGATTTCCCTATTTTTTTTGACAATCTGGACAAATACCATAAAGTTCTAAGCGATGACTATTTATTTGATAGCCAGTTAAGCGTTCGACTGCCATTTCAACATCTTCTAATCCAGGATAAACAGTATCAACAATTTTGCCACAAGATTTGCAAATTGCATGGTAATGTTTTTTTGATGTAAAATCAAACCGACTAGATGAGTCTCCGTATGGCATCTCTTGTACAAAACCAATTTTGGTAAATAATCTCAAATTATTATAGACTGTTGCGACACTCATATTAGGAAAACGAGGGACTAATGCTTGATAAATTTCATCCGCTGTTGGATGTTCATGACTTTCAATCAAGTATTCTAATACCGCATGTCGTTGTGGGGTAATACGAATATTGGACTTTTTCAACTCTTCGATAGCAAACGCTACTTCTTCACGTGACATTTAACTCGCCTCCTTTTATAATATCTCCCCTTATCATACTATATTTTCATCGTTTATTTCAAGTTATTCCCTATATAGAAAAAAGTAACAGCAACTTCGATTGCTGTTACTTTTATTTAATGATTATCTTCCTAGACCGACACGCTCAAATAAATCATCTACATATTTCATATGCCAATTATAATCAAAGGCATCATTTAGATCTTCCATACTTAGAGCAGCCATAATTTTTTCGTCTGCTTCTAATAACGGACGAAATTGCGTTTGATTATCCCATGCATAAGCTGTTTTAGGTTGTACTAAATCATAGGCCTCTTCACGTGTCATGCCGTGATCAATCAATTTCAATAATACGCGTTGACTGTAAATCAAGCCATACGTTGCATCCATATTGCGTTTCATATTCTCTGGAAAGACTGTTAAATGCTCCACAATATTAGAAAAACGGTTCAACATGTAATTTAGTAAGATGGTAGTATCTGGGATAATGATACGTTCAGCTGAACTGTGAGAGATATCTCTTTCATGCCATAAAGTTACATTTTCCAAAGCAGTTACTACATGACCACGAATAACACGTGCTAAGCCTGTCATATTTTCTGAACCAATTGGGTTACGTTTGTGAGGCATCGCCGAAGAACCTTTTTGACCTTTTGCAAAAAACTCTTCCACTTCACGTGTTTCAGATTTTTGTAAACCGCGGATCTCTGTTGCAAATTTTTCGATACTTGTAGCAATTAATGCCATTGTTGAAATATATTCCGCATGCAAATCACGTGGTAATACTTGTGTAGAAATATCTTGCGCGCGAATACCTAACTTATCACAAACAAAGGCTTCTACTGTTGGAGGGGTATTGGCGAAGGTTCCAACCGCTCCACTAATTTTTCCTGCTTCTACTCCCTTAGCTGCATGTTCAAAACGTTCGATGTTACGTTTCATCTCTGAATACCATAGCGCCAATTTCAATCCAAATGTTGTTGGTTCGGCATGTACACCGTGGGTACGGCCCATCATAACTGTATACTTATGTTCTTTGGCTTTATTACCAATCACCTCTAAGAAATGGTTTAAATCTTTTTTCAAAATCTCATTTGCTTGTTTTAATAAATAACCATAAGCAGTGTCTACTACATCCGTACTTGTTAAGCCATAATGAATCCATTTACTTTCATCACCTAAACTTTCTGAAACTGTACGCGTGAAAGCGACGACATCATGTCTTGTTTGTTGTTCAATTTCTAAAATACGTTCTACATCAAATGAAGCATCACGACGAATTTTGTCGACATCTGCTTGAGGAATTTCTCCCATTTGCGCCCAAGCTTCTGCCGCTAAGATTTCAACCTCTAGCCAAGCCTTATACTTGTTCTCCTCCGTCCAAATTGCCTTCATCTCTGGTCTTGTATATCTTTCTAACATATTTTAGTCCTCTCTATCCTTTATTTTTTAAAACATATCAAATAATGATAACTGATTTTCGTCTGGCATGCCATCCAATACACCATTTTCACTCAAATATTCAATAATTGTTTTTGATACTTTTCCTCGATTAGCTAAATCTTCTTTTGATAAAAACTCTTGTTCTTCCCTAGCGACCATAATTTGCTTCGCTACGTTTTCACCTAAACTTGGAACGGCTCTAAACGGTGCAATCAAACTATTCCCTTCAATCACAAAATCTTTGGCATCTGATTTATACAAATCTACCATTTTAAATTCAAAGCCACGTTCTAACATTTCATTAGCTAGTTCTAAAACGGTTAATAGATTCTTCTCTTTAGTAGAAGCTTCCATCCCTTTATCGTTGATTTCTTTCATACGATCTTTTACCGCTTCTTTGCCTTTTGACATAGCGACTAAATCAAAATCAGACGCACGCACAGAGAAGTAAGCTGCATAATATAGAATAGGATGATGTACTTTAAAGTAAGCGACACGAAGGGCCATCAACACATACGCCGCAGCATGGGCTTTAGGGAACATGTACTTGATTTTTAAACAAGATTCAATGTACCAATCAGGAATTCCTTCTTCTTTCATACTCGCTTGCCAATCATCTGGAATCCCTTTACCTTTACGCACACTTTCCATAATTTTAAATGCTAACCCATCTTCTAGGCCATTATGTATCAAATACACCATAATATCATCACGACATCCAATAACTTCTGCAAGTGAAGCCCGACCTTGACGAATCAATTCTTCCGCATTTCCTAACCATACATCTGTCCCATGTGATAGACCCGAAATTTGTAGCAATTCAGCAAACGTTGTGGGATGTGTTTGTTCTAACATTCCTCTAACAAACTTCGTTCCAAATTCAGGGATACCTAGCGTACCTGTTTTAGAAAAAATTTGTTCTGATGTCACACCTAAGACATCCGGTCCTGAGAAAATTTTCATAGTCTCTTTATCATCAGGTGGAATCGTCTTAGGATCTATCCCTGATAAGTCTTGCAACATTCTAATCACGGTCGGATCATCGTGTCCAAGGATATCAAGTTTCAATACGTTATCATGAATCGAGTGGAAATCAAAGTGGGTCGTTTTCCATTCTGAGTCTTGGTCATCAGCTGGGTATTGGATTGGGGTGAAATCATACACATCCATATAATCAGGAATAACAATAATCCCCCCCGGATGCTGTCCAGTTGTTCGTTTTACACCAGTTGCCCCTTTTGCTAAACGATCAATTTCAGCACTGCGTAGAGTTAAATTATGATCACGCTCATACCCTTTAGCAAAACCATAGGCTGTTTTATCTGCAACCGTTCCGATTGTTCCTGCTCGGTACACATACTCTTCACCAAATAAATCTTTAGTATAGTCATGTGCCCTTGCTTGATAATCCCCCGAAAAGTTCAAATCAATATCGGGTACTTTATCCCCATGGAAACCTAAGAATGTTTCAAACGGAATATCATGCCCATCTTTTTTCAGATTAGTTCCACATTTAGGACAGGCTTTATCTGGTAAATCAAATCCTGAACCGTAACTACCATCTTCAAAAAATTCTGAATATTGGCATTCGTCACAACGATAGTGAGGGGCCAACGGGTTTACTTCCGTAATTCCTGTCATTGTGGCTACAAAACTAGAACCAACCGAACCACGTGAACCAACCAAGTAACCATCAGCTACAGATTTATGTACCAGTTTTTGAGAAATCAAGTAAATAACAGAGAAACCATTTCCGATAATACTATTTAGTTCCTTTTCAATTCGTTTTTCAACAATCTCTGGTAACTCTTCACCGTACAAACGACGGGCTTCGTTATAGCTTAGGTCGGTGATTTCTTGTTCGGCTCCTTCAATTTTTGGCGTATATAAGTCCGTTTTAACCGGTGTCACTTCTTCAAATTGATCGGCCATCTCACGAGAGTTCGTCACGACTACTTCAAAAGCTTTTTCTTTCCCTAAAAAGACAAATTCTTGCAACATCTCATCCGTCGTACGGAAATGAACCTCTGGTAATTTTGTACGATTTAACATACTTGCGCCACCTAATGAGCTGACTAACACTTCACGATAAATTTTATCGGTAGGTTGTAAGTAATGAACATTGCCTGTTGCAATAACTGGTTTCCCTAGCTCTTCACCAATTTTACACAAATTACCAATAATTTCTTCTAAGTCTTTTTCGTTCTTAATCATTTCATTTTCTAATAACGGCGCATATACAGGTTTAGGCATAATTTCAATAAAATCATAAAATTTGGCACGATTACGGGCTTCTTCATAGCCTTTTTGCATCATGGCTTCAAATATTTCACCATTACTACAAGCAGAACCTACAATCAATCCTTCACGTAAACTCGTTAATAATGAACGTGGGACACGTGGGACACGGTAAAAGTAATCCACATTAGAGGCTGAAATTATTTTGAACAAATTCTTTAAGCCCGATTGTGTCTGTGCATAAATCGTCGCATGGAACGGACGTGCTCGTTTATAAGCATCCCCTTCACCCACATGCTGATTAAATTCATCATGACGAGTAATTCCATGTTCTTCTTGCGCTTTTTTGACAAAAATCCAACATAAATGTCCCGTTGACTCTGAATCATAAATAGCGCGGTGATGTTGTTCTAAATTAACATTGTACTTTTTAGCTAGTGTATTCAAGCGATGGCTTTTCCATTGTGGATGTAAGAAACGAGATAATTCCAAGGTATCAATGACAGGATTTGGTGCTTCACCCATATCATACTTTTCATAACTCGTATTTAAAAAGCCCATATCAAAGCTAGCATTATGTGCAACTAAGATATCATCACCACAAAATACTTTAAATAACTCTAAAACTTCTCGTTCTGATTTTGAACCACGGACCATATCATCAGTAATTCCCGTTAAATTAATAGTTGTTTGAGATAATGGATGCCCAGGATCAATAAACTCTTCAAACGTCTCGATGATATTTCCTTTATGCATCTTAACTGCAGCTAATTCGATTATCGTATCGTAAACAGCCGATAAGCCGGTAGTTTCAACATCAAATACGACATAGGTTGCATCGGATAGATTAATAGGTGCTTCGTTGTAAGCAATCGGCACCCCATCATCAATAACATTAGCTTCAATCCCGTACATTACCTTCACACCATTGGCTTTACCCGAATGATGGGCATCTGGAAAAGCTTGCGCCCCTGCATGATCGGTAATTGCAATGGCGGGCATTCCCCAATCCCCAGCTTGTTTAACCAAATCTTTTGCACTCGGTAACGCATCCATAGTACTCATATTAGTATGCGCATGAAATTCCACACGTTTTTGATCATCTGCGACCTTATCTTGTCTTTTAGCTTTTTTAACTTCGATTAAATCTTGAGCATTCATGACTAAGTCACGCATAAACGTATCTTCCTGAACACTACCACGAACTTTTAGCCACAAACCTTTTTTTATATTCGCAAATACTGCCTCATCTTTTTCACCGTTAGAAAACTTTTTCACAATAAAAGAAGACGTATAATCTGTCATTTTAATAATTAAAATTTTACGACCTGAACGTAAATCACGGACTTCAGTATCGAATACATAACCTTCAATCGTCACACGACGTTCTTCTTCTAAGATATCTTTCATCGGCACGATAAGTTCATCGTCTTGAATATTACGTCCCAATTGAATAGGACCTTCCAAAACTGGTACTTCGTTTTTACGTTTCTCTTTAAGTTGTTCATTTTTAGCAACCGCTTCAGCCGCCGCTGCCATCATTTTCTCTTGTTGCTCACGTTGACGTTGTTCAAATTCCAAGCGTCTTGTCTCAGCTAAATCTTGATTCAATCTGGCCTGAATTTTAAACTTAGGAAAACCTGAGCGCTCATAAATAGCAGCCACACTTGGGAAAAATTGCGTATCTAAATAAGAGACAATTCCTTCCTTTTCAATCATTACCACTATTTTTTTTTCAATTATTTGCGGCATCACTCCGGTTAAAGAACCGTTTATTAAAGATGGATTACCATCTGCATGTTGTAAACAATATTGCCAATATTCTTGCAATTTAACTTCATCATACTGTGCATTTTCTGCAGAAATCATCACATCAACTGTCGCAATTTCTGAAAAACTATGTTTTAATGCTAAAACTAATTGATGTAACCACTCCACTGGTAAAATTTCTTGAAAAGATAAATGAAACTCCCAAATTTTACTTTGTTTCTTTACGATAACTTTTTCAATCTTACCCTTTTGAAACAATTCTTCTTGTACCAACTGTTTCTCAGGATCAATTTGTTCCAATAATTTTTCATACAATTCATAAGGATTTAAAGTCATTTTTTCCCCTCCTCAAATCCACTTTTCAAAATAAAAAGACACTCAACAAAAAGGTTTTGTTGGATGCCTCTTTTCTGCTTTATTATACTATGTTTTTTATGCTATTGCCAATTCGATTCTATTAACGACTGAACAACGGTAACTTTAATAAACGACTAGCGATTGTCACAACGAAGATAACTTTTAATGTATCTCCTGGTAAAAAAGCTAAATTAGATATTAACGCTGTTGTCACATTCATATTAGTTACTATCATCAGACCAATCGAACCTAATATATCAACAAATAGTACTCCTGGTAGCCAGATAATTAAACACCTAAATATAGGATTTTTAGTCTCTATAAATAAATGTTTTGCATAACCTATAATAAACGTAGATACTAACCATCCCATTAGATAACCCGAGGTAGGGCCTACAAAAACAGAAATACCCCCACTACCACCACTTAATAAAGGCATACCAATTGCAACAAGTATAAGAAATAATACTACCGCAAAGCCTCCACGTTTAGCACCTAATATTATTCCTGCTAACATAATACCAATATTTTGAAATACTATTGGTACAGGAATAAAGCCTAGCGGAACAGGGGGAATTAATCCTAACATTATAATAATTGCAATCATCATAGCAATTACTGTCATATCTTTCACTTTCATATCTGACCACCTTTTATTTTTTTGCTCATTATAATATAATTAGCTATCACTGTATAGAAAGGATGTTATTTATGCAACTATATGGTCTAGAACTAGACGAACAAGGTCGATGTCTTCATTACCATCAATCCAATGATGTAGTAGCTCTTTTATGCAAAAAATGTCAACGCTATTACGCCTGTTTTAAGTGCCATAATCAATTAGAACATCATCTTTTTTCCCCAATAAAAAAGACACATCCCCATCCTGTCATGTGTGGCAACTGTCGTTGTTTATTAAACTACTCCGACTACCAACAAGAAAAATGTGCACATTGTAATCATCCATTTAATCCAAAATGTGCCCTTCACACAGACATCTACTTCGAATAATTTTTTATTTGTTTAAAAATAACACCTTAGCTGCATAATATTTGGTGTTATTTTTTTATTTTGCAAGGATTAATCTTCCATACTATCACACAAAAAAAGAAAAGCACCAACGTAATTTATACGTTGGTGCTTTAACTAGTACCGGCGGCCGGGGTCGAACCGGCACGATCGTGAGATCACTGGATTTTGAGTCCAGCGCGTCTGCCAATTCCGCCACGCCGGCAAAAGTAACACATTGTGAAAGGCGGTAACCGGATTTGAACCGATGATAAAGGTTTTGCAGACCTCTGCCTTACCACTTGGCTATACCGCCTTATAAAAAAAAAGAACTGGGCTAGCTGGATTCGAACCAACGAGTGACGGAGTCAAAGTCCGTTGCCTTACCGCTTGGCTATAGCCCAATATTAATATTTTGAAACAAAGGCGGATGAAGGGAATCGAACCCTCGAATGCCGGAGCCACAATCC